>NZ_CP016634.1:3758750-4073125 GCF_002741075.1 Pseudomonas putida | reverse complement strand
TCAACGGCGTGGTCTATGCCGAATCCGTACGGGTAGGTGGTGATCGCTTCGACGAAGCCATCGTGACCTACGTGCGCCGTAACTACGGCAGCCTGATCGGCGAATCCACCGCCGAGCGCATCAAGCAGGAAATTGGCACCGCCTACCCGGGCGGCGAAGTGCGCGAAGTCGACGTTCGTGGCCGCAACCTGGCCGAGGGCGTGCCGCGTGCCTTCACCCTCAATTCCAATGAGGTGCTCGAAGCGCTGCAGGAATCCCTGGCAACCATCGTCCAGGCGGTCAAGAGCGCTCTGGAACAGTCGCCGCCAGAGCTGGCCTCGGACATCGCCGAGCGTGGCTTGGTGCTGACCGGCGGTGGCGCGCTGCTGCGCGACCTCGACAAGCTGCTGGCCCAGGAAACCGGCCTGCCGGTGATCGTCGCCGAAGATCCTCTGACCTGCGTCGCCCGCGGTGGTGGCCGTGCGCTGGAAATGATGGACAAGCACGCCATGGACCTGCTCTCCAGCGAGTGATCCCACGCGGTCCATGCACGCATGGATTGTGTTCGCCCGGTTTACAGGTAGCACGCACAGTGCTACCTGTATGCGCTGGGCTGGCGTCCGTCCGGGCGTCGTTTCCGTCAACCCGCAAGCAGGCCGGTGCATTGCTTCATGTCCAATGACCTCCTGAATCGTCGTCCACGAGGAACGGCCCATTAAACCGCTTTTCTCCAAGGGCCCCTCGCTGGGCGTTCGTCTCCTGGTACTGGTGGTGCTGTCGGTCGCGCTGATGGTGGTCGATTCGCGCTTCGCGGTGCTCAAGCCAGTGCGCAGCCAGATGGGGCTGGTACTGATGGAGTCCTATTGGGTCACCGACTTGCCGCAGCGCCTGTGGCAGGGTGTGGCCAGCCAGTTCGGCAGCCGTACCGAGCTGATCGCGGAAAACGAGAAACTCAAGACCGAAGCCTTGTTGCTGCAGGGGCGCCTGCAGAAGCTGGCAGCCCTGACCGAGCAGAACGTGCGACTGCGTGAACTGCTGAACTCCTCGGCGCTGGTCAACGAGAAGGTCGAAGTGGCCGAGCTCATTGGTGTGGACCCCAATCCGTTCACCCATCGCATCCTCATCAACAAGGGCGAGCGTGACGGCGTGTTCCTCGGCCAGCCGGTACTCGATGCTCGTGGCCTGATGGGCCAGGTGGTCGAGCTGATGCCCTACACCTCGCGCGTGCTGCTGCTCACCGATACCACCCACAGCATTCCGGTTCAGGTCAACCGCAACGGCCTGCGGGCCATCGCCAGTGGTACTGGTAATCCGGAGCGCCTGGAGCTGCGTCATGTGGCTGACACCGCCGATATCAAGGAAGGCGACCTGCTGGTCAGCTCCGGGATGGGCCAGCGCTTCCCTGCAGGTTATCCGGTGGCCACGGTCAACGAAGTGATCCACGATTCCGGCCAGCCGTTTGCGATCGTGCGCGCCATTCCCACCGCCGCGCTCAACCGCAGCCGCTACATGCTGCTGGTGTTCAGTGATCGGCGTACGGCCGAGCAGCGCGCCACCGATGCCGGGATTGCCCAGGAAGAGGCCGACCGCAAAGGCGCGACGGGCAACAGCGGACAGGGTACCGGCGAGGGTGCGCAGGGCACGCCAGCCGCGATACCGGCCCCCGCGAACGCACCCGCCGCGCCCGTCGTTCCCGCTCCCGCTGTTGCCCCTGCGTCGCCGGCAGCGGCTCCCGCAGCGCCGCCCCCCTCCCGGAGACAATGATGGCTCGCTCCCGCAGCAAGAACGGCTGGGTGATCTGGCTGACATTCATCATCGGCCTGTTGCTCAGCGTCTCGCCCATGCCCCAGTTCATGGAAGTGTTCCGGCCCATGTGGCTGGCCATGCTGGTGTCCTTCTGGACCTTGGCGGTACCGAACAAGGTCGGCATGACCACCGCATTCGTCCTCGGCCTGGCCGAGGACGTGTTGTACGGCACCCTGCTGGGGCAGAACGCCCTGATTCTTACGCTGATCACCTTCCTGGTGCTGTCCTTGCAGCAGCGCCTGCGCATGTATCCCATGTGGCAGCAGAGTCTGGTGATTCTGGTGATCTTCGGCATTGCCCAGCTGATCCAGCTCTGGCTGAGTGCGCTGACCGGCAATCGCCTGCCCACCCTGGCGTTGGTCTGGTCGGCGGTCATCAGTGCCTTGCTCTGGCCATGGATCAGCTTTGCCCTGCGCGATTTGCGCCGACGCTTGCATATCAACTGACGGCGATGCCGAATCTGACAGGGAGATGTCGATGACCCCGCTGTACCTGGCCTCAGGCTCCCCGCGCCGTCGTGAACTGTTGGCCCAGATCGGCGTACCGTTCACTCAGGTCGCCGCCCCCATCGATGAAACACCGCTGCCTGGCGAAGGCGCTGCCGATTATGTCGAGCGCCTGGCTCGGGCCAAGGCGGCCGCAGGCCTTGCTCAGGTCCAAGGCCCAGGGGTGGTGCTGGGCGCCGACACCGCCGTAGTGCTCGAGGGGCGCATCCTCGGCAAGCCCGAAAACCGTGAACATGCCTTGGCCATGCTGGCCGAACTTTCCGATCGCGAACACCAGGTGCTCACTGCCGTCGCCTTGAGCGACGGCCGGCGTTGCCTGAGTGCCTGCGTCGCGAGCACCGTGCGTTTCAGAGCGATCAGCGCAAGCGAGGCCGAGCGCTACTGGGCCAGCGGCGAGCCGCAGGACAAGGCCGGTGGCTATGCCATCCAGGGCCTTGGCGCGATCTTCGTCACTGGGCTTGTCGGCAGTTATTCAGCCGTGGTCGGGCTTCCCCTGAGCGAAACCGCCGATCTGCTTGGTCAATTCGGCATTGCCTGCTGGCAACAGCACGAGGTTCCAGCACCGCGCTAGCCAGCTACCTGACCGCGATCCATCATTACCGAAGACCTTTGACGAGAGCCTGCCATGAGTGAAGAGATCCTGATCAACATCACCCCGATGGAATCACGTGTGGCAGTGGTGGAAAACGGTGTCCTGCAAGAGGTGCATGTCGAGCGCACCCAGCGTCGCGGCATCGTCGGCAACATCTACAAGGGCAAGGTAGTGCGGGTTCTGCCAGGTATGCAGGCGGCCTTCGTCGACATCGGCCTGGAGCGTGCAGCCTTCATCCATGCCTCGGAAATCTCCCAGCGCGAAGGCTCGGCGGTGGAGAACATCACTGCCCTGGTCCATGAGGGCCAGGCGCTGGTGGTCCAGGTGACGAAGGATCCCATCGGCACCAAGGGCGCCCGCCTGACCACCCAATTGTCGATCCCATCGCGCTATCTGGTGTACATGCCACGCAGCAGCCATGTGGGCATTTCGCTGAAGATCGAGGACGAGGCCGAGCGTGAGCGTCTCAAGCAGGTGGTCAGCGATTGCGTGGAAAAAGAAGACATCAAGGATGCTGGCGGTTTCATCCTGCGTACTGCTGCCGAGGGCGCCCGCACCGACGAAATTCTCCAGGACATCCGCTACCTGCGTCGCCTGTGGGAGCAGATCGGCAGCCAGATCATGACGTGCGGTGCCCCGTTGGTCATCTACGAGGACCTGGGGCTGGCCCTGCGCACCCTGCGCGATCTGGTCAACCCAAAGATCGAGAAGATCCGCATCGATTCTCGGGAAACCTTCCAGAAAACCACGCAGTTCGTCGCTGAGCTGATGCCTGAAATCGCCGACCGCCTCGAGCATTATCCGGGCGAGCGGCCGATCTTCGACCTGTATGGCGTCGAGGACGAGATCCAGCGCGCCTTGGAGCGCAAGGTACCGCTCAAGTCCGGCGGCTACCTGGTGGTCGATCCTGCCGAAGCGATGACCACCATCGACGTCAACACCGGTGCCTTCGTCGGGCATCGCAATCTCGAAGAGACCATCTTCAAGACCAACCTCGAAGCGGCCACCGCCATTGCCCGGCAGCTGCGACTGCGTAACATCGGTGGAATCATCATCATCGACTTCATCGATATGGAGGACGAGGAGCACCAGCGCCAGGTGTTGCGCACCTTGGAGAAGCAGCTCGAGCGGGACCACGCCAAGACCAACATCATCGGTATCACCGAGCTTGGCCTGGTGCAGATGACCCGCAAGCGCACTCGCGAAAGCCTCGAGCAAGTACTCTGCGAGCCCTGCATCGCGTGCCAGGGGCGCGGCAAGCTGAAGACGCCCGAGACTGTGTGTTACGAAATTTTCCGTGAGATCCTCCGTGAGGCCCGGGCTTATCAAGCCGAAGGCTATCGGGTCCTGGCCAACCAGAAAGTCGTCGATCGCCTGCTGGATGAGGAGTCCGGCAACGTTGCCGAGCTGGAGGCCTTCATTGGTCGGACCATTCGCTTCCAGGTCGAATCCATGTATTCCCAGGAACAATACGATGTGGTGCTGCTCTGACTCGTTCTGAAACCTTTATGTGGCCGACCCTGCTGGCAAAGCCACAGTACCAAGCCATAGTTAAGGGACGACTTGGAGGGCCATGGCCATGGGACGTCTGACCCACGTTCTAGGCGCCTTGACCCGCTGGGGGCTGGGATTCTGCGCCCTGCTGGCGGTGCTGGTGGCGCTGTATGTCAGCCTCGGTCGGGAGCTGGTCCCCCTGGTGGCCGAGTACCGTGCCGAAGTGCAAAGCAAGGTTGAGCAAGCCCTGGGGCTGCCGGTACATGTCGGTGCCCTCGAGGGGCACTGGAGCGGCCTTGCACCGGTACTGCGGGTGCGCGACCTGCAAGTGGGCGAGGGTGCCTCGGCGTTACGCCTGGATGAAGTCAAGGCCGTCCCAGACCTATGGGCCAGCCTCAAGGCCCGCGAGCTACGTTTGGCGCGTATACAGTTGGGCGGGCTGCAACTGATCCTGCGCGAGGACGAGCAAGGCGCCTGGGCGCTCGAAGGCCTGCCGCGCAAGGACGATACGCCACTGGACCCCGCCCAGGTGCTGCAACGCCTGCGACAACTGGGCAGAATCGATGTCTTCGACAGCCAGGTGACCCTTCACCCCTGGCAACGTGACCCCCTCACCCTCACTTATGTGAGCCTGGGCTTGCAGGCCGGTGCGTCTCGTCAGGCGCTGGATCTGCGCGCGACCTTGCCCGATGGCCAGCCTCTGGCCATCAGCCTGCGTACCCGCGCCAGCGCCAAGGCCTGGCGCGACGGTGAGGTCGACGCCTACCTGAGCCTGCCGCAAAGCGATTGGGCCCGCTGGTTGCCGCCCCGGCTGTTGGGGCAGTGGAAGGCTCATACCTTACGGGCGGGAGGAGAGTTCTGGATCGATTGGCGCCAAGGTCAGCTGCAACGTGCGGTGGTGCGCCTCAATGCGCCGCAGCTGCGCGGGGCCTACAGCGAGCGCAAGGCGGTCACCCTCGATAACCTGGCGTTGACCGCCTGGCTCCAGCGCGGAAAGGACGGCGTCGAAGGCGTGGTCGATTCGCTGGCTGTCAGTATCGGCGAACAGCGCTGGGAAACCCATGTCCAACTCAAGCAGCATGTCGACCAGGATTCGACCCAGGAAAGCTGGCAGATCCAGGCCGACCGGCTCGACCTGACGCCGCTGACGCCGTTGGTCCAGGCGCTGGCGCCCTTGCCGGACAAGCTCATGGCCGTGGTAGACGCGCTCAAGGTCACCGGAGCGCTGCGCAATGTGCGACTGGACGTGCGCCCGAAGGCCGAGGGAGACCAGCGACTGCAGTTCGCCGCCAATCTCGAGAAGGTCGGCTTCGATGCCTATCACGGTGCGCCAGCGGCCGGTAACGTGAGCGGCAGTATCAGCGGGGACCTGGGGCAAGGCGAGCTGCGTCTGGATACCGACGCCTTCATGCTGCATTTGTATCCGATCTTCGCCAAACCCTGGCACTACCAGAAGGCCAATGCACGGCTTACCTGGCGCCTGGACCAGGAAGGCTTCACCCTGATCGCGCCTTACATCAAGGTACTGGGCGAAGAAGGCAAGATCGCTGCGGACTTCCTCATCCGCCTGCTCTTCGAAGAAGGGCGCGAGGACTACATGGACCTGCGCGTCGGCCTCACCGAAGGCGACGGGCGCTACACCGCCAAGTACCTGCCCGAAGTGCTAAGCCCGGCCCTGGACGAGTGGCTGCGCAGCGCCATCGTCAAAGGTAACGTCGATGAGGGCTACTTCCAGTACCAAGGTTCGCTGAACCATGGTGCATCGCCCGAGGCGCGCAGTATCAGTCTGTTCTTCAAGGTGCACGACGCAGCGCTGGACTTCCAGCCCGGCTGGCCGCAGGTGCAGCAGGTCGATGGCGATGTGCTGATCGAGGACAGTGGCGTGCGCATCAAAGCCCGGCGTGGCCTGCTGCTCGACACCCAGGTCACTGATGTCAGCGTCGATATCCCCCATGTTGATGCCGGCGAGCACAGCCATCTGTACCTCGATGGTAATTTCGATGGTCGCCTGGGCGATGGCCTGAAGATTCTCCAGGAGGCTCCGATCGGCACCGGCGAAGTCTTTGCCGGTTGGGAGGGCGAAGGGCCGCTCAAGGGCAAGGTCAAGCTCGATATTCCCCTGGCGCATGGAGAGCACCCGAAGGTGCAGGTCGATTTCACCACCGCCGATGCGCGCCTGAAGGTTGCCCCGCCGAGTCTGGAGTTGAGCCGCTTGAAGGGCGACTTCAGCTTCGATCTGGACAAGGGCCTCAGCGGCAAGGGCATCAGCCTGCAGGCATTCGGTAAACCTGTCACGGCGCAGATCTTCGCCGAGGGCCAGCCCGGTCAGATCCAGACCCGCATCGACGCCAGAGGCCAGGTGACGCCCAAGGCGTTGACCGATTGGTTGAAATTCACCCAGCCGCTGCCTGTCTCAGGCGATCTTCCTTACCAGTTGCAGGTCAGTCTGGGCAGCCGCGATAACCGGCTTAGCGTCAACTCCTCGCTCAAGGGCTTGGCGATCGATCTGCCAGCGCCCTTTGGCAAGGCCGCGCAGGACACCCGCGACAGTCGCTTCAGCATGACGTTGAAGGGGCCTGAGCGGCGTATCGATGCGAGCTACGGCGAACTTGCCCGCTTCGCCTATGCCGCGCCAACTGCCACGTTTGCCCAAGGGCGCGGCGAGTTGCTGCTGGGCAGCGGCACTGCCCAAGTGCCGTCAGGCCAGGGCCTGCGGGTGCGGGGGCGAATCGAGTCGTTGGACATTGCGCCCTGGCAAGCGCAAATGGAGCGCTTCGCAGGCCAGGACCCTGGCGGCAATGCGCGGCAGAACCTGCAGGGCGTGGACCTGAGCATCGGTCGGCTCAAGGCGTTCGGCCTCGATCTGAACCAAGCTATCGTGCGTCTGGCGCGTGGCAGCGCTGCCTGGGATGTACGCCTGGACAGCCGTGAGGTCATAGGCAACGCGCGCCTTCCCGATGCCAAGTCGGCGCCGATGGTGGTCAGGCTGCAGACCCTGCGCCTGCCGCCAGGGGAGCCAGCGGGCAAGCAGCCCGAGGATGCACCGGACCCGTTGGCCGATTTCGACCCGCGCAAAGTGCCGGCCCTGGATGTGACGGTCGACAAGCTGTACCGCGGCGACGATCTGTTCGGCAGCCTGGCGGTAAAGCTGAGGCCCACGCCGCGCGGTATGACTTTCAATGACGTCGACCTGGACCTCAAAGGCCTGCGTATCGATGGTAGCGGTGGCTGGGAGGGCGAACCGGGGAATACCGGCAGTTGGTACAAAGGACGTCTGGAGGGCAAGAACCTGGCCGATGTCCTCAAGGCCTGGGGCTTTGCGCCCACTGCCACCAGTCGTGACTTCCGCCTGGATGTGGATGGCCGCTGGCCCGGCTCGCCGGCATGGGTGGCACTCAAGCGTTTCTCCGGTAGCCTCGATGCCGCCTTGCGCTCCGGGCAGTTCGTCGAAGTCGAAGGCAGCGCCCAGGCGCTGCGGGTATTCGGCCTGCTCAACTTCAACTCCATTGGCCGGCGTCTGCGCCTGGACTTCTCCGACCTGTTCGACAAGGGCCTGGCCTATGACCGGGTCAAGGGCCTGCTGGTGGCAAGCCAGGGCGTCTATGTGACCCGCGAGCCGATCACCATCAAGGGGCCTTCGAGCAACTTCGAACTCGATGGCACGCTGGACCTGGTGCGTGACCGTGTCGATGCCAACCTGCAGGTCACCTTGCCAGTTACCAACAACCTGCCGCTGGCTGCCTTGATCGTCGGCGCACCGGCCGTTGGCGGCGCATTGTTCCTGGTGGATCGTTTGATTGGCGATCGCGTGTCGCGCTTTGCCAGCGTGAACTACCGCATCGAGGGGCCCTGGAAAGAGCCTAAAATGACCTTTGTGAAACCTTTCGAGAAACGTTAATGAAGTCAGCGGTCATTCAGATGGTCAGCCAGGACGATGTGCTGGCCAACCTGCAGCGTGCCAGGGCCCTGTTGGAGCAGGCCGCCGACGGCGGCGCCCGATTGGCCGTGCTGCCGGAAAACTTCGCCGCCATGGGGCGGCGTGATGCGGCGGCGATCGGCCGCGCCGAAGCCCTTGGTCAGGGCCCGATCCTGCCTTGGTTGAAACGCACGGCCCGCGACCTCAGGTTGTGGATTGTGGCCGGCACCTTGCCGCTGCCTCCGGCCGAGCAGCCTGATGCCAAGGCTCACGCCTGCTCGTTGCTGATCGACGAGCAGGGCGAGGTCGCGGCGCGTTACGACAAGCTGCACCTGTTCGATGTGGATGTGGCCGACAACCGGGGGCGCTATCGGGAGTCCGATGACTATGCCCACGGCAGCCAGGTGGTGGTCGCCGACACACCGGTAGGTCGCCTGGGGCTCACTGTGTGCTATGACCTGCGCTTCCCCGAACTGTACAGCGCCTTGCGCGCGGCCGGAGCGGAGCTGATCAGCGCGCCGGCGGCCTTTACCGCAGTGACCGGCGCTGCCCATTGGGAAGTGTTGATCCGTGCGCGGGCCATCGAAACACAGTGCTACCTGTTGGCCGCAGCTCAGGGCGGCACCCACCCGGGACCACGGGAAACCTATGGTCATGCGGCGATCATCGACCCTTGGGGGCGGATCATCGCCGAACAGGCGCGCGGCGAAGGCGTATTGCTGGCCGAGCGCGACAGCGAAGAACAGGCGTCCATCCGGGCGCGAATGCCGGTTGCCCTGCACCGGCGCTTTTTCTCGCAGGACGCCTTGCGGCCTGCGCACACCTCGGAGTGACTATGAGCCAGATGTTATCCACCGTCAGCGAACAGCTCCTGGCCCCGGGCGGACTGACCCTGGACAGCCTGCAGGCTGTGCTTGGCGAGTTGTCGGGACCCGGCATCGATGCCGCCGACCTGTATTTCCAGGGACAGATTTCGGAAACCTGGGCGCTGGAGGACGGCATCGTCAAGGAAGGCAGCTTCAACCTCGACCAAGGCGTGGGCGTACGTGCCCAGTCCGGTGAGAAGACGGGCTTCGCCTACAGCAACGCCATCAACCTCGAGGCCCTGACATCGGCGGCGCGCGCGGCCCGGTCGATTTCCCGCGCAGGGCAGGAGGGGCGTGTGCAGGCCTTCCGCAGCCAGGATGTGACGGCCCTGTATGCACCGGACAACCCGCTGGACGTGCTCAGCCGCGCCGAGAAAGTCGAACTGCTCAAGCGGGTGGACGCCGCTACGCGCGCCCTGGATCCACGCATTCAACAGGTCACCGTGAGCATGGCCGGGGTCTGGGAGCGCATCCTGGTGGCCGCGGTCGATGGCAGCCTGGCAGCTGATATTCGCCCACTGGTGCGCTTCAACGTCAGTGTGATTGTCGAGCAGAATGGCCGGCGCGAACGCGGCGGCCAGGGCGGAGGCGGGCGTACCGATTACCGCTATTTCACCGAGGAGCGTGTCATGGGTTATGCCCGTGAGGCGCTGCGCCAGGCGCTGGTCAACCTCGACGCCAAGCCGGCACCGGCGGGTACCTTGCCAGTCGTGCTCGGCCCTGGCTGGTCCGGGGTGCTGCTGCATGAAGCGGTAGGTCATGGCCTGGAAGGCGACTTCAACCGCAAGGGCAGTTCGGCCTACAGCGGGCGTATCGGCGAGCAAGTGGCCTCGGCGCTGTGCACCATCGTCGACGATGGCACCCTCGAAGGGCGTCGCGGCTCACTGAGCGTGGACGACGAAGGAACCCCGACGGAGTGCACCACACTGATCGAGAACGGCATCCTCAAGGGCTACATGCAGGACAAGCTCAATGCGCGTCTGATGGGCATGGCGGTCACCGGCAACGGGCGGCGCGAATCCTATGCCCACCTGCCGATGCCACGCATGACCAACACCTACATGCGCGCTGGCGAAAGCGATCCGCAGGAAATCATCGCCTCGGTGAAAAAGGGTATCTACTGCGCCAACCTCGGCGGCGGTCAGGTTGATATCACCAGCGGCAAGTTCGTGTTCTCGACCAGCGAGGCCTACCTCATCGAGGACGGCAAAATCACGGCACCGGTCAAGGGCGCGACCCTGATCGGCAATGGTCCGGAGGCAATGAGTCGGGTATCGATGGTCGGCAACGACCTGGCGTTGGACAGCGGCGTTGGGACGTGCGGCAAGGATGGGCAGTCGGTGCCGGTGGGGGTAGGCCAGCCGACCCTGAAGCTGGATGCCATTACCGTAGGCGGTACGGGCGCGTGATGGGCTTGCAGGACCGCTGTGCGGTCCTGTGGCGACCCAAGGTCGCTCCCATCGGGGCTGCGTGGCAGCCCCAGGACGAGAAACTCAGCGCAGGCCGCGCTGGGTTTCGTCGAGGTCGCGGATGTATTTGAAGACCTTGCGCGCGGCGGCCGGCGGCTTGTTCCGGGCCTTCTCGTGCTGGGCATGACGGATCAGGGAGCGCAGGTGCTGGCGATCGGTGTCGGGATACTCGTTGACGAAACGTTCGAGGTCCTCGTCATTGCCATCGACCAGGCGGTCGCGCCAACGCTCCAGGTTGTGGAAGCGTTCGTTGTACTGGCGGCTCGAACTGTCGATCTGTTCGAGCAGGGCATGGATGGCATCGATGTCTTGATCGCGCATCAGCTTGCCGACGAACGACATGTGGCGTTTGCGAGCGCCGTGGGCGGTGTGCTTGTGGGCTTCGGCCAGTGCCCGGCGCAGTTCGTCTGTCAAGGGCAGGCGAGCCAGGGTGTCGGCCTTGAGCGTGGTGAGGCGCTCACCGAGCTCGACCAGCGCATGCAGCTCGCGCTTGATCTGGGTTTTGCTTTTTTCGCCGTCGAAGGCGTCGTCGTAAGAATCAACCATGGTGGCAGTCCGCTAGAAATCGCCGCCATGATAACCAGTCGGGGGCCGCTTGTCCGGCCCGGTCGTAGAATGACCCTAGCCGTACGCAGAATTTCGAGTGGAGAGAACCATGAGTGCAGTCCAGAGCGTAGGCCCCAAGGACCTGCCGGCGTTGCAGGAACAGGTCGAGGCGATTATCGCCGAAGCACGACGCCAGGGCGCCAGCGCCTGCGAAGTGGCAGTGTCGTTGGAGCAGGGCTTGTCCACCACAGTGCGCCAGCGCGAGGTCGAGACCGTCGAGTTCAACCGCGATCAAGGTTTTGGCATCACCCTCTACGTTGGCCAGCGCAAAGGCTCGGCCAGTACCTCAGCCAGCGGCTGCGAAGCGATTCGCGAGACCGTGGCGGCCGCCTTGGCCATTGCCCAGCATACCTCCGAGGATGAGTGTGCAGGCCTGGCCGACGCAGCGCTGATGGCTCGCGAGATCCCGGATCTGGATCTTTATCATGACTGGGCCCTGGAGCCGGAAAAGGCCGTCGAAATGGCATTGGCCTGTGAGGCTGCAGCTTTCGATGCCGATCCACGCATCCTCAACGCCGATGGCACTACCCTGAACACCCACCAAGGCTGCCGGGTCTATGGCAACAGTCATGGTTTCATCGGCAGTTATGCCTCCACGCGTCACAGCCTGAGTTGCGTGATGATCGCCGAGGGCGAAGGGCAGATGCAGCGCGACTACTGGTATGACGTCAATCGCCAGGGTCAATTGCTGGCCGACCCGCGTAGCATCGGCCAGCGCGCCGCACTGCGTGCAGCCAGCCGCCTGGGTGCACGCCCGGTGCCGACCTGCGAGGTGCCGGTGCTGTTCTCCGCAGAACTGGCGGGCGGCTTGTTCGGCAGCTTCCTTTCGGCTATCTCCGGCGGCAACTTGTACCGCAAATCATCGTTCCTCGATGGTGCTATCGGCCAGCGTCTCTTCCCCACCTGGCTGACCCTCGATGAGCGTCCTCACCTGCCGCGAGCCTTGGGGAGCGCGGCCTTCGACGGCGATGGCCTGGCGACCTATGCGAAGCCGTTCGTGGAAAAGGGCGAGCTGGTCTCCTACCTGCTCGGCACCTACTCCGGACGCAAGCTGGGTCTGCCGAGCACTGCCAATGCCGGCGGTGTGCATAACCTGTTCGTCACCCACGGTGTGGAAGACCAGGCCGCATTGATCCGTCGTATGGGGCGCGGCTTACTGGTGACCGAGCTGATGGGGCATGGCCTGAACATGGTGACGGGCGATTACTCCCGTGGCGCGGCGGGCTTCTGGGTGGAGAATGGCGAAATCCAGTTCCCTGTCCAGGAAGTGACGATTGCCGGCAACATGAAGGATATGTTCCAGCAGATCGTCGCGATCGGTAGCGATATCGAAACCCGGAGCAACATTCACAGTGGCTCGGTGTTGATCGAGAGGATGACGGTGGCGGGGAGCTGATACCTGTCACTTGGCAGGAATAGTTGAAACTCAGGGCCGCGCAGCGGCCCTTTGCTTCTGTTCTGCGGCGCGAAAGTTGATTGATTCAGAAATCGGGCTCTGAGTCAGCTCGCTACACACCAGGCCAGTCAGGTCGTCTCGATCTGCGGCCATCGCGGCGATTCACTCGCCTTCGTCGAAATAGTTGTTGATCAGCTCGGCCAAGGCATCCATGGCCTCGTTGTCCTGTTCGCCCTCGGTCATCAGGTGCACCTGGGTGCCCTTGCCTGCGGCGAGCATCATCACGGCCATGATGCTCTTGCCGTCCACCATTTTGTCGGGCGCACGCCCCACCCTGACCTGGCAGGGAAAGCGCCCGGCCACGCCAACGAACTTGGCTGCCGCCCGGGCGTGCAGGCCCAGCTTGTTGATGATGGTAATTTCGCGGGCGGGCATCGGGGTGCGGATCCTGTGGGCTAGAGGTCGCGATGGCGGACCTGGACGTTTTTCAGGGATTGTTGCAAAAGCTGGCCCAGGCGCTCGGTCAGGTAGACCGAACGGTGGTGGCCGCCAGTGCAGCCAATCGCGATGGTGACATAGGCGCGATTGCTGGCGGCGAAACGTGGCAGCCACTTGAGCAGATAGCTGGAGATGTCCTGGAACATCTCTTCGACATCCGGTTGGGCGGCCAGGTAGTCGATTACCGGCTGGTCCAGCCCGGAGTGCTCGCGCAGCTCGGGCTTCCAATACGGGTTGGGTAGGCAGCGCACATCGAACACCAGGTCGGCGTCCACGGGCATGCCGCGCTTGAAGCCGAAGGACTCCACTAGAAACGCCGTGCCGGGCTCGGGTTGATTGAGCAGGCGAAGCTTGATCGCGTCGCGCAACTGGTAAAGATTGAGGTTGGTGGTGTCGATCTTGAGGTCGGCCAGGTCGGCGATCGGGCCCAGCAGCTCGCTTTCGACGCGGATCGCCTCGGCGAGGGAGCGATTGGCGTTGGTCAGCGGGTGGCGACGACGGGTTTCGGAGAAGCGCTTGAGCAGGGTCTCCTCGTCGGCATCCAGGTACAGCACGTCGCATTGGATGTGCCGGCTCCGGGCGTCCTCGAGCAACTCGGGGAAGCGCGTCAGATGGCTGGGCAGGTTGCGGGCGTCGATGGAGACGGCCACCTTTGGTTGCAGCAGTTCGGTATTGATCAGCGCGTTTTCTGCCAACTGCGGCAACAGCCCGGCGGGCAGGTTGTCGATACAGTAGTAACCGTTGTCTTCCAGTACATCGAGGGCGGTGCTTTTGCCGGAGCCGGACCGGCCGCTGACGATGATCAGGCGCATGTTTCAGTGCTCGTTCTGTGCGTCCAGGACTACCTGGTACAGGGCCTCGCTGCTGTCGGCGGCACGCAGGCGATCGCGGACCTCCTTGCGATCGAGCATGCTGGCGATCTGGCGCAGCAGTTCAAGGTGGGCGTCGGTGGCGGCCTCTGGCACAAGCAGGACGAACAGCAGGTCCACCGGCGCGCCATCGATGGCGTCATAGTCGATGGGGGCATCTAGGTGCAGCAGTGCGCTGACCGGTGCGGTGCAACCTTCGAGGCGGCAATGGGGAATGGCGATGCCGTTGCCGAAACCGGTGGAGCCGAGCTTTTCACGGCCAACCAATTTTTCGAATACGTCTTCCATCTCCAGTTCGGGCACTTCCCTGGCGATCAGGGTGGCGATTTCCTGGAGCACGCGCTTTTTACTGCCGCCCGGCACGTTCACGAGGGAACGGCCGGGGGTCAGGATGGTTTCAAGTCGGATCATGGATGAGAGGGATCAGCGGGCGGCTGCACCTTGCAGCAGGCTTTGCTGTTTTTCCTTATGTTTTTTCAGTTGGCGGTCGAGCTTGTCAGCCAGAGCGTCGATCGCTGCATACATGTCTTGGTGTTCGGCATTGGCGACCACTTCGCCGCCGGGAATCTGGAGTGTGGCCTCGACCTTCTGCTGCAGTTTTTCGACCTTCATGATCACCGTCACGTTGGTGATCTTGTCGAAATGCCCCTCCACGCGGGCGAGCTTTTCAAGGACATACTCGCGCAGTGGTTGGGTGACTTCTACATGCTGTCCACTGATGTTGACTTGCATACAGCTTCTCCTTTGTTGCCCGTGCATAAAGGGCAGGTATTGCACCTGCCACTGAAACGCTATGGCTCTGCCAGGGGCTACATCAGTCGCTTGCGCTCGCTCGACGGTGCGATGCCGAGGGACTCGCGGTACTTGGCGACGGTGCGACGGGCTACCTGGATGCCTTGTGCCTCCAGTAAACCAGCGATCTTGCTGTCACTCAATGGCTTTTTCTGATTTTCCGCCGCAACCAGTTTCTTGATGATCGCGCGGATCGCCGTAGACGAGCATTCACCGCCTTCGGAGGTGCTCACGTGGCTCGAGAAAAAGTATTTCAGTTCGTAGATGCCACGTGGGGTGTGCATGTATTTCTGCGTGGTGACCCGGGAAATGGTCGACTCGTGCATGCCCACCGCTTCGGCGATGTCGTGTAGCACCAGTGGTTTCATCGCCTCGTCACCATGGTCCAGGAAGCCTCGCTGGTGCTCGACGATCTGGGTGGCGACTTTCATCAGCGTCTCGTTGCGGCTTTGCAGGCTCTTGATGAACCAACGTGCCTCTTGCAACTGGTTGCGCATGAAGGTGTTGTCGGCACTGGTGTCGGCGCGGCGCACGAAACCGGCGTACTGTGGGTTGACCCGCAGGCGTGGTATCGCTTCCTGGTTCAGCTCGACCAGCCAGCGGTCGCTGTCCTTACGCACGATGACATCCGGCACCACGTATTCAGGCTCGCTGGATTCGATCTGCGAGCCGGGGCGTGGGTTGAGGCTTTGCACCAGTTCGATGACCTGGCGAAGTTCGTCTTCCTTGATCTTCATGCGGCGCATCAGCTGGCTGTAGTCGCGGCTGCCGAGCAGGTCGATGAAGTCGGTGACCAGGCGCTGGGCCTCGGCCATCCATGGGGTGTTCGCGGGTAACTGGCGCAGTTGCAGCAAGAGGCATTCGCCAAGGCTGCGTGCACCGATGCCGGCGGGTTCGAACTGCTGGATGCGGTGCAGTACCGCTTCGACTTCGTCGAGCTCGATATCCAGTTCGGGATCGAAGCCTGCGCAGATTTCCTCGAGGCTGTCCTCCAGGTAACCCTGTTCGTTGATGCTGTCGATCAAGGTCACGGCGATCAGCCGGTCGGTGTCGGACATCGGCGCCAGGTTGAGTTGCCATAGAAGATGGCTCTGCAAGCTCTCGCCGACGGAGGTACGGGTGGTGAAGTCCCACTCGTCATCATCGCTGGCAGGCAGGTTGCTGGCGCTGGTCTGGTAGATGTCTTCCCAGGCCGTGTCCACGGGCAGCTCGTTGGGGATGCGCTCGTTCCATTCGCCTTCCTCCAGGTTCTCGGCACTGCTGGCGCTCTCCTGGAAGCTGCTCTCCTGGGTTTCGGCAACGGGCTTGCTTTCGGCGTTGTCGGCCATCGGGTCGCTGTTGTCGAAGTCGTCGCCGTCTTCCTGACGTTCGAGCATCGGATTGGACTCCAGCGCTTCCTGGATTTCCTGTTGCAGGTCCAGGGTGGAGAGCTGGAGCAGACGGATGGCCTGTTGCAACTGCGGGGTCATCGTCAGTTGCTGGCCCATTTTTAGGACGAGCGATGGTTTCATGGCTGGGGCTTAATACCTTGTTCGCCGGCGCGCATGCGCCATCCACTACACGTAGGGCGCCGAGGCGCCAATTTTAAGCAAGTTATATGCCTGAAACTGTAGCGTTTGCCTAGAGCACTGTATCACTTCCTTCAGTGCCCCAGGCAGACTCCGGGCTTTAGAGTCGGAACTCGTGGCCCAGGTAAACCTCCTTGACCAGATCGTTGGCCAGGATGGTCTCGGCATCGCCCTCGGCGATCAGCTGACCATCATTGACGATGTAGGCGGTTTCACAGATATCAAGGGTTTCGCGGACGTTGTGGTCGGTGATCAGTACACCGATGCCCTTGGCCTTGAGGTGGTGAATGATCTGCTTGATGTCACCCACGGAGATCGGGTCGACACCGGCGAAGGGTTCGTCCAGCAGGATGAACTTCGGTGCAGTGGCCAGGGCGCGGGCGATCTCGACACGGCGACGTTCGCCACCGGAGAGGCTCATGCCGAGGTTGTCGCGGATGTGGCTGATGTGGAATTCCTGCAGCAGGCTTTCCAGCTCCTTTCTGCGGCCGTCACGATCGAGTTCCTTGCGGGTCTCGAGGATCGCCATGATGTTGTCGGCTACCGACAGCTTGCGGAAGATCGAAGCTTCCTGGGGCAGGTAACCGATGCCGGCGCGGGCGCGGCCGTGCATGGGCTGGTGGCTGACGTCGAGGTTGTCGATCAGCACGCGTCCCTGGTCGGCACGGACCAGGCCTACGATCATATAGAAGCAGGTGGTCTTGCCGGCGCCGTTGGGGCCGAGCAGGCCGACGATCTGACCGCTGTCGATCGACAGGCTGACGTCGCGGACAACCTGGCGGCTCTTGTAGCTCTTGGCCAAGTGCTGGGCTTTGAGGGTTGCCATTTACTCGGCCTTCTTCTTCGGCTGGATCACCATGTCGATACGCTGACGTGGCGAAGTCACATTGCCACCACGACCGGCGGTGGCCACCTGGGTCTTGGTGTTGTAGACGATTTTCTCGCCTTCGGTGGTGTTGCCTTCGTTTTCGACCTTGGCGCGATCGGTGAGGATCACCATGTCTTTCTGCGCCTGGTACTGGATGGTCACGCCCCAGCCCTTCATCTTGTCGGGCTTGGCTGCGCTCTGCTGCTGCTCGAAATAGGCCAGGTTGCCCACCGAGGTGACCACGTCGATGTCGCCGGAGGCGGCACGGGTAATGGTGACGGTGTTGCCTTTGATCATCATCGAGCCCTGGGTGATGATCACGTCGCCGGTATAGGTGGCGACGCCTTGCTTGTCGTCCAGGTGAGCGTTGTCAGCCTGGATGCGGATAGGCTGGTCACGATCGTTCGGCAGGGCCAAGGCGCTCGCGCTTCCCAGTGCCGCGCTCAGGCTGAGCAAAAAGGGGAGGGTGTTAACGAGCCTCATACTGTCCTCTTACGTTGGACAGCAGGTCCATCCTGCCGTCTTTCAAATACGCTTTCATTCCTTTGCCCGTAGTCGTCCCACCGGCGCCGTCGATTCTAACGGCTTGCTCGGTCTGCGCATATTGCTTCTGCGGGAAGACGGTCATGCGGGTGGTGGTGATGATCGTTTCGCGCTGTTTTTCATCGGTGCGGGCGACCCGGACCTTGTCGATCAGCTCGACCTCGCTGCCGTCCGGGTTGACCTCGGCGCGCACGCTCTGCACGTGCCAGGGGTACTGGGTGCCCCGGTACATCTGCAGGTCCGGCGTGGTCACCAAGGTGATCTCGCTGGCCTTGAGGTGCTCGACCTTGTCGGCGGTCATTTCGTATTGCACCTTGCCATCAGGCAGGTACTGCACGCTGTGGGCGTTGATCGCATAGTAGTCGATGGCGTTTTCATCGACCTGGGCCACCGGCTTTTCGAGGAAGCTCTCGGGGCTGATGTTCCAATAGCCGACGGCCACCAGCAGTGCGGCGATCGCACCGAGTAGCACGATATTTCTGGCTTTCTTGCTGAACATGTCTGGCCTTAGAGGTAGTTGGCGTTGGCAGCGTCCAGGGTGCCCTGGGCCTGCATGATCAGTTCACAGAACTCGCGTGCGGCACCATCGCCTCCGCGGGCCTGGGTCACGCCATGGGCGTGCTGTCGAACGAACGGGGCGGCGCTGGCCACCGCCATGCCAAGGCCCACCCGGCGGATTACCGGCAGGTCTGGCAGGTCGTCGCCCAGGTAGGCGACCTGTTCATAGCTTAGGCCCAGTTCGGCGAGCAGGCCGTCGAGCACCACCAGTTTGTCCTCGCGGCCCTGGAACAGGTGCGGGATGCCGAGGTTCTTCGCGCGGCGTTCGACCACCGGGGTCTTGCGCCCGCTGATGATCGCCGTGGTCACGCCAGACGCCATGAGCATCTTGATGCCGTGGCCGTCCAGGGTGTTGAAGGTCTTGAACTCGCTGCCGTCCTCGAGGAAATACAGGCGGCCGTCGGTCAGTACGCCGTCGACATCGAACACGGCCAGCTTGATGGCCTTGCCGCGTTGCAGAAGATCCGGGTTCATTGCATTGCACTCCATCACATCACCCCTGCGCGCAGCAGGTCGTGCATGTTCAAGGCCCCGGTGGGGCGGTCGTTCTGGTCGACCACCACCAGCGCGTTGATCTTGTTGTCTTCCATGATGCGCAAGGCCTCTGCGGCGAGCATCTCGGCGCGGGCGGTCTTGCCATGAACGGTCATCACCTGGTCGATGATGGTCTTGTGCACATCGATGTTACGCTCCAGCGCACGACGCAGGTCGCCGTCGGTGAACACACCGGCCAGGCGGCCGTCGGCCTCCAGGACCACGGTCATGCCTACCAGGCTCTTGCGCGACATCTCTACCAAGGCGTCCTTGAGCAGGGTGCCGCGCTGCACGATTGGCAGGGCTTCGCCGGTGTGCATGACGTTTTCCACCTTCAGCAGCAGGCGACGACCCAGCGCGCCACCCGGATGGGAGAAGGCGAAATCCTCGGCCGTGAAGCCGCGTGCTTCGAGCAGGGCGATGGCCAGGGCATCACCCAGTACCAGCGCAGCGGTGGTGGAGGAGGTGGGTGCAAGGTTGAGTGGGCAGGCCTCCTGGGCGACGCTGGCGTCGAGGTTGACCTCGGCGGCCTGGGCCAGGGGGGAGTCCGGGTTGCCGGTGAGGCTGATCATCTGGATGCCCAGACGCTTGATCAGCGGCAGCAGGGTGACGATTTCGGCGGTGCTGCCGGAGTTGGACAGGGCCAGGATGACATCGTCACGGGTGATCATGCCCATGTCGCCGTGGCTGGCCTCGGCCGGGTGCACGAAAAAGGCTGGGGTGCCGGTGCTGGCAAGGGTGGCGGCAATCTTGTTGCCGATATGGCCCGACTTGCCCATGCCGAGCACGACGACTCGGCCTTTGCTGTTCAGAATCAGCTCACAAGCCTTGACGAAATTGCCGTCGATACGGGGCAAAAGGCCCTCTACAGCTTCGAGTTCCAGGCGCAGGGTGCGCTGGGCGGATTGGATCAGCTCGCTGGATTGGCTCATGTCGGAAAGCATGTCTGGTAAAAAAGGTGCCGATTATAACGGCAATGTGCAAAAGCCTCATCTTTCGTTTGTCTGGGTTGCTGTCGCAGGGCTGAACAGCCCCTGCAATGGCCTTGGGGGCGGCGTTGCTGCGGTGCTATAGTTCGCCGCTATTCAGCCCGGCAGGGATGCGTGTGCCTTCATGAAGAGGGTAGGCGTCCATTGCAGACGAGGCTGCATCGCAAGGAGTCTAGATGAGTGTGGATAGCGCCTACGCGGTCGAGTTGAAGGGGGTTACCTTCAAGCGCGGTTCGCGCAGCATTTTCAGCAATGTCGACATACGCATCCCTCGGGGCAAGGTCACCGGCATCATGGGACCTTCCGGGTGCGGCAAGACAACCCTGTTGCGCCTGATGGGCGCGCAGTTGCGCCCCTCCAGCGGCGAGGTATGGGTCGCCGGGCAGAACCTGCCGAGCCTGTCGCGCAGCGACCTGTTCGATGCGCGCAAGCAGATGGGCGTTCTGTTCCAGAGCGGTGCCTTGTTCACCGATCTCGACGTGTTCGAGAACGTCGCCTTCCCGTTGCGGGTGCATACCCAACTGTCGGACGAGATGATCCGTGACATCGTCCTGATGAAACTGCAGGCCGTGGGCCTGCGGGGTGCCATCGACCTGATGCCGGACGAGCTGTCCGGTGGCATGAAGCGCCGGGTGGCGCTGGCCCGGGCGATCGCGCTGGATCCACAGATCCTCATGTACGACGAGCCTTTCGTCGGCCAGGACCCCATCGCCATGGGGGTGCTCGTGCGCCTGATCCGGCTGCTCAACGACGCCCTGGGGATTACCAGCATCGTCGTTTCCCATGACCTGGCCGAGACCGCGAGCATCGCCGACTATATCTACGTGGTCGGCGATGGCCAGGTGCTGGGGCAGGGCACGCCCGACGAACTGATGGGGTCGGACAATCCGCGTATCCGTCAGTTCATGAAGGGTGATCCAGATGGCCCGGTGCCATTTCATTTTCCCGCGCCTGACTATCGCGCCGATCTGCTGGGGGCGCGGTGATGCGCAGAAAATCCATACTCGAACGCATTCGTCTGTTCGGCCGCTCGGCCATCGACGTTCTGGCTGTGCTCGGCCGCTCCTGTCTGTTCCTCGGGCACGCCATGGGTGGACGCGGCGGCATCGGTGGCGGCTTCCAGTTACTGGTCAAACAGCTCTATTCGGTGGGCGTGCTGTCGCTGGCGATCATCGTGGTTTCTGGCGTGTTCATCGGCATGGTGCTGTCGCTGCAGGGCTACAGCATTCTCACCAAGTACGGTTCGGAGCAGGCCGTGGGCCAGATGATCGCCCTGACCTTGCTGCGTGAGCTGGGGCCGGTCGTGACGGCCTTGCTGTTCGCCGGGCGCGCGGGCTCGGCCTTGACCGCCGAGATCGGCAACATGAAGTCGACCGAGCAGCTGTCCAGCCTGGAGATGATCGGCGTCGACCCTCTCAAGTACATCGTCGCCCCACGTCTATGGGCGGGCTTCATCTCGCTGCCGATGCTGGCGCTGATCTTCAGCGTGGTCGGCATCTGGGGTGGATCCTGGGTGGCCGTGGACTGGCTGGGCGTCTACGAGGGCTCCTTCTGGGCCAACATGCAAAACAGTGTTTCCTTCACCGACGACGTGCTCAACGGGTTGATCAAAAGCGTTGTGTTCGCCTTCGTCGTGACCTGGATCGCCGTGTTCCAGGGGTATGACTGCGAACCCACCTCGGAAGGGATCAGCCGTGCCACTACCAAGACCGTGGTCTACGCCTCGTTGGCAGTCCTGGGTCTGGACTTTATTCTGACCGCCTTGATGTTTGGAGATTTCTGATGCAAAACCGCACCCTGGAAATCGGTGTCGGCCTGTTCCTGCTGGCCGGGATTCTGGCGTTGCTGCTGCTGGCCCTGCGCGTCAGCGGCTTGTCCGCGAGCCCCAGCAGCGACACCTATAAAGTTTATGCGTACTTCGACAATATCGCTGGTTTGACGGTCAGAGCTAAGGTGACCATGGCCGGTGTGACCATCGGCAAGGTCACGGCCATCGATCTGGATCGCGACTCCTATACCGGTCGGGTGACCCTGCAGCTGGACAAGAGCGTCGACAACCTGCCGACCGACTCCACTGCCTCGATCCTGACCGCCGGATTGCTCGGCGAGAAGTACATCGGCATCAGCGTGGGTGGTGAAGAAGACATGCTCAAGGATGGCTCTACCATCCATGACACCCAGTCGGCGCTGGTGCTGGAAGATCTGATTGGCAAGTTCCTGCTCAATTCCGTGGGCAAGGAACCCAAAGAAGCCCAACCCGCTAATTAAGGAGTTTCCATGATTTCGATCCTGCGACGCGGCCTGCTGGTCCTTTTGGCGGCCTTCCCACTGTTTGCCCTGGCGGTGCCTGGGCAAGCCCCGCGTGACGTGGTGCAAGGCACCACCGATGCCCTGTTGAGCGACCTCAAGGCCAATAAGGAGCAGTACAAGACCAATCCACAGGCTTTCTATGATGCGCTCAACCGTATTCTCGGCCCCGTGGTCGATGCCGATGGCATCTCCAAGAGCATCATGACCGTGAAGTACTCGCGCAAGGCAACGCCTGAGCAGATGCAGCGCTTCCAGGAAAACTTCAAGCGCAGCCTGATGCAGTTCTATGGCAATGCACTGCTGGAGTACAACAACCAGGGCATCACCGTGGATCCGGCCAAAGCTGAAAATGGCGATCGCGCCAGTGTCGGCATGAAGGTCACCGGCAACAACGGTGCGGTCTATCCGGTCCAGTACACCATGCAGAAGCTCGGCGACGAGTGGAAAGTGCGTAACGTGATCGTCAACGGCATCAACATCGGCAAGCTGTTCCGCGATCAGTTCGCCGACGCCATGCAGCGTAACGGCAACAACCTGGACAAGACCATCGATGGTTGGGCTGGCGAAGTGGCCAAGGCCAAAGAAGCGGCCGACAATTCGCCAGACAAGGAAGTGAAATGAGCGAAGCTGGCGTGAGCATGGCCGAGCCGGGCGTCCTGCGCCTGGCCGGTGTGCTGGATTACCGCAGCGGTCCGGCTCTGCGCAAGGAAGGCAAGGCTCTGATCGCGGCTTGTCGTGAGTCGAAGCTGGTGCTCGATTGCTCGTCCGTGGCCAAGTCCAGCAGCGTCGGTCTCTCCCTGCTGCTGGGCTTCATCCGTGATGCCCAGGCCGCAGGCAAGGGCTGGGAGTTGCGGGGCATGCCCGATGACATGCGCGATATCGCCGGGGTCTATGACCTCGATGAAGTGCTGGCGGGCTGATGGTTCGCCACCCTGGGATAGCCCCTCGGTCAGCGCGCCCCTCCATGGGCTTCGCAGGCGAGGGGCTTTTTTGTATGATGGCCGACCCGCGCGCACTGGGCGCCGATTGAGGTTGAGCATGCAGGCCGTAGAAGTTAAAAGCTTCCTTGAAGAGAAATTGCCGGGAACCCGGGTCGAAGTTGAAGGCGAAGGCTGCAACTTCCAGTTGAACGTGATCAGCGACGAGCTGGCCGGCCAGAGCCCGGTCAAGCGCCAGCAGGCGATCTATGCTCACCTGAATCCGTGGATCGCCGATGGCAGCATCCATGCGGTAACCATGAAATTTTTCAGCAGCGCAGCCTGGGCTGAGCGCACCTGAGCCAACGTTGGCGGCGAGATTGCAATGGACAAACTGATTATCACTGGCGGCGCGCGTCTCGATGGCGAGATCCGCATTTCCGGGGCGAAGAACGCCGCCCTGCCGATTCTCTCGGCGACCCTGCTGGCTGACGGCCCGGTCACCGTGGGCAACCTGCCACACCTGCACGACATCACCACCATGATCGAGCTGTTCGGTCGCATGGGCATCGAGCCTGTGATCGACGAGAAGCTCTCGGTGGAGATCGACCCGCGCACCATCAAGACCCTGGTCGCGCCGTACGAGCTGGTCAAGACCATGCGTGCTTCGATCCTCGTGCTCGGCCCGATGGTCGCCCGTTTCGGCGAAGCCGAAGTCGCGCTGCCTGGTGGTTGCGCCATCGGTTCGCGTCCTGTCGACCTGCACATCCGCGGCCTCGAGGCCATGGGGGCGAAGATCGAAGTCGAAGGCGGCTACATCAAGGCCAAGGCCCCAGAAGGCGGCCTGCGTGGTGCGCATTTCTTCTTCGATACCGTCAGCGTGACCGGTACCGAGAACATCATGATGGCCGCTGCCCTGGCCAAGGGTCGTAGCGTGCTGCAGAACGCCGCTCGCGAGCCTGAAGTGGTCGACCTGGCCAACTTCCTGATCGCCATGGGTGCCAAGATCCAGGGCGCCGGCACCGACACCATCACCATCGATGGCGTCGAGCGCCTGCATTCGGCCACCTACCGCGTGATGCCCGACCGTATCGAGACCGGTACCTACCTGGTCGCCGCTGCCGTCACCGGCGGTCGCGTGAAGGTCAAGGACACCGATCCGACCATCCTTGAAGCGGTACTGGAAAAACTCAAGGAAGCTGGTGCCGAAGTCACCGCCGGCGAAGACTGGATCGAGCTGGACATGCACGGCAAGCGGCCCAAGGCCGTCAACCTGCGTACCGCCCCGTACCCGGCCTTCCCGACCGACATGCAGGCGCAGTTCATCTCGCTCAACGCCATCGCCGAAGGCACTGGCGCAGTGATCGAGACCATCTTCGAAAACCGCTTCATGCACGTCTATGAAATGCACCGCATGGGTGCGCAGATCCAGGTTGAAGGCAACACCGCCATCGTGACCGGGGTCAAGGCGCTCAAGGGTGCGCCGGTCATGGCTACCGACCTGCGGGCTTCGGCCAGCCTGGTGCTGTCGGCCCTGGTCGCCGATGGCGATACCCTGATCGACCGCATCTACCACATCGACCGTGGTTACGAGTGCATCGAGGAAAAACTGCAGATGCTCGGGGCGAAGATCCGCCGCGTACCGGGCTAGTCTGTTCGGCGCAAGGATGCGCCCACCGAATTCCATGCGGCCGGGCGTTTGCCCGGTCGGCTGTAGCCGCTTAAGGACCGACGTTTCCCATGTTGACCATCGCGCTATCCAAGGGCCGAATCCTCGACGATACCCTGCCATTGCTGGCCGAGGCCGGTATCGTGCCGACCGAGAATCCGGACAAGAGCCGCAAGCTGATCATCCCCACGACCCAGGACGATGTGCGCCTGCTGATCGTGCGCGCCACTGACGTGCCGACCTATGTCGAGCATGGTGCCGCTGACCTCGGTGTGGCCGGTAAGGACGTGTTGATGGAGTACGGCGGCCAGGGGCTGTACGAGCCGCTGGACCTGCAGATCGCCCGCTGCAAGCTGATGACCGCTGGCGCGGTCGGTGCGCCGGAGCCCAAGGGGCGTCTGCGTGTGGCCACCAAGTTCGTCAACGTAGCCAAACGCTATTACGCCGAGCAGGGCCGTCAGGTCGACATCATCAAGCTGTACGGCTCCATGGAGCTGGCCCCCCTGATCGGTCTGGCCGACAAGATCATCGACGTGGTCGACACCGGCAACACCCTGCGTGCCAATGGTCTGGAGCCGCAGGAACTGATCGCGACCATCAGTTCGCGTCTGGTGGTCAACAAAGCCTCCATGAAAATGCAGCACGCCCGCATCCAGAGCCTGATCGACACCCTGCGTCAGGCCGTCGAATCGCGACACCGCGGCTGACCTCTGCGCGCGACTTTCTGTCGCGCCCGTCTATCCGCGTCATAGCCATTTTTCTCGGGTGCCCGCGCGGATGGACTGGTAGCCTAGGGCGCCTGAGCATTCGCTAATAAAACGAGGCCCTCGTCATGACCGTGTCCACTGCAATTGCCCGTCTCAACGCCGCTGATCCGGATTTCGCCCGACATCTGGATCATCTGCTGAGCTGGGAAAGCGTGTCCGATGACGCGGTCAATCAGCGCGTGCTCGACATCATCAAGGCTATCCGCGAGCGAGGCGATGCTGCGTTGGTTGAGTTCACCCAGCGTTTCGATGGCGTCGAGGCCAAGAGCATCGATGACCTGATCCTGGGACGCGAACGCCTGGAACTGGCCCTGACCCGTATCACCGCCACCCAGCGCGAAGCGTTGGAGACGGCCGCCAGCCGCGTGCGCAGCTACCACGAGCGGCAGAAGCAGGATTCCTGGCAATACACCGAGGCGGATGGCACCGTGCTGGGCCAGAAGGTCACGCCGCTGGACCGTGCCGGCCTTTATGTGCCGGGCGGCAAGGCCTCGTACCCTTCGTCCGTGCTGATGAACGCCATCCCGGCCAAAGTCGCCGGTGTGTCCGAAGTGGTGATGGTGGTGCCGACCCCGCGCGGTGAGGTCAACGAACTGGTGCTGGCCGCTGCGTGCATCGCCGGCGTCGATCGCGTCTTCACCATCGGTGGCGCCCAAGCCGTTGCCGCCTTGGCCTACGGGACCGAGAGCGTGCCCCAGGTGGACAAGATCGTCGGCCCGGGCAACATCTACGTCGCCACTGCCAAGCGCCATGTGTTCGGCCAGGTCGGTATCGACATGATCGCCGGCCCCTCGGAAATCCTCGTCGTCTGCGACGGCCAGACCGACCCGGACTGGATTGCCATGGACCTGTTCTCCCAGGCCGAGCACGACGAGGATGCCCAGGCGATCCTCGTCAGCCCTGATGCCGCCTTCCTCGATCGCGTCGCCGCCAGTATCGCCAAGCTGCTGCCGACCATGGAGCGTGCCGAAATCATCGAGAAATCCATCAATGGCCGTGGTGCGCTGATCCAAGTGCGCGACATGCAGCAGGCGATGGACGTCGCCAACCGCATTGCTCCCGAGCACCTGGAGTTGTCGGTCGCCGATCCGCAGGCGTGGCTGCCGCAGATCCGTCATGCGGGCGCGATCTTCATGGGCCGTCACACCAGCGAAGCCTTGGGCGACTATTGCGCTGGCCCCAACCACGTGCTGCCGACCTCCGGCACCGCGCGTTTCTCTTCGCCGCTGGGGGTGTATGACTTCCAGAAGCGTTCCTCGATCATCTTCTGCTCCGAGCAGGCGGCCTCGGAGCTTGGGCACACCGCATCGGTTCTGGCCCGTGGCGAATCGCTGACCGCTCACGCCCGCAGTGCTGAATACCGCATCCTCACCCAGACCAAGGGGAACTGAACATGAGCCGTTTCTGGAGCCCCTTCGTCAAGGACCTGGTGCCTTACGTACCGGGTGAGCAACCCAAGCTGACCCGCCTGGTCAAGCTGAACACCAACGAGAACCCCTACGGCCCGTCGCCCAAGGCGCTCGCGGCCATGCAGGGCGAGTTGAACGACAACCTGCGCCTGTACCCGGACCCGAATGGGGACCGGCTCAAGCAGGCGGTGGCCGACTATTACGGCGTCACAGCCCAGCAAGTGTTCGTCGGCAACGGCTCGGATGAAGTGCTGGCGCACATCTTCCACGGCCTGTTCCAGCACGATGCGCCGCTGTTGTTCCCGGACATCAGCTACAGCTTCTACCCGGTTTACTGCGGCTTGTACGGCATCGCGTTCGAGCAGGTGCCACTGGATGAGCAGTTCCAGATCCGCATCGAGGACTATAAAAAGCCCAACGCCGGGATCATCTTCCCCAACCCCAATGCTCCGACCGGTTGCCTGTTGCCGCTGCAAGCGATCGAGCAGTTGCTGCAGGCCAACCGAGACTCGGTGGTGGTGGTGGATGAGGCCTATATCGACTTTGGCGGTGAGACGGCCATCAGTCTGGTGGACCGCTACGACAACCTGCTCGTGACCCAGACGCTGTCCAAATCGCGCTCCCTGGCCGGCCTGCGGGTGGGCTTGGCGGTGGGGCATCCAGCGTTGATCGAGGCGTTGGAGCGGATCAAGAACAGCTTCAACTCCTACCCGCTCGATCGCATGGCGATCGTTGGTGCGGCCGCGGCATTCGATGACCGTGCCTATTTTGACGACACCTGCCGCAAGGTGATCGAAAGTCGTGAGGCGTTGGTCGAGCAGTTGATGGCCCGTGGGTTTGATGTATTGCCTTCGGCGGCCAACTTCATCTTTGCCCGACACCCTGAGCGTGATGCTGCCGAGGTGGCAGCGCGCCTGCGCGAGCAGGGGGTGATCGTGCGACACTTCAAGCAAGAGCGGATTGCGCAGTTCTTGCGGATTACCATCGGCACGCCGGAGCAGAACCAGGCGTTGCTTGATGCGCTGTGAGTGAGTAGGTGGATGGGGGTTAGTGGTTCGACGGGCATGGACTTGTCCGTTTGATGTGCTGACGCTGATTCACCTTTCCGCTCTTTTGTTGGTTGTTGGTTGTTGGTTTTGAGGTTTGTGGGCTTATCCGTTTGATTTAGCGACGGTTAGTCACCTTTCCGCCCTTACGGCGGGTCACTTTTGGTCTTGGCCAAAAGTAACCATGCCTACTTTTGCCCAAGAGCAAAAGTAGGTCGCCGTAAAGGCGAAAAGCGCCGGTGGCGCCCCCACCAACACCGGATATTCACATGATCTGAAGGCCCAAGCCCAACCCTTGCCTTACCCCCAACTTCCCGGCTATCGTTACCCCAAATTCATCCGATGACCGGATCTACCCATGACCCTACTCATCAAACGCTCCCTAGTAGAGCAAGCCGTCGACCAACTGCGCACCCGCATCACCAGCGGCACCTGGTCCATCGGCCAACGCCTGCCCACAGAACCTGAACTCGCCCAAGAGCTGGGCATCAGCCGTAACACCGTCCGCGAAGCCATGCGCGTACTCGCCTTCAGCGGCCTGGTCGAGATCCGCCAAGGCGATGGCAGCTACCTGCGCACCGCCCAGGACCCATTACAGGCCGTCCAGGCCATGACGCGCTGCTCGCCGGATCAGGCCCGCGAAACCCGCCGTATCCTCGAAACCGAAGCCATCGGCCTGGCCGCCCAGCGCCGCACCGACGCGGATCTGCGCGACCTGCGCCAAGCCCTGCAGAACAGCGCCGCGCACTTCCATGGCGATGTAAAAACCTACGTCGAATGCGACCTGGTCTTTCACCAGCAATTGGTCGACGCCGCCCACAACCCGGCGTTGAGCGAGCTCTATCGCTATTTTTCCGGCGTGGTGGCGAACGCGCTGGAACTCAATATGACCAGTGCCCCGCGCTGCCAAACGGTCTTCGACCTGCATGGGCAGATCGTGGATGCCATCGAACAACGTGATCCGGAGCGTGCCAAGCACCTGAGCCGGACCCTCATCGAATCCTGATAACGAGACGCCCATGGCCGACCCCACGACCCACGAAGCCACTCCCCAGCAGCGGGAATTCGAAGAGCTGCTGATCGACGCCGAAGCCGACGACGAACAGGTCCAGCAGCAACCGGTGATGCTGCAGCGGCCCTGGCTGTTGCTGCTGGGTCTGGTCCTGGTGGCATTGAACTTACGTCCAGCGCTGTCAAGCATGGCGCCGGTACTGGGCCAGGTATCCGAGGGGCTGGGGCTGAACGCTTCCCAAGCGGGCTTGCTGACGACCTTGCCGGTGCTGTGCCTTGGCCTGTTCGCTCCGTTGGCACCGGTCTTGGCTCGACGCTTTGGCAGTGAACGGGTGGTGCTGGGCATCTTGCTGACCTTGGCGCTGGGTATTCTGCTGCGCAGTGTCCTGGGTGTGGCAGGCGTGTTTCTGGGCAGTGTCATGGCTGGCGCGAGCATCGGCATCATCGGTGTACTGCTTCCAGGCATCGTCAAGCGAGACTTCCCACAGCATGCCGGTACCTTGACCGGTGTCTATACCATGGCCTTGTGCCTGGGGGCGGCCCTGGCCGCCGGTGCCACGGTACCCCTGGCGCGCCACTTCGATGACAGCTGGGCCCTGGGCCTGGGCTTTTGGCTGGTGCCTGCGCTGATCGCGATGCTGGTGTGGTTGCCCCAAGCGCGCCAGGGGCACGGCCTGCACAAGGTGGCCTACAAGGTTCGCGGCCTGTGGCGCGATCCGCTGGCCTGGCAGGTCACGCTGTACATGGGCTTGCAGTCTTCACTGGCGTACATCGTGTTCGGCTGGCTCCCTTCGATTCTCATCGGGCGTGGGCTGAGTCCTACTGAGGCAGGGCTGGTGTTGTCCGGGTCGGTGATCGTGCAACTGGTCAGCTCTCTTAGCGCGCCTTGGCTGGCCACGCGCGGCAAGGACCAGCGCCTGGCTATCGTCATCGTCATGCTGGTCACCCTGGCAGGGTTGTTCGGTTGCCTGTATGCACCGATTTCGGGGTTGTGGGGCTGGGCCGTCGTGCTCGGGCTGGGGCAGGGCGGTACGTTCGCCCTGGCCCTGACGTTGATCGTGCTGCGCTCGAAGGACTCCCATGTGGCCGCGAATCTTTCGAGCATGGCGCAAGGCGTTGGCTATACGTTGGCGTCCGCTGGGCCGTTTGCGGTGGGCCTGGTGCACGACCTGACCGGAGGTTGGGCGGCGGTGGGCTGGATCTTCGCGGCGCTGGGCTTCGGTGCGATTCTGTTCGGCCTGGGGGCCGGGAGGGCGTTGCATGTGCAGGTGGTCAGCGAGAAGGTGTGACAAGTCCCATTCATGGCGCGAATGAGCATGGCGCTCATGTGCGTGGCACATTATCGTTGAGGTTTGCCCCTTGGGAGGGTCCGCCCCATGAGCGACGCCAATCGTGAGCTGATCACGCTTTTCTACCAAGCCTTCCAGCGCCTGGACCCCGAGGCCATGGTGGCCTGCTACAGCAATGACATCACTTTCAGCGACCCGGTCTTCGGAACCTTGCGAGGCCGGGACGTGGGAGATATGTGGCGGATGCTGTGCACCCGTGCCAAGGATTTTTCTCTGACCTTCGATAACGTCCATGCCACCCAGAGCGGCGGTAGCGCGCACTGGGTGGCGCGCTACCTGTTCAGCCAGACGGGGCGTTCGGTGGTCAACGACATCCATGCCCGCTTCGTGATCCGTGATGGCCTGATTTACCAGCATGACGACAGTTTCGACCTGTGGCGCTGGTCGCGTCAGGCCCTGGGCCTGCCCGGGTTGTTGCTCGGCTGGTCGCCGCTGCTGCAGAACAAGGTGCGCCAGCAAGCGTTCAAGGGGTTGCGGGCATATCAGCAAAGTGCGGTATAGCCACGGCCTCCTTGCGTGGTAGCTGAAGTGGGCCTTTGGGTTTCAAATGAATGACGTAAAAGAGTGTGAAAACCTTCCAGGCGGGGGCGTGAAACCCTGGTATGTCTACTTGGTGCGGGCTGCCAATGGTTCGCTGTACTGCGGTATCAGTGACGACCCGCAGAGGCGGTTCCTGAAACACCAGAAGGGGCAGGGCGCGCGTTATTTCAAGACCAGCCCGGCCCAGGCATTGGTATATGTGGAGCAGTGGCCGGATAAAAGCGAGGCGCTGCGTCAGGAGCGCTTGGTGAAAAAGCTGCGCAAGTCGGCCAAGGAGGCACTGGTGGCAGCTTATGCAGGTACCGTGCAGTAGTTGGGGGGCTGCGTTGCAGCCCCGGACGATGCTCAGTCCTTGCGACGCTTGAGCTGATCGACCAGCTGGGTCGGCAGGCCCTTGATGATCAGGGTGCCGGCCTCCTCGTCGTATTCCACTTTCGACCCCAGCAGGTGTGCCTCGAAGCTGATCGACAGGCCTTCGGCACGGCCGGTGAAGCGGCGGAACTGGTTGAGGGTGCGCTTGTCCGCAGGAATCTCCGGCGACAGGCCGTAATCCTTGTTGCGGATATGGTCGTAGAAGGCCTTGGGGCGGTCCTCATCGATCAGGCTGGACAGCTCTTCCAGGGTCACAGGCTCACCCAGCTTGGTCTGGGTGGTGGCATAGTCGACCAGCGTCTGGGTCTTTTCGCGGGCGGCCTCCTCGGGCAGGTCCTCGCTTTCGACGAAGTCACTGAAGGCCTTGAGCAGGGTGCGGGTCTCACCTGGGCCATCGACGCCTTCCTGGCAGCCGATGAAGTCGCGGAAGTAGTCCGACACCTTCTTGCCATTCTTGCCTTTGATAAACGAGATGTACTGCTTGGAGTTTTGGTTGTTCTTCCACTCCGACAGGTTGACCCGCGCCGCCAGGTGCAACTGGCCAAGGTCCAGGTGACGCGACGGCGTGACGTCGAGTTCGGCATTCACGGCCACGCCTTCGCTGTGGTGCAGCAGGGCGATGGCCAGGTACTCGGTCATGCCTTGTTGGTAATGGGCGAAAAGGATATGGCCGCCGGTGGAGAGATTGGATTCTTCCATCAGTTTTTGCAGGTGCTCTACCGCGACGCGGCTAAAGGCGGTGAAGTCCTTTTCTTCATCCAGGTATTGCTTGAGCCAGCCGCTGAATGGGTAGGCGCCGGACTCGCCATGGAAAAAGCCCCAGGCTTTGCCTTGCTTGGCGTTGTAGCTGTCGTTGAGGTCGGCCAGCAAGTTTTCGATGGCGTCGGAGGCGCCGAGCTCGGAGTCTCGGGCATGCAGGACTGCCGGGCTGCCATCGGGTTTCTTGTCGATCAGGTGAACGATGCAATGACGGATTGGCATGGAAATCTCGAACGGGGTTGGGCGGTGCTAGGCCGCGCTGCAAAGTCGTTCAGTTTAACCCAGGCAGGGGGCGATGCAGTGGTCAGATGGTGGCGTAAATGCCTGTTGTTCGTTTTTTGTTCAATTTTTTGCGTTTTACGATAAAACCCCCGAAAAACCTGCATAAAATCGAAGTCCGCAGCGGATATTTATCTATTCCTGTGGTAGCTTTGCGCGGTCTTGTGCCCCTTGGGTGGCGCATTGCTGGCAGATCGCTTGGGTCGTGTCGAACCAAACGCCGATTTTCGTATCTACATACGCGATTGGCGCGGCCCGCCGGATTTTTCAGGGGCTGGCCCGATTATCGACCTGGCACGCTGCATAACTCTGAATTTGATAGGGAAGGAACACCACCATGGCATTGACCAAAGACCAACTGATTGCCGATATCGCCGAAGCCATCGACGCACCGAAAACCACCGCGCGTAACGCCCTGGAGCAACTGGGCCAGATCGTCGCTGACCAACTGGAAAACGGCGCTGAAATCACCCTGCCAGGCATCGGCAAGCTGAAAGTCTCCGAGCGTCCTGCCCGTACCGGCCGCAACCCTTCGACTGGCGCTGCCATCGAAATCGCTGCCAAGAAAGTCGTCAAGTTCGTACCTGCCAAGGTCCTGAACGACGCCGTCAACAAGTAATTGTTGATGCGTTGAAGAAACCGCGTCCGGCGTGTCCGGACGCGGTTTTTTCATGCCTGCGATTTGGGGCTGCGCTTGCCGTCCTTTCGCGGGCAAACCCGCCCCCACAGCTGTAGCGGTTTTAGCGAAAGTACCTTAGCGCCTGTGAAAGTGGGTTCATCCAAGAAGGCTCATCAGCGTGAGCTATGCCAGGTTTGGCGTGCGGCATCGTCCTGGAAGCTCCAGGCAACCATGCGGCTCTGTTTCTGACCTTGGCCCATGGCCACGACCCGCTGAGCCTTCACGCCTGCCTTCTTCAGCGCCGCCTCGATGCCGGGCAGGTTGCTGGCCTTGGATACGAGGCTGGTGAACCACAGCACCTGAGCACCGTACTGCGCACTTTCTTCCACCAGCTGGGTGACGAAGCGGATCTCTCCGCCCTCGCACCATAGCTCGTTGTTCTGCCCGCCGAAATTGAGCACTGGCAGCTTGCGCTTGGGATCTTGCTTGCCAAGGTTCTTCCATTTGCGCTGGCTGCCGCGGGTGGCTTCGTCGCGGGAGGCATGGAACGGCGGGTTGCACAGGGTGATGTCGAAACGCTCGTCGTCCTGCAGCAGGCCGGTGAGGATGTGCTTGCGGTTGGCTTGCTGGCGCAAGGCAATGGCCTTGTTCAGGCCGTTGGCCTGGACGATGGTCCTGGCCGAGGCCAAGGCCACGGGATCGATGTCCGAACCGACGAAACGCCAGCGGTAGTCACTGTGCCCGAGCAGTGGATAGATGCAGTTGGCGCCGACGCCGATGTCCAGCGCGCGTACCTGCGCGCCTCGGGGGATCTCACCGTTGCTGTCATCGGCCAGCAAGTCAGCCAGCACGTGGATGTAGTCAGCCCGTCCAGGGATGGGCGGGCACAGGTAGTCGGCGGGGATGTCCCAATGTTGGATGCCGTATTGGGCCTTGAGCAGGGCGCGATTGAAGACCCGTACCGCTTCGGGGTTGGCGAAGTCGATGCTCGGCTTGCCATAGGGGTTGGTGATGGTGAAGTTGGCCAGCTCTGGGTGGGCCTTGATCAGGCTGGGGAAGTCGTAGCGGCCCTGATGGCGGTTACGCGGGTGCAGGGTGGGTTTTTGATTCATGGGGTGAAGTCTCAAAAGCATCGCGGGACAAGCCCGCTCCCACACGGCCTTCGTTGACCTGTGGGAGCGGGCTTGTCCCGCGATGGCATCACTGAGGTCTGCGGCTGTTACAGCGCCGCGATCCGTGCATGCTGCTCGGTGAAGTTGGCCAGGGCCTGTTCGGACTCAGCGAGCTTGGCGCGCTCCTTCTCGATCACGGCAGGCGGCGCCTTGTCGACGAACGCAGCGTTGGACAGCTTGCCGCCCACGCGCTGGACTTCGCCTTGCAGGCGCTGGATTTCCTTGCTCAGGCGCGCCAGCTCTGCATCTTTGTCGATCAGGCCCGCCATCGGCACCAGCACCTGCAGGTCGCCCACCAGCGCGGTGGCCGACAGCGGCGCCTCGTCCTGCTCGCCGAGCACGGTGAACGACTCGACCTTGGCCAGCTTCTTGAGCAGGGCCTCGTTCTCTTGCAGGCGACGCTGGTCGTCCGCGTTGGCGTTCTTGAGGAACAGTGGCAGCGGCTTGCCTGGGCCGATGTTCATCTCGGCGCGGATGTTGCGCAGGCCGACCATCAGTTGCTGCAGCCATTCGATATCGCCCTCGGCGGCGGTATCGATGCGGCTTTCATTGGCCACCGGCCAAGGTTGCAGCATGATGGTCTTGCCCTCGATACCGGCCAGCGGCGCGATGCGCTGCCAGATTTCTTCGGTGATGAACGGCATGAACGGATGGGCCAGACGCAGGGCGACTTCCAGCACGCGCACCAGGGTGCGGCGGGTGCCGCGGGCGCGCTCGACCGGAGCGTTTTCGTCCCACAGGACCGGCTTGGAGAGTTCCAGGTACCAGTCGCAGTACTGGTTCCAGATGAACTCGTACAGGGCCTGGCTGGCCAGGTCGAAGCGGAACTGCTCGAGCTGGCGGGTCACCTCGGCTTCGGTGCGCTGCAGCTGCGAGATGATCCAGCGATCGGCCAGCGACAGTTCGTAGGCTTCGCCGTTCTGACCGCAGTCCTCGCCCTTGTCCAGCACATAGCGGGCGGCGTTCCAGATCTTGTTGCAGAAGTTGCGATAACCCTCGACACGGCCCATGTCGAACTTGATGTCGCGGCCGGTGGAGGCCAGCGAGCAGAAGGTGAAGCGCAGGGCGTCGGTGCCGTAGCTGGAGATACCCTCAGGGAACTCGGCTTTGGTCTGCTTGGCGATCTTCTCGGCAAGCTTGGGCTGCATCATGCCGCTGGTGCGTTTTTCCAGCAGGGCCTCGAGGGTGATGCCATCGACGATGTCCAGCGGGTCCAGGACGTTGCCCTTGGACTTGGACATCTTCTGACCCTGGCCGTCACGCACCAGGCCGTGGACGTACACGGTCTTGAACGGCACCTGCGGGGTGCCGTCTTCGTTCTTGATCAGGTGCATGGTCAGCATGATCATGCGCGCAACCCAGAAGAAGATGATGTCGAAACCGGTGACCAGCACGTCGGTGGAGTGGAATTTCTTGAGGAACTCGGTCTGCTCCGGCCAGCCCAGGGTGGAGAAGGTCCACAAGCCCGAACTGAACCAGGTGTCGAGAACGTCGTCGTCCTGTCGCAGGGACACGTCGGCGCCCAGGTTGTGTTTGGCGCGGACCTCTTCCTCATTGCGGCCGACATAGACCTGGCCGGCCTCGTCGTACCAGGCCGGAATGCGGTGCCCCCACCACAGCTGGCGGCTGATGCACCAGTCCTGGATGTCACGCATCCAGGAGAAGTACATGTTTTCGTACTGCTTGGGCACGAACTGGATGCGACCGTCTTCCACGGCGGCGATGGCAGGTTCTGCCAATGGCTTGGTCGAGACGTACCACTGGTCGGTCAGCCACGGCTCGATGACCGTGCCGGAACGGTCACCTTTGGGCACCTTCAGCGCGTGGTCGTCGATGCTGACCAGCAGGCCCTGGGCGTCCAGGTCAGCGACGATCTGTTTGCGCGCGACGAAGCGGTCCAGGCCTGCATATTGGGCCGGCAGGCTGGTGTCGATCTGTTCGTTGACGCTGCCGTCGAGGTTGAAGGCCTGGGCGCTTGCTAGGACCAGGGCGTTCTTGTCGAAGATGTTCAGCAGTGGCAGGTCGTGGCGCTTGCCGACTTCGTAGTCGTTGAAGTCGTGGGCCGGGGTGATCTTCACGCAACCGGTGCCGAACGCCGGGTCGCAATAGTCGTCGGCGATGATCGGGATGCGACGGCCGACCAGCGGCAGCTCGACGAACTTGCCGATCAGGGCCTGGTAACGCTCGTCGTTCGGATTGACCGCGACAGCGGCATCGCCGAGCAGGGTTTCCGGACGGGTGGTGGCGACGACCAGATGGTCCTTGCCTTCAGCGGTCTTGGCGCCATCGGCCAGTGGGTAGCGCAGGTTCCACAGGTGACCCTTCTCGTCGTGGTTTTCCACTTCGAGGTCGGAGATGGCGGTGTGCAGCTTGGTATCCCAGTTGACCAGGCGCTTGCCGCGGTAGATCAGGCCATCTTCATGCAGGCGCACGAAGGCTTCCTTGACCGCTTCGGACAGACCGTCGTCCATGGTGAAGCGCTCGCGGCTCCAGTCTACCGACGAACCCAGGCGGCGGATCTGACGGCTGATGTTGCCGCCGGACTGATCCTTCCACTCCCAGACCTTCTCCAGGAACTTCTCGCGGCCCAGGTCATGACGGTTCTGGCCTTTTGCCTCGAGCTGGCGCTCCACCAGCATCTGGGTGGCGATGCCAGCGTGGTCGGTGCCTGGCTGCCACAGGGTGTTGCGGCCCTGCATGCGGCGGAAGCGGATCAGGGCGTCCATGATCGCATTGTTGAAGCCGTGGCCCATGTGCAGGCTGCCGGTCACGTTCGGCGGCGGGATCATGATGGTGTAGGACTCGCCTGCACCTTGCGGGGCGAAATAGTTCTCGGACTCCCAGGTGTTGTACCAGGAAGTTTCGATGGCGTGCGGCTGGTAGGTCTTATCCATGCGCGGCGGGACCCTATGGCATTAATTCGGGAAAGCCGGGAAGTATAACCAAGGTGGGGGTTCGAGGCGACAGGGGCAGGGGCTGCTTTGCAGCCCTTTCGCGGCACAAGGCCGCTCGTGCAGGGACCGTGACGCCTGTAGGAGCGGCCTTGGTGCCGCGAAAGGACCGTTGGGCGGCCCTGGGATCTTATTCAGAGCGCTTGATCAGCCGTTCCATGCGCGCATCGAGGCGGCGCTTGATCTCGTTCTCGATGTGCGGGGTGAAGTCGTTGATCACGTCTTGCATGATCTGTTGGGCGGCGGCGCGCAGGTCGGCTTCCAGGTGCAGCAGAGTGTCCTGGCGGCGGGTCTGCGGATCGTCCTCGGGGGAGGGCACCGGCAGGGGCTCGGTCGTCGCCAAGGTATTGCCTGCGGGCTCGTCGAGCAGCAGGGGGATCTGCTCGACCGTTTCGGTCAGCAGTGGGGGTTGCAGATCGGCATCGCCCAGCAACTGGCGGATCGACTCCAGGTCGTCGAGCAGATGAGCGGAATCGGGCAGGGAGGAGTGCTTGTCCATCGTCGTCAAAGTCGCTGTAAGCGGTGGTCTTGCAGAGCATAGCCCTGTTCGCGGTAGAAACGGAATCGTTCTCGCGCAGCCTGGCGAATGCCTGGCTCCTCGACGACGATCTCCGCCACCCGCTCGAATTGGCCGATGAAGCCCGGCACATCGGCGCCCAGGTTGATCAGCAGGTCACGGTGGGCGCCGGCGTCGTCCCCCAGCCCCAGCGCTACCGCAGCATCGGCGTTGGCCTCGGCAGGGTCGTGCGGAACGAAGGCTTCGCCCTTGAAGTGCCACAGGCGCTCGTCCAGCGCATTGCGCTGCTCGGCGTCCTGGCAGTGCAGGTAGACCCGATGGCCCAGGCGCCAGGCCTTTTCGCACAGCTTGCAGGCGAAATCCAGGCGAGCGGACAACGAATCGGTGGGCAGGATGTAGAAGTCGACTTTGCTCATGTTTGGTCTGCCGGCCGGTAGCGCGAGCGCCACCGGCCTTGTGGCATCACACGTTGGCGCGGTCGAGCAGGTACTGGGTCAGCAGCGGGACCGGGCGGCCCGAGGCGCCTTTGTCCTTGCCGCCGCTGATCCACGCGGTGCCGGCTACGTCCAGGTGCGCCCAGTTGTAGGCCTTGGCGAAGCGCGACAGGAAGCAACCTGCGGTGATGGTGCCGGCCTTCGGGCCACCGATGTTGGCGATGTCGGCGAAGGGGCTGTCCAACTGCTCTTGGTACTCGTCGAACAGCGGCAACTGCCAGGCGCGGTCGTCGGCGCGCTTGCCGGCATCGAGCAGTTGGCCGACCAGTTCGTCGTTGTTGCCCATCAGGCCCGAGGTGTGGCTGCCCAGGGCCACGATGCAGGCACCGGTCAGGGTGGCGATGTCGATCACGGCCTGGGGCTTGAAGCGCTCGGCGTAGGTCAGGGTGTCGCACAGCACCAGGCGACCTTCGGCGTCGGTGTTGAGGATCTCGACGGTCTGGCCGCTCATGGTGGTGACGATGTCGCCCGGGCGCGTGGCGCCACCGCTGGGCATGTTCTCGGCGCAGGCTAGCAGGCACACCAGGTTGATCGGCAGTTGCAGCTGCAGGACAGCACGCAGGGTGCCGAACACGCTGGCCGCGCCACACATGTCGTACTTCATCTCATCCATGCCGGCACCGGGCTTGAGGCTGATGCCACCGGTATCGAAGGTGATCCCCTTGCCGACCAGCACGAACGGTTTTTCGCTCTTCTTGCCGCCCTGATAGTTGAGCACGATCAGCCGTGGTGGCTGGTCGCTGCCCTGGCCCACGGCGTAGAACGCGCCCATGCCCAGGTCCTTGATCTTTTTCTCGTCCAGTACCTCGACCTTGAGGTTCTTGTGAGCCTTGCCCAGCTCCTTGGCCTGTTCGGCGAGGAACGTCGGGTGGCACAGGTTCGGCGGCAGGTTGCCCAGGTCGCGGGTGAAGGACATGCCCGAGGCGATGGCGCTGGCGTGTTTCACGGCGCGCTCGACTTCGGCCAGGCCGGCCTTGTCGGCCAGCAGGGTGACTTTCTTGAGGGCGCGGGGTTCAGCCTTCTGGCTCTTGAAGCGGTCGAAGACGTATTCGCCATCGAGCAGGGTCTCGGCTAGCAGGCGGTATTTGGCGTAGTGGGCGTCGCGGCCGGTGACGCTGACGTCATCCAGGGCCAGCACCGCATCGCTGCCGTTCAGGCCCTTGAGCACACCGGCGACGCTGGCGACCAGCTTGCGCCAGCTGCGATCACCCAGCGCTTCCTTGCCGCTGCCGACCAGCAGCACGCGCTCGGCCTTGAGGCCCGGCAGGCTCTGCAGCAGCAGGGTCTGGCCTGGCTTGCCAGCCAGATCGCCGCGCTTGAGCACAGTGCTGATGGCACCATTGCTGGCCTGGTCGACGGCCTTGGCGAGGTCGCCGAGCTTGCGTCCTTCGCCGACGGCAAGCACCAAGGTGGCGGTTTTCAAGGAGGCGGCGGCTACACTTTTTACAACCAGTTCCATGTCAGGGTCCCCGAATGATCTGTCAGTTGGCGCAGTCTCGTGCAAGCGCTCGAAACAGGCGTGGCCGCAAGGTCGCGTGCCACTTGAAAAGCTGCCAGTTTGAGCCTGGGGGAACCTGGATGACAACCCCGACATGTGCCGTCATGCGCGGCCAAGTGACAGGCGCGGCCAATCACAGGATAATGCGCGCACTTTATATGGAGGTTCGCCGTCGGCGAACCGGCAAGTCATTGTTTGGCTCTGCGCCCCTGACAACCCAGGAGTGTCTGGTTTGATCGTCTTTCGTTATCTGTCCCGCGAGGTCCTGGTGACCTTGAGCGCCGTCAGCGCCGTGCTGCTGGTGATCATCATGAGCGGACGCTTCATCAAGTACCTGGCCCAGGCCGCCCAGGGTGTGCTCGACCCGAGCGTACTGTTCCTGATCATGGGCTTCCGTCTGCCGGGCTTCTTGCAGCTGATCCTGCCCCTGGGCCTTTTCCTCGGCATCCTGCTGGCCTATGGCCGGCTTTATCTGGAAAGCGAGATGACCGTGCTTTCGGCCACCGGCATGAGCCAGCAGCGCCTACTGGCGTTGACCATGGCGCCGGCCGCGTTGGTCGCCCTGCTGGTAGCTTGGCTGAGCCTGAGCCTGGCGCCCCAGGGCGTCGCCCAGGTGCAGCAGATCATCAATCAGCAGGATGCCCTCACCGAGTTCGACACCCTGGTGCCTGGGCGCTTCCAGACCTTGCGCGACGGCTCTCGGGTGACCTACACCGAGCAGCTGTCGGACGATCGCGTCAATCTCAGCGGTGTGTTCATCTCCGAGAAACGCTTCAACCAGGACAAGACCAAGGACCGTGCGCCTTCGGTACTGGTCGCCGAGAAGGGCCACCAGGAAGTGCAGGCCGACGGCAACCGTTACCTGATCCTCGAAAACGGCTATCGCTACGACGGTAACCCCGGCCAGGCCGACTACCGCGCGATCAAGTACGACACCTACGGCGTGTTGCTGCCCAAGCCGGAAGTCAGCGAGGAAGTGACCGAGCGTGAAGCCATCCCGACGTCCGAGTTGTTCGGCAAGAACACCCTGCGCGAGCAGGCGGAGCTGCAATGGCGCCTGTCCCTGCCGCTGCTGGTGTTCATCGTGACGCTGCTGGCGGTTCCGCTGTCCCGTGTCAACCCGCGCCAGGGCCGCTTCCTCAAGCTGCTGCCGGCCATTCTTCTTTACATGGCTTACCTGACGATGCTCATTTCCGTACGCGGCGCCCTGGAGAAGGGCAAGATCCCGATCGCCCTGGGCATGTGGTGGGTTCATGGCCTGTTCCTATTGATCGGCCTGGGGCTGATGTACTGGGAGCCGTTGCAGCTCAAGCGTGCCGCCCGTCGTACGGAGGTGGCCCATGGCTAAGCTGGATCGCTACGTCGGCCAGAGCGTGCTCCTGGCCATCCTGGCGGTGCTGGGCATCATCCTGGGCCTGGCTTCGCTGTTCGCCTTCATCGATGAGATGAGCGACCTGAGCGATACCTACACCGTGATGGATGCTGGCAGTTTCGTATTGCTCACCGCACCGCGCCGGTTGTACGAGATGTTGCCGATGGCTGCGCTGATCGGCTGCCTGATCGGCCTGGGCAGCCTGGCCAGCAGCAGCGAGCTGACCATCATGCGCGCCGCTGGTGTGTCCATCGGGCGTATCGTCTGGGCGGTGATGAAGCCCATGCTGGTGCTGATGCTGGTCGGCCTGCTGATCGGCGAATACGTGGCGCCTGTCACCGAAAACAAGGCCCAGGCCGAGCGTTCCCTGGCTCAGGGCGGCGGTGATGCGCAGAGCTCCAAGCGTGGCATGTGGCACCGCCAGGGCGAAGAGTTCGTGCACATCAACTCGGTGCAGCCCAACGGTTTGCTGCTGGGGGTGACCCGCTACCGCTTCGACGCCGAGCGTCATATCGTGACCTCCAGCTTTGCACGCCGTGCGCAGTACAACGAGGACCACTGGGTCCTGAGCGATGTCGCTACCACCTACTTCCGTGGCGACCACACCGAGGTGGTGAAGGCGCCGCAGGAGCGTTGGGACGTGTCGGTAACCCCGCAACTGCTCAACACCGTGATCCTGGCCCCGGAATCCCTGTCGATCACTGGCCTGTGGGACTACATTCACTACTTGTCCGACCAGGGCCTGAACAACGCCCGTTACTGGCTGGCATTCTGGACCAAGGTGCTGCAGCCGATGGTGACCGCGGCCTTGGTGCTGATGGCGATCTCCTTCATCTTCGGCCCGCTGCGCTCCGTGACCCTTGGTCAGCGTGTGTTCACCGGTGTGCTGGTGGGCTTCGTCTTCCGTATTGGCCAGGACCTGCTGGGCCCTTCCAGCCAGGTGTTCGGCTTCCCACCGCTGCTGGCGGTGGTGATTCCGGCCGGTATCTGTGCGCTGGCCGGCGTGTGGTTGTTGCGCCGGGCAGGGTGATGGCCTGAGTGACATGAAAAAGCCGACCCTAGGGTCGGCTTTTTTGTGGTCGGTGTCCCGTCCTGAATAAGGTTTACACCTCCCATCCCGAATTTCCGGAGAGTCAGATGGAGCAAGGTGTAAAGCGCACACAGCGAGATTACTCACTGTCTTTTAAATTGGCGGTGGTTGATCAGATTGAAAAAGGCGAGATGACCTACGGCCAGGCCCAGGAACGGTATGGCATCCAGGGTCGATCGACGGTTCTGGTATGGTTGCGTAAGCACGGTCGGCAGGATTGGAGCCAAGGGGCATCGATCCGAGCCGAGAGGAGCTGCGCGATGTCTGACCCCAAACCGCTCACTCCAGAGCAGCGGATCAAAGAGCTTGAGCAGCAGCTTGAGCTGATGAGCCAGAAGGCCCAGTTCTTCGAGACGGTCGTCGATGTTCTGAAAAATGACTATGGTGTTTCGGTCGTAAAAAAGCGATCCGGCAAGTCCTCTCGCAAGGTCAAGTCGCAGGACTGAGCATTGCCAGGGCTTGTCAGTTTCTAGGCATCAGTCGACAGGCTTACTACAAACGCAACCGAGCCGCTGATGGCAAAGAGCGCCAGGCAGACCGGGTGGTTAAGTTTGTTCAGCAAGTCCGGATGCGCCAGCCTCGTCTGGGTACACGCAAGCTGCACTATCTGCTGCATTGCCAGCCTGACAGACGACTCCAGATCGGCCGAGATAGGCTGTTCCAAGTCTTGGGAGAGCGCCGTTTGCTCGTACTGCCTAAGCGGGCCTACCACAAGACAACACAAAGCTTTCATCGCTTCTACCGCCACCCCAACTTACTCAAGCCCGGGCCAAGCCAGATTGTTCCGACAAGGCCGGAACATGTCTGGGTGGCCGACATTACTTACCTGCCCGCACGTAACGGCCCGCTATACCTGAGCCTGATAACGGATGCGTACTCCAGGAAAATCGTTGGCCACCACGTCCATGAAAGCCTGCATGCCGAGTCAGTGGCGCAAGCTTTCAAGCAGGCACTACGAAAGCGACGTCGTCGCCAGCCATTAGTCCACCATTCGGATCGAGGCATCCAATATTGCTCGGCGCTATACCAGTCACTGCATCAACGGCACGGCGTTCAGTGCTCCATGACTGATGGGTATGACTGCTACCAGAACGCGCTGGCCGAGCGAATCAACGGAATCCTCAAGATGGAGCTGCTGTTGAGTAGCCCTGCAGATTTGGAGCAAGCGAGACAGATGGTTGACGAGGCAGTGCAGATCTACAACACAGAACGGCCTCATATGGCCCTGAAAAACAAAACGCCCGATGCTGTGCATCGGGCGTTTTGAGGCCTGTCGGCCTACCTGAACAGGTGTAAACCTATTTCAGGACTAGACACGGAGGATTGTGGCGATCCTTTAGGCGCTGGCGAAGCCTGCGATGGGGTGCGCAGCCGCCCCAGAGAATTACGGCTTGCGCTTGGGCACACGCACTAGCTGCGTGTCCGAATAGATGTCATGCCAGCCACGCTTGCGCTTATCGACCAACGCCCAGAAGAACCCGAGCCCCAGGCAGAGCCAGGAGGCGATGGAAACGACAAAGCGCAGCAGCGCCTGCCACAGGCTGATCGCGCTGCCATCGGCATTCTGCACTCGCACGCCCCACACTTGCATGCCCAGGGTCTGGCCGCCGTGGGTCCAGAACTTGGCGAAGAAGCCGAACAGGGCGAACAGCAGCAGGGTCGACAACAGTGGATCGCCATCCAAGGCGCCTGCCTCGGTCAGTTCGCGCATGCGCGCTTCGCCGATGATCCACATCTGCACCATCTTGTAGGCGCCTGCCGTCACGATCAGCAGGGCGGTACACAGAAGGAAGTCATAGAACATGGCGGCCAGGCGACGGCCCAGGCCGGCCGGGGGGAAGTCACCCTGAGGGGTGAGCAGGGGCTTGGACATGCAGGACGCTCCGTGTGACGAAGCCGCTATTCTACGGGCAAAAAAAAGGTTCTTCACGGAATCCCGGGAAAGACAGAAACAAAAACGCCGGTTTGAGGGATGATGTTAGTGCGAACAAACACATCCACAAACCGGCGCTCTTGTGCACGATATTAATACGTTTCTGCCCTTTTGGGAGGGCTTTTCTGTCACTGCGATCCGATCTGACGGCGACGACCTGCTGATCGACGTGACCCCACAGTCCACCAGATTTCCCACCTGCAGCGGCTGCAATCAGCCCAGCACCAGCATCCACGAATACTGCCAGCGCTCAATCCGTGACCTGCCCATCCTTGGCCGCGCGGTGCGGTTGAATGTGGAACTGCGGCGCGTCGGTTGCAGTACATGCGGCAAGCGAATGGAGTCAGTCTGTTGGCTTGACCGCTATTCGCGCATGACCAAGCGCTTGGCCGAAGCGGTGATCAAGTTTTGCCAAAGACTGCCCACCCTGCACGTTGCCGAGCTGTTTGGATTGCATTGGGACAGCGTGCGCTTGCTGGAGCGACGCGCGCTACAAGCTGCATTAGAGAAGCTGCCGAAGGCGCAGCCCAGGCGCTTGGTGATGGATGAGTTCGCCCTGTTCAAAGGGCATCGCTACGCCAGCGTGGTGCTGGATGCCGATACCCGCCGGGTGCTATGGATTGGCGAAGGCCGTAGCCGAGTTGCTGTCAGACCCTTTTTTGAAGAGCTGGGGCCGGAGGGCTGTGCGCGGATCGAAGCAGTGGCAATGGACATGAACACCGCATTTGACCTGGAGGTACGCCAACATTGCCCTCAGGCACGCGTGGTCTATGACCTGTTTCATGTGATCGCCAAATATGGTCGAGAGGTGATTGACCGAGTGCGAGTGGATGAGGCCAATCGCCTGCGGCATGACAAGCCTGCACGCAAGGTCATCAAGCAAGCACGGTGGCTCCTGCTGCGTAACCCTGAGAACCTCAAGCGCGAAGACCAGCAAGTGCGTCTGCAGGATCTGCTGGCCGCCAACCAGTCGTTGATGACGGTTTATCTGATGAAGGCCGAACTCAAAGTGCTCTGGTCGCCCACCACCGCCTGGGGCTGGCGGTCAGCCTGGAAGCAGTGGCTTCGCTTGGCTGATGAAAGCGCCATACCGGCGCTGAAGCAGTTTGCTAAACGCCTGAAGGGCTACTGGCGCGGCATCCTAAGCAGGGTGAGATGGCCCATGCACACCGGGCAGTTGGAAGGGATTAACAACCGGATCAAGGTCATCAAACGGATGGCCTACGGCTACCGGGACAGCGAATTCTTTTTCATGAAGATCAAGAATGACTTTCCCGGCAATCCGTGAGGAACCAAAAAAAAGCCCCTGCACTTGGCAGGGGCTTTTGGAAGTCTGGATCTCGCTTAGGCGATGACCTGAACCTTGTCAGCTTGCATGCCTTTTTGGCCTTGCACGGCTTCGAAGGAGACTTTCTGGCCTTCTTTCAGGCTCTTGAAGCCGTTGCCTTCGATGGCACGGAAGTGCACGAACAGATCCGGACCGCTCTCTGGGGTGATGAAGCCGTAACCTTTCTCGTCATTGAACCACTTGACGGTACCGTTCTGACGCTCAGCCATTGTCTTGTTTCCTATGAAGCTTAATTTTTGATGACAGTTACTTTCATATCTATCGATATAAAAGATTACCGGGCTGGGTTGCAGGAAAGTAAGAGACGTCGAACGGGTTGTAGCAGATTGCAGCTACTGGCCCAGGTCACGAACTGTTGCGACCCATGCAAACACAGTGCAGTGACTCTACGCTAACTCTGCCGACAAAAACAAGCCCTCCAGACCGCCGGAATTCAGGGTTTTTCCGATAACCGACAAAATTGTCGGAAACGGCGTGGCGCCTGGCCTGGCGCTATGTTCAAAAGTTATTGGGCAGGTTCGAAAACGAATATGACGAACCTGCCTCCAGTGCAATCAACCGCGATAGTAACGTTGCGCAACGAAAGGCATTTTGCTGACCTTCAGGGGAACCTTCTTGCCGCGCACAACAGCAAACAATGCGGTATCGAGCGCGGCATGTTCGGTCTCGACATAACCCATGGCGACCGGTGCGCCGAGGGTCGGGCCGAAACCACCGCTGCAGACTTCGCCGACCGATTGGCCATCGGCATCGACGATCTGTGCGCCTTCGCGAACCGGCGTGCGTTCCTGCGGCAGCAGGCCAACACGCTTGCGGGCAACACTTTGGCGTTGTTGTTCGAAGATGGCGTGGGCGCCAGGGAAACCACCGGCGCGTTCGCCATCGGCGCGGCGTACCTTGGAGATCGCCCACAGCAGGCTGGCCTCCACTGGCGTGGTGCAGGTCTTCATGTCGTGGCCATACAGGCACAGGCCGGCTTCCAGGCGCAGCGAGTCACGGGCGCCCAGGCCAATCGGTTGTACTTCGGGCTCGGCCAGCAGTCGGCGGGCCAAGGCTTCGGCGTCGGCAACCGGGACCGAGATCTCGTAACCGTCTTCACCGGTGTAGCCCGAGCGGCTGACATAGCATTCGGCACCGAGCAGGGTGACGGGGCGGAACTGCATGAACGTCATGCTGGCCACTTCCGGCGCCAGGCGCTCGAGTACCTTGACCGCCGCCGGGCCTTGCAGGGCGAGCAGGGCGCGTTCTTCGAACAGCGGCTGGATCTCGCAGCGTGTCCCGATGTGCTTTTGCAGGTGCGCCAGGTCCTGATCCTTGCAGGCGGCGTTGACCACCAGGAAGAGTTCGTCATCGCCCAGGTTGGCGACCATCAGGTCGTCGAGGATGCCGCCTTGTTCGTTGGTGAACATCGCGTAGCGCTGCATGCCCACCGGCAGGTCGATGATGTCCACTGGCACCAGGGACTCCAGGGCCTTGGCCGCGTCGCTGCCGCGCAGGCGGATCTGGCCCATGTGCGAGACGTCGAACAGGCCAGCCTGCTCGCGGGTGTGCAGGTGCTCCTTGAGCACGCCCAACGGGTACTGCACCGGCATGTCATAGCCAGCGAACGGCACCATGCGTGCGCCCAGTTCCAGATGCAGGGCGTGCAAGGGGGTCTTTTGCAGTGTTTCGGACATCGGTGACTCCTCGTTTTTTGTTCGGGTCAACATTCGATGATGTTGACGGCCAGACCGCCGCGGGCGGTCTCCTTGTATTTGCTTTTCATGTCTGCGCCGGTCTGGCGCATGGTGCGGATGACTTTGTCGAGCGATACGTAGTGCTGCCCATCGCCCCGCAAGGCCATGCGCACCGCATTGATCGCCTTGACCGAGCCCATGGCGTTGCGCTCGATGCAGGGCACCTGGACCAGCCCGCCGATCGGGTCGCAGGTCAGGCCGAGGTTGTGTTCCATGCCGATTTCGGCGGCGTTCTCCACTTGTTGCGGGGTGCCGCCCATCACTTCGCACAATGCGCCGGCTGCCATGGAACAGGCCACGCCGACTTCCCCCTGGCAGCCAACTTCGGCGCCGGAGATCGAGGCGTTTTCCTTATAAAGGATGCCGATCGCGGCGGCGGTGAGCAGAAAACGCACTACCCCGTCCTCGTTGGCCCCTGGAACGAAGCGCATGTAGTAGTGAAGGACGGCCGGGACGATACCTGCCGCTCCGTTGGTGGGCGCGGTGACCACCCGTCCGCCGTAGGCGTTTTCTTCATTGACCGCCAGGGCATAGAGGTTGACCCAGTCGAGTACCGACAACGCATCGCGCAGACTGGCCTCGGGATGCCGGCTGAGCTGGCGGTACAACGCCGGGGCCCGCCGCTTGACCTTCAGCCCGCCCGGCAGGATGCCTTCGTGACGGCAACCGGCCTCGACGCAGTCTTGCATGACCTGCCAGATACGCAGCAGGCCTTCGCGCGTCTCGGTCTCGGGGCGCCAGGCCGCTTCGTTGGCCAGCATCATCTGGCTGACCGACAAGTGCTGCTCGCTGCAATGGGCGAGCAGTTCCTTGGCCGTGCGGAAAGGGTAGGGCAGCACGGTGCTGTCCTCGACGATCCGGTCGTGGCCGGCAGCGTCCTCGTCGACCACGAAACCACCGCCGACCGAGTAGTACTCCCGGCTACGGATTTGCAATCCGGCTTCATCGAAGGCGCGGAAGATCATGCCGTTGGGATGGTAGGGCAGGGGTTTGCGAATCATCGCCAGGTGCTGCTTTTCGACGAAGCCGATCTCGTGCTCACCCAGCAGACGCAACCGACCGCTGTCGCGGATCGCCTGCAGATGTGCGGGGATCGATTCGGTGTCGATGGTGTCTGGATGCTCGCCTTCAAGGCCCAGCAGCACGGCCTTGTCGCTGCCATGGCCCTTGCCGGTGGCTCCCAACGAGCCATACAGCTCGGCTTTGACGCTGTCGGTGCGGGCCAGCAGGCCATCGCGGCGCAGCCCTTCGGCAAAGCGTGCGGCAGCCCGCATGGGGCCGACCGTATGGGAGCTGGAGGGGCCGATGCCGATCTTGAACAGGTCGAAGACGCTCAAAGACATGGTGACCTCCTGCCAGGTTGATTGGGCGGACGGTGAGCCCTCTGGAAGCGGGTAACCCGCTCCCAGAGGCCGCCACCCAAGCCAGGTGGCGGGCAGGGCTATCAGGCGTCCTGATAGCTCTCGATCGACGGGCACGCGCAGACCAGGTTGCGGTCGCCGAACACGTTGTCGACCCGACCCACTGGCGGCCAGTACTTGGCCTCCACCAGGCTCGGCAGCGGGTACACCGCCTGCTCACGGCTGTAGCCGTGGGTCCACTCGCCGACCAGCTCCGCCGCGGTGTGCGGGGCGTTCTTCAGCGGGTTGTCGTCCTTGTCCACGGTGCCGTTCTCGACCGCGCGGATTTCCTCGCGGATCTGGATCATCGCGTCGCAGAAGCGGTCCAGTTCTTCCTTGGACTCGCTTTCGGTCGGTTCGATCATCAGGGTGCCGGCCACCGGGAAGGACATGGTCGGCGCGTGGAAGCCGAAGTCGATAAGGCGCTTGGCCACGTCGTCGACACTGATACCGCTGGTGTCCTTGAGCGGGCGCAGGTCCAGGATGCATTCGTGCGCCACCAGGCCATTACCGCCGGTATAGAGGACAGGATAGTGCTCTTCCAGGCGACGGGCGATGTAGTTGGCGTTGAGGATCGCCATCTGCGAGGCGCGCTTGAGGCCCGCGCCGCCCATCATGCGGATGTACATCCAGGTGATCGGCAGGATGCTGGCGCTGCCGAACGGTGCGGCACAGACGGCGCCTTCGGTGTTTTCCAGGGTCGCATGGCCTGGCAGGAACGGCGCCAGGTGCGACTTGACACCGATCGGGCCGACGCCCGGGCCGCCACCGCCGTGAGGGATGCAGAAGGTCTTGTGCAGGTTCAGGTGCGAGACGTCGCCACCAAACTTGCCTGGGGCGCACAGGCCGACCATGGCGTTCATGTTGGCGCCGTCGATGTACACCTGGCCGCCGTTGTCGTGGATGATCGCGCAGATTTCGCCGATCGCTTCCTCGAACACGCCGTGGGTCGATGGGTAGGTGATCATGATTGCGGCGAGGCGGTCACGGTGTTCGATGGCCTTGGCGCGCAGGTCCTCGACATCGACGTTGCCGCGCGCGTCGCAGGCGGTGACTACCACGCGCATGCCGGCCATGTGCGCGGTGGCAGGGTTGGTGCCGTGGGCCGAGGAGGGGATCAGGCAGATATCGCGATGGCCTTCGCCGCGGCTGCGGTGATAGGCGCGGATCGCCAAGAGACCTGCGTACTCGCCCTGGGAGCCGGCGTTCGGTTGCAACGACACGGCGTCATAGCCGGTGGCGGCGCAGAGCATGGCTTCCAGCTCGCTGGTCATCTGCAGGTAGCCCTGGCTCTGCTCGGCCGGCGCGAACGGGTGCAGGTTGCCGAACTCGGCCCAGGTCACCGGGATCATTTCGCTGGCGGCGTTGAGCTTCATGGTGCACGAGCCCAGCGGGATCATGCTGCGGTCCAGCGCCAAGTCCTTGTCAGCCAGGCGGCGCAGGTAGCGCATCAGCTCGGTTTCGCTGTGATAGCGGTTGAACACTGGGTGTTCGAGGATCGCCGACTGGCGCAGCAAGGCGGTCGGCAGACGCGAGGCGGTGCTGGCGGCCAGGCTGTCGAAGGCTGGTGCGGTCTTGCCTTCGGCGAACAGTTGCAACAGGGCCTCGACGTCGGCCTGGGTGCTGGTCTCGTCCAAGGACAGGCCCAGGTGGGCGGCGTCGATCTGGCGCAGGTTGATGCGCTGGGTGCGGGCCTGCTCGTGCAGGCGGGTGGTGGCGTCACCGGTTGCCAGGGTCAGGGTGTCGAAGTAGGCGCTGGTGACGACCTTGACGCCCAGTTGCTCGAGGCCGGCGGCCAGGATGGCGGTCAGGGCATGGGTGCGCTCGGCGATGCGCTTGAGGCCAGCCGGGCCGTGGTACACGGCGAACATGCTGGCGATGTTGGCCAGCAATACCTGCGCGGTGCAGATGTTGCTGGTGGCCTTCTCGCGGCGGATGTGCTGTTCGCGGGTCTGCATGGCCAGACGCAGGGCCGTCTTGCCGAAACGGTCAATCGAAACGCCCACCAGGCGTCCTGGCATGTCGCGCTTGAAGGCATCGCGGGTAGCGAAGTACGCGGCGTGCGGGCCACCGAAGCCCAGCGGTACACCGAAGCGCTGGGCGCTGCCGATGGCCACGTCGGCCTCGAATTCACCGGGCGGGGTGAGCAGGGTCAGGGCCAGCAGGTCGGCGGCCACGGCCACCAGGGCGTTGGTGCCATGGAAGCGCTGTACCAGTTCGCGGTAGTCGAATACGTCGCCATTGCTGGCTGGGTATTGCAGCAGGGCGCCGAAGAAGCTGCTGACGTCGGTCAGCTCACGCTCGTCGCCAACGACCACTTCGATGCCCAGCGGTTCGGCGCGGGTGCGCAGTACATCGAGGGTCTGTGGGTGGCAATGGCGGGAGGCGAAGAAGGCATGGCCGGTCTTGTTCTTCGACAGGCGCTTGCAGAAGGTCATGGCCTCGGCGGCGGCAGTGGCTTCGTCGAGCAGGGAGGCGTTGGCGATCGGCAGGCCGGTCAGGTCGCTGATCAGGGTCTGGAAGTTGAGCAGCGCTTCCAGGCGACCTTGGGAGATCTCGGGTTGGTAGGGGGTATAGGCGGTGTACCAGGCCGGGTTCTCCAGCAGGTTGCGCAGGATCGGTGCCGGAGTGTGGGTGTTGTAGTAGCCCTGGCCGATGTAGTTCTTGAACAGCTGGTTCTTGCCGGCGATGGCTTTGAGGTCGGCGAGGGCGTCAGCTTCGCTCTGGCCGTCGTGGCCGCCGAGCACGCTGGTGCCTTTGATGCTGTCAGGGATGACCGCTGCGGTCATGGCTTCCAGCGACTCGAAGCCCAGGGCGGCGAGCATGGCCTGCTCATCGGCACTGCGTGGGCCGATGTGGCGGGCGATGAATTCGTTGGCGGTGCTGAGGTTGATGGTCATGGCAAGTCCTCAGGCGTCGTCGTTGGCATTGAGCAGGCGATCATAGGCGCCTTGGTCGAGCAGGCCGCTGACGGCGCTGGCGTCGGCGGGGATGAAGCGGAAGAACCAGCCTTCGCCCATCGGGTCTTCGTTGACCAGTTCAGGGCTTGCGTCGAGCTGGTCATTGACCGCGACCACTTCGCCGGCCAGTGGCATGTACACGCCGCTGGCGGCTTTCACCGATTCCACGGTGGAGGCTTCGGCGCCTTTGTCGTAGTGCTGCAGTTCCGGCAGTTGCACGAAAACCACATCGCCGAGGGCATTCTGGGCGTAGGCGGTGATGCCCACGGTGACGCTGCCGTCAGCTTCGACGCGCAGCCATTCGTGATCTTCGGTGAAACGCAACTCGCTCATGGGGGATCCTCGCGAAGCAGGGAAGTGGGCACGGTGGTTCCGCGCTCTTGGTTGCTATTCCCTTAGCAATAATGCGGCCAAGTCGTTCCGGGCCTTGTAAATCAAGGCATGGGCTGAAATGGGCGAGGACGCTTGTCGTTTGCCTGTAATGAAATCGCTACACAGTTTCAGCGATTGAAAAGGCTTGTGGGATCAAACCGTTGCGTAGACGGTATCGGCGCGCGATGTAATGATTTCAATACGGCGTACTGAAAACGATACGGGTGGTGATGGGGGTGGTATCGTCTGTTGATTTTTGCCCGCTGCAGATTAAGGTAACCCGACCATTCAGAAGCCTCGATGGATAACTCCAGAGCGGCGGTGAGCCGATCGGCGCGCAGGTCGCCGAGGGATCTGGTGGCACTCTCAATCGAGGAAATCTCCAATGGTCGATAGACTCAGCGCCGTCAGCGAACGGTCGGCACCGCACGCTGCCCGGCAGCCGGTAGGCTTGTTCGAAGCATTCCTGTTCTGGCTCAAGCTGGGGTTCATCAGCTTTGGCGGGCCAGCTGGGCAGATCTCGATCATGCACCAGGAACTGGTGGAGCGGCGGCGCTGGATCAGCGAGAAGCGTTTTTTGCACGCACTGAACTACTGCATGTTGTTGCCAGGCCCCGAGGCGCAGCAACTGGCCACCTACATCGGTTGGCTGATGCACCGCTCCTGGGGCGGGGTGATCGCCGGCGCATTGTTCGTGCTGCCTTCATTGTTCATCCTGATCGGCTTGTCCTGGATCTATGTGGCTTTTGGTGAAGTGCCGGTGGTGGCGGGGATCTTCTACGGCATCAAGCCTGCGGTGACGGCGATCGTCGTGCATGCGGCTCACCGGATCGGCTCGCGCGCACTGAAGAACCGCTGGCTGTGGGCCATGGCCGCGGCGTCATTCGTGGCCATTTTCGCGCTCGACGTGCCGTTCCCGTTGATCGTGCTGGTGGCGGGGCTCGTCGGCTACATGGGCGGGCGATTCGCGCCGAGCAAGTTCGTGATCGGAGGTGGGCATGGTGCGGCCAAGAGTCACTTTGGACCGGCGTTGATCGACGACGATACGCCCACGCCTGAGCATGCGCGTTTTCACTGGAAGCATGTGTTGCGCCTGGTGGTGATCGGTGCCGTGCTCTGGACGCTGCCCATGGGGTTGTTGACGCTCTCGTTTGGCTGGAGCGGGACGCTCACACAGATGGGCTGGTTCTTCACCAAGGCCGCATTGTTGACGTTTGGCGGCGCCTACGCTGTGCTGCCGTACGTCTATCAGGGCGCCGTGGGGCACTACGGTTGGCTCTCGCCCACCCAGATGATCGATGGACTGGCGTTGGGCGAAACCACGCCAGGCCCGCTGATCATGGTGGTTGCCTTTGTCGGCTTCATCGGGGGATACGTGTATCCGATGTTTGGCGCCGAGCACCCGTTCCTGGCTGGGGCCGTGGCGGCAAGCCTGGTCACTTGGTTCACCTTTCTGCCGTCATTCCTGTTCATTCTCGCCGGCGGCCCCGTGGTGGAGTCGACGCACAACGAGATGAAGTTCACGGCGCCGTTGACTGGAATCACCGCCGCCGTGGTAGGCGTCATCTTGAATCTGGCGCTGTTCTTCGGCTATCACGTGCTTTGGCCAGAGGGTTTCAGTGGCGCGTTCGACTGGCCGTCGGCACTGATCGCCATGGCGGCGGCCATCGCGCTGTTTCGCTTCAAGCGTGGGGTTATACAAGTGTTGGTGGCTTGCGCATTGGCGGGGTTGGCGGTGCACGTGCTGCGCACCTGACGCCATGGCCTCACATTTCAACCTGTGTACCGAGCTCGATCACCCTGTTCAGCGGCAACTTGAAGTACTTCAGGTTGCTGTTGGCGTTTTTGAGCAAGAAGGCGAACAGGTGCTCGCGCCACCGCGCCATGCCGATTCGCTTGGTCGCGATGACCGTTTCGCGGCTGAGGAAATAAGTGGTTCGCATGGGGCCGAAATCCAGGTCATCGCGCTGGCATCGGCTCAGCGCCTTCGGCACGTCCGGCTCTTCCATGAAGCCGAAGTGCAGGGTCACGCGGAAGAAGCCTTCGCCAAAGGCCTCGACCTCGAATCGTTTGCTGGGGCTGACACGTGGCTCGTCTTCGGACACGACGGTCAACAGGACCACCTGCTCATGCAGGACCTGGTTGTGCAGCAAGTTGTGCAATAGGGCGTGCGGTACCGCATCGGCCCTGGCAGTGAGAAACACCGCCGTGCCCTGTACCCGATGAGGAGGCTGGAACTGCAGGCTGGCGATGAACAGATCCAGCGGCAGGGCACTTTCGTCCAGCCGCTCGACGATGATCCGACGACCGCGTTTCCAGGTTGTCATCAGCACGAACAGGGCAACACCGGCGATGACAGGGAAAGCCCCGCCTTGCAGGATTTTCGGGGCATTGGCAGCAAAGTACAGGCTGTCGACCAGCAAGAAGCCCAGCAACAAGGGAACGGCCAACCAACGTGGCGCCTTCCATAGCAACAGCACTACTGCCGAGGACAGCAGCGTAGTGATCAGCATGGTCCCGGTTACCGCCACACCATACGCAGCGGCCAGGGCGCTGGAGGATTCGAAGCCGATCACCAGCAGCACGACGCCGACCATCAGTGCCCAGTTCACCATGCCGATGTAGATCTGCCCTTGTTCCTCGCTGGAGGTGTGCTGGACGAACATGCGCGGTACATAGCCCAACTGGATCGCTTGGCGGGTGAGGGAGAAGGCGCCGGAAATCACGGCTTGCGAGGCAATGATGGTGGCCAGTGTGGCCAGCCCGACCATCGGCAGCAAGGCCCAGCCGGGTGCCAGCAGATAGAACGGGTTGCGCACGGCGTCCGGGTTGCCCAGGATCAACGCGCCTTGCCCGAAGTAGTTCAGCACCAACCCAGGCAGCACCAACAGGAACCAGGCCCGCGCGATGGGTTTGCGGCCAAAGTGCCCCATATCGGCGTAGAGCGCCTCCGCGCCGGTCAATGCCAGTACCACCGCGCCCAGAATGGCGATACCCATGCCTGGGTGGACAACGAAGAACTGCACCGCCCAGGAGGGGTTGAGCGCTTGCAGCACCTCGGGGCGCTGCACGATGCCATGCACGCCAAGCGCCCCGAGCACCACGAACCACAGCACCATGATCGGCCCGAACAGGATGCCGATCCGCGCGGTGCCGTGTCGCTGGATCATGAACAGCGCGACCAGCACCACCACCGAAAGCGGCACCACCCAATGCTCAATGCCATCGAAGGCCAGTTGCAGCCCTTCGACAGCCGACAGCACGGAAATCGCCGGCGTGATCATGCTGTCGCCGTAGAACAAGGCGGCGCCAAACAGGCCAAGCAGGACCAGCACTCGGCTCAGCCGCGCATAAGGCGCCGCTGCCCGGTGCGCCAGTGCCGTCAGGGCCATGATGCCGCCTTCGCCCTGGTTGTCGGCCCGCAGGACGAACAACACGTATTTGATCGAGACGACCCAGATCAATGACCAGAACACCAGCGACAGCACGCCGAGGACACCTGCTGCGTTGGCCTGGACACCGTAATGGCCTGAGAAGACTTCTTTGAGGGTGTACAACGGGCTGGTGCCGATGTCGCCATACACCACGCCGACAGCGGCGACGAGCATGCCGACGCCTGAGGTTTTGCTGGGGAGGGTTTGATGTGCAGTGGTCGCGGTCTGGCTCACGGATGACTTCTCTGGACGGGCGGGTCGAGAGCGCGTGCCTTCCCTGTGCTGCGCGCCTACCTGACGCCTGAACGGTCGATGCCGGCGTTACGCATAAGCGTAATGCCGGCATCGACCGTTCAGGCAGCAAGCGCAGCCAGTATCGTTTCAAGGGCCGGGGGCGAGCGTAAAAAGAGCGTAAAAATTGCGGTCGTGGCAAGGGTCGCCCGGAGGAGGCATTAGGGCGTCACACAGCTGCAAAAAACGGCAGTGCCAGGTACAGCTTGATGACGATGGCATTGATGATGTCGATGAAGAACGCCCCCACCATCGGCACCACCAAGAAAGCGATCTGCGACGGTCCAAAGCGTTGCGTCACGGCTTGCATGTTGGCAATCGCCGTGGGCGTGGCGCCCAGGCCAAAACCGCAATGGCCGGCGGCCAGAACAGCAGCATCATAGTTGCGGCCCATGATTCTGAACGTCACGAAGATCGCAAAGAGCGCCATTACCAATGCTTGTGCAGCCAGGAGAATGAAGAACGGCAAAGCCAGGGCTGCCAGATCCCACAACTTGAGCGACATCAGCGCAATGGCCAGAAACAGCGACAAGCTGACATTGCCCATGACCGAAACTTCGCGTTCGAATACTTGATACAAGCCAAACATCGAAAGCCCGTTTCGTAGCAGTACGCCCACGAACAAGACGCACACGAAGGTCGGTAGTTCAAATGCGGTCCCGTGCAAAAACTTATTCAACAGCGAGCCGGCCAGTAAGCTGACCGAAATCAGTGCGATGGTTTCGATCAGGGAAAAGGGCGTGATCAGACGCTCTTTGTTGGGTTGTTCGAACCCCCGTGGCAAACGGGGTGTTTCTTGTTCGACGCCGGGCGTCTGAACACGGCCAATGAGCAAGCGTGCGACCGGACCCCCAATCAAACCGCCCAAGACCAGGCCGAACGTCGCGGAGGCAAGCGCCAGTTCGGAAGCCGAGGCCAGGCCGAATTTCTCGCTGAAGGTCGCGCCCCACGCAGCGCCTGTACCGTGCCCGCCCGACAAGGTGATCGAACCTGCCAGCAAGCCCATCAGTGGGTCCAACCCAAGCGCCGTGGCAAGTCCGATGCCCATGGCGTTCTGGACCACGAGCAACCCGGTGACCACCAGCAAGAAGATGCCGACGACACGGCCCCCTGTCTTCAGGCTGGCGAAATCGGCACTCAAACCGATGGTGGCGAAGAACGCCAACATCAACGGTGTTTGCAGTGAAGTATCGAATTGGACCTGGATATCGAAACTGCGCAGTCCCAATAGCACCACGGCGACCAGCAAGCCACCGGCGACAGGTTCGGGAATATTGTAGGTGCGCAGGAAAGTGATGCGTGCAACGAGGCCTCGTCCCAGCAACAGCACCAAAGAGGCGGCGACGAGTGTCCCATAGAAATCGAGCTCAAGCATTTGATGCGTACTCTTTGTAAAGCGCGTCATTCTAGGGACGGCCATTACGCGAGTACGTAGGTATATTCTGAAAGTTATCGGCTTATTGCGGTTGTTTTTGTCGCTCTATGCGCCATACCGACGTTGGCAAAGGGCTGATGGACGTGGCGCAAGTCGTTTTTCAGGCCTTGTTTGGAATCCCGTATTTGCGCAGCCGCTGGGCGATCGCGGTATGGGAGGTTTGCAGGCGGCTGGCCAATTGGCGGGTGGAGGGATAGCTCAGGTACAGGCGCTGCAGCAGATCGCGCTCGAAGGCTTGCACGGCCTGCTCGAGGCTGGCCACTTCACCGTCCTGGCCTCGGGCCACGGCAGTGCCGGCGATGTCCAGATCGTCGATGTCCACCAGGCTTTGTTCACTGATGGCCGCGGCGCGGAAGATCACGTTCTGCAACTGGCGCACATTGCCGGGCCAGGGGTTGGCCAGCAGCGCCGAATGGGTGGCCGGTGCCAGGCGGCACGGCGGTCGTTGGATCTGCGTGCAGGCCTGCTGCATGAAGAAATGCGCCAGCAGCAGGATATCCTGGCCCCGCTCGCGCAGCGGAGGGACTTGCAGGTTGAGCACGTTGAGGCGGTAGAAAAGATCCTCACGAAAGCTGCCCTCGGCCACCATGCGCTCCAGGTCGCGGTGGGTGGCGCTGATGATGCGCACGTCCACTTTGATTTCCCGGTCCCCGCCGACCCTGCGAAAGCTGCCGTCACTCAGAAAACGCAGCAGCTTGGCCTGAAGATAAGGCGACATTTCGCCAATCTCGTCCAGGAACACCGTGCCCTGGTTGGCCAGTTCCATCAGCCCTGGTTTACCCCCGCGCTGTGCGCCGGTGAACGCCCCTGGGGCATAGCCGAACAGCTCGCTTTCGGCCAGGCTCTCGGGCAGGGCCGCGCAGTTCAACGCGAGGAAAGGCGCGGCATGGCGACTGCTGATGGCATGGCAGGCACGGGCCACCAACTCCTTGCCGGTGCCGGTCTCGCCGTGCACCAGCAGTGGCGCGTCCAGGGCCGCGACGCGCAGGGCGCGGGCCTTGAGGGTGCGGATCGCCGGGGAGTCGCCGAGCAGGGCATCGAAACCTTCGGCATGGTCGTGGTGCAGGGCCGACAGGCGTTCACCCATACGGTTGGGTGGATAGAGCGTCAGCAGGCCCCCGGCATGGGTGATCGGCGTGGCATCGAGCAGCAGGCTCTGGCCGTTGAGCTGCATCTCACGCATCGGCAGGTGGAAGTTGTTGTCCAGCAGGGTCTGCAGCAGACCCGGATCATTGAACAGCTCGCCCACCGAGCGCCCGGCCGACTCGCGCCCGCACAGGGCAATCAACGCCGGGTTGGCCAGCAATACCTTGCCTGCGCTGTCCACCGCCAGCACCGGGTCGCTCATGGCGGCGAGCAGTGCGTCGAGCTGCAGGTGGCGGCGTTGGCCGGGCAGGATGTCGACCACTTCCACCGACTGCACACCCTGGACTTCGAACAGCGCGTCGTGGAGCTCTTCGAGCACGGCGGGGCTGAGGGTGGGGGCGTCGATGTAGACGTTCGGCGGCACCATCTCCACGGCGTCCAGGTTGAGGTTGCGGGCACCGAGCAGGGCCAGGACTTCCTGGGTGATGCCGACGCGGTCGATGAAGCTGACGTGGATGCGCATGGAGTTGAGCGGGCTGCGGCCGGGGGAGGGCGGTAGTATGCCTCAAAGGGGCGGCTGCGCGCCCCATCGCAGAACAAGCCCGCTCCTGCAAGGGCTGCGCGGGCGTCGTAGGAGCGGGCTTGTCCCGCGATGGGCTGCGCAGCCGCCCCTGGATATCGAAGTCACTCCAGATGTTCAGGCTTGATCGGGTCGCCCGATTTCACGTCCAGCTTTTCGCGAATGTCCTTGAACATCCAGTCGTAGATCTTGTGCGGCGAACCCAGGTTCTCGAACTTCTTGGGCGGTGCCAGATAGGACTGTGCACGACGGGACAGCTGCATGAGAAAGCTGGGCAGCACCTGGTCCTTGGCGAGGAAGAATTTTTCCTCGACCGTCTTGCCCTCGATGATGCCGTGCATGTGGAACTGGATGCCTCTGCCTTCCCTGGGGTCCGATGTGGCCTCGTATTCGATGTTCAAGTCATAGCTGTGGTCGTTCTTGTTCAGCGCCGTGCGCTCGATGTGGACATGACCGGGGTGGTATTGGGCCATTGGCACGCTCCTCTGGAAGGTCGAAAGCGGCGGGCGTCGAACGCCCGCCTACTGCATTCAACGGTAGCTGATACCTGGTTTGGCGGTGGATACACGGGTACCGGCGGTACCCTTGACGATCTCTTCGATGTCCGACAGCGAGCCGATCACGGCCACCTTGCCGGTGTGGCGGGCGAAGTCGCAGGCCGCTTGCACCTTGGGGCCCATGGAGCCGGCGGCAAAGCCCAGACGTTCCAGTTCGTCAGGGTGGGCCTGAGCGATGGCTTTCTGGGTCGGCTTGTTGAAATCGATGTACGCGGCGTTGACGTCGGTGGCGATCACCAGCAGGTCGGCGTCCAACTGTTCGGCCAGCAAGGCTGAGCACAGGTCCTTGTCGATGACGGCCTCGATGCCTTTGAGCTTGCGGTTTTCATCGTACATGGTGGGGATGCCGCCCCCGCCTGCGCAGATCACGATGCTGCTCTTTTCCAGCAGCCACTTGATCGGTCGGATTTCGAAGATGCGCTTGGGTTTGGGGCTGGCCACGACGCGGCGGTACTTGTCGCCGTCGGCCTTGACCACCCAGCCTTTCTCCTTGGCCAGGCGCTCGGCCTCTTCCTTGCTGTAGACCGGGCCGATGAATTTGGTCGGATCCTGGAATGCCGGGTCGTTGGCGTCCACTTCCACCTGGGTCAGCAAGGTGGCGAACGGCACTTCGAAGGCCAGCAGGTTGCCCAGTTCCTGTTCGATCATGTACCCGATCATGCCTTCGGTCTCGGCACCCAGCACATCCAGCGGATAGGCCTCGTCGGGTTTGTAGGACAGGCCTTGAAGCGACAGCAGGCCGACTTGCGGGCCGTTACCGTGGGCGATGACCAGTTCGTTGCCAGGATGGATCTTGGCGATCTGCTCGGTGGCGGTGCGGATATTGGCGCGCTGGTTCTCAGCGGTCATGGGCTCGCCGCGACGCAGCAGGGCGTTGCCGCCCAATGCAACAACGATACGCATGGTGAGTGTCCTTTAAGCGAAAGAAGGGTGCGCTGCTCTCGACCGGTATCGCCGCCCCTTGTGGGAGCGGGTTTACCCGCGAAAGCGTCAGCCCATGCAACGCGGCTGGTGCTACTGACGCATTCGCGGGTAAACCCGCTCCTACAGGGATCCGGGTTGCCCGGCTTGCCGAGTCAGCCTTTACAGGTCAGCCAGGGTCGACACCAGGATCGCCTTGATCGTGTGCATGCGGTTTTCCGCCTGCTCGAAGGCGATGCACGCCGGCGACTCGAACACATCATCGGTGACTTCGATGCCGTTGGCCAGGTGCGGGTACTGTTCGGCGATCTGCTTGCCGACCTTGGTCTCGGAGTTGTGGAACGCCGGCAGGCAGTGCATGAACTTGGTGCGTGGGTTGCCGGTAGCTTTCATCAGCTCCTTGTTCACCTGATAGGGCAGCAGCAGCTTGATGCGCTCGCCCCAGGCTTCGACCGGCTCGCCCATCGACACCCAGACGTCGGTATGGATGAAGTCGACGTCCTTGACGGCAGCCTTGGCGTCCTCGGTCAGGGTGATGCGCGCGCCGCTTTCCTCGGCGTACTGCTTGCAGCGCTGCACGAGGTCGTCATGGGGCCACAGTTCCTTGGGCGCGGCGATGCGTACGTCCATGCCGAGCTTGGCGCCGATCAGCAGCAGCGAGTTGCCCATGTTGTTGCGGGCGTCGCCCAGGTAGGCATAGCTGATGTCGTGCAGGGGCTTGTCGCTGTGCTCACGCATGGTCAGCACGTCAGCGATCATCTGGGTGGGGTGGTATTCGTCGGTGAGGCCGTTGAACACCGGCACGCCGGCGAATTTGGCCAGTTCCTCGACGATTTCCTGTTTGAAGCCCCGGTACTCGATGGCGTCGTACATGCGGCCGAGCACGCGGGCGGTGTCCTTCATGCTCTCTTTGTGGCCGATCTGCGAGGAGTTCGGGTCGATGTAGGTGACGTTGGCGCCTTGGTCATAGGCGGCGACTTCGAACGCGCAGCGGGTGCGGGTCGAGGTCTTTTCGAAGATCAGGGCGATGTTGTTGCCCTTCAGGTGCTGCTGCTCGGTGCCGGTGTACTTGGCGCGCTTGAGGTCGCGGGACAGGTCCAGCAGGTATTTCAGCTCACGGGTGGTGTGGTGTTCGAGGCTGAGCAGGTTGCGGTTATGAATATTGAACGCCATGACGGTTCTCCTTGAGTTCGGGGCAGCCCGGCCGTCGCCTTGTGAGGACGGCCGGGGAAATGGTCGTTAGTAGTCGATTGGGTCGCGCACGATCGGGCAGGTCATGCAGTGGCCGCCGCCACGGCCTCGGCCCAGTTCGCCGGCGCTGATGGTGATGACTTCGATCCCGGCTTTGCGCAGCAGGGTATTGGTGTAGGTGTTGCGGTCGTAGCCGATGACCACGCCAGGCTCGACCGCCACCACGTTGTTGCCGTCATCCCACTGTTCGCGTTCGGCGGCGAAGCTGTTACCACCGGTCTCGACCACCCGTAGCTTGACGCCCAGTTGCTCGCCGACCACCTCGATGAACGATTTGTTCTCGCGGCGCACGTCCATGCCGTAGGGCTTGCTTTCGTCAGGGCGAATGATGAACGGCACGATCTCGCGCACCACCTCCGGGAAGACCGTGACCAGGTCGCGGTCGCAGAAGCTGAACACGGTGTCCAGGTGCATGGCCGCGCGGGATTTTGGCAGCCCGGCGACGATGACTTTCTCCACCGCGCCCTTGGCGAACAGGTTTTGGGCCAGTTGGCCGATGGCCTGACGCGAGGTGCGTTCGCCCATGCCGATCAACACGATGCCCTTGCCGATCGGCATCACGTCGCCGCCTTCGAGCGTGGCCTGGCCGTGGTCTTTGTCCGGGTCGCCATACCAGACCTGGAAGTCGGCCTTGGTGAACTCGGGGTGGAACTTATAGATGGCGGTGGTCAGCAGGGTTTCCTGGCGTCGCGCCGGCCAGTACATCGGGTTGAGGGTCACACCGCCGTAGATCCAGCAGGTGGTGTCGCGGGTGAACTGGGTGTTGGGCAGAGGCGGCAAGATGAAGCTGGAGTGGCCCAGGTAGTCGTTGTACATCTTGACCACGCTGGCGCCCTCGCTTTCAGGCAGGTCCTGGCCGGCTACGCCGCCGATCAGGAACTCCGCCAGGCGACGTGGCTCCAGGCTTTCCAGCCAGCTGCGCACTTCGTTGGTCAGGCCGACACCGACGGTGTCAGGGGTGATTTTGCGATCGAGGATCCATTTGAGGGCCTCGGGGATCTGCACGATGTCGGTGAGCAGGTTGTGCATCTCCAGCACATCGACGCCGCGCTCGCGCATCTTGGTGACGAAGTCGAAGTGGTCGCGCTTGGCCTGGTCGACCCAGATCACGTCATCGAACAGCAGTTCGTCGCAGTTGCTCGGGGTCAGGCGCTTGTGTGCAAGGCCTGGGGCGCACACCATCACTTTGCGCAGTTTGCCGGCTTCGGAGTGGACACCGTACTTCTGTTTTTCCGTGGACATGTTCATTCCTCCAAGAATGCGAAGACGTGGATCAAAGCGTCAGGAAGCCGTCGTAGAGTCCGTAGGCGGCCACCAGGGCGCCCACCACGACGGCGGCAAAGATCAGTTTTTCAATCGAGGTGAAGATCGGTTGGCCGACCTCGCGCTTGGCCTTGGCGAACAGGATCGCGCCAGGGGCGTAGAGCAGGGCCGAGAGCAGCAGGTATTTCACGCCGCCGGCATACAGCAGCCAGATGGCGTACAACAGGGCGATGCCGCCGATGATCAGGTCCTTCTGCCGTTCGGCCAGGGCCTGCTCGTAGGTTTCACTGCGTACCGCCAGCAGCACCGCATAGGCCGCCGACCACAGGTAGGGCACCAGGATCATCGAGGTGGCGAGGTAGATCAGCGACAGGTAGGTGCTGTTGGAGAACAGGGTGATGATCAGGAAGATCTGCACCATGGCGTTGGTCAGCCACAGGGCGTTGGCCGGTACCTGGTTGGCGTTCTCGCGGCGCAGGAACTCCGGCATGGTGTGGTCCTTGGCCGCGGCGAACATGATCTCGGCGCACAGCAGCACCCAGGACAGCAGAGCCCCGAGCAGCGAGATGATCAGACCGACGCTGATCAGTACCGCGCCCCAGTGACCGACCACATGCTCGAGCACGGCGGCCATCGACGGGTTCTGCAGCTTGGCCAGTTCCGGTTGGGTCATCACGCCCAGCGACAACACGTTGACCAGTACCAGGAACAGCAGCACGGTGATGAAGCCGATGACCGTGGCCTTGCCCACGTCGGAGCGTTTTTCCGCCCGGGAAGAGAAGATGCTCGCGCCTTCGATGCCGATGAACACCCATACGGTGACCAGCATCATGTTGCGCACCTGGTCCATCACGCTACCCAGGTCCGGGGAGCCTTTGCCCCAGATGTCGGCGGTGAAGATGTCCAGTTTGAAGGCGAACAGGCAGATCAGCGCGAACAGCGCCAGCGGCACGACCTTGGCCACGGTGGTGACCAAGTTGATGAACGCCGCTTCCTTGATGCCGCGCAGCACCAGGAAGTGCACCGCCCACAGCAGGATCGAGGCGCCGATCACCGCAGCCGGCGTGTTGCCCTCGCCGAAGATCGGGAAGAAGTAGCCCAAGGTGCTGAACAACAGCACGAAGTAGCCGACGTTGCCCAACCATGCGCTGATCCAGTAGCCCCAGGCCGAGGAAAAGCCCATGTAGTCACCGAACCCGGCCTTGGCGTAGGCATACACCCCGCCGTCCAGATCCGGCTTGCGGTTGGCCAGGGTCTGGAACACGAAGGCGAGGGTCAACATGCCCACCGCCGTGATGGCCCAGCCAATCAATACAGCGCCGACACCGGCGCTGGCGGCCATGTTTTGCGGCAACGAGAAGATCCCGCCACCGATCATGGAACCGACGACAAGTGCAACAAGTGCACCCAGTTTTAGTTTTCCGGGAGAATCAGACATTTAACAACTCCATGCCAGGAGAAAGTTGACCTCAGAGTAAATCCGACGCCTATGCCATGTGCTGACTTGGGTCAGTTTCATGGCGATGTGAAGTAGGAAAAATCCTTCACGCGACTCCTGGAGAGTGCCGACAGCTTTGCTGCAGGCCTTGTGTGCTGGCACCTCCGTGTCCTTCTAGAGCAAAAACTCCGTGTAGCCTGCGAGGTTTCAAGCTAGCCGCTTTTGGGCAATAAGCAAATTTTCGTGAAAATTCCGCCTTCACTATATTTGTCATTGACCTGCCTCATGGAAGACGCAGTATTAATGCCAAGTATATAGACGAACCCGTTATTAGCGCTTTAGCCTTGATCGCTTGGTCTAATATAAGTTGGCTGCTGCCTTATAAGAATCAACATAGTGTTTCATGCGTATGACAACAGCCCAAAGGGGAGCCCTATGAGTGAACCGGGACAGAAGCTGCGCTTGGGGGCGTTGATCGCGCTGGTGGTGGGCTCGATGATCGGCGGCGGGATCTTCTCGTTGCCGCAGAACATGGCGGCGCGGGCCGACGTGGGCGCGGTGCTGATCGGCTGGGGCATCACTGCCGTGGGGATGCTGGCACTGGCCTTTGTGTTCCAGACCCTGGCCAACCGCAAGCCAGAACTGGATTCGGGGGTGTATGCCTATGCCAAGGCCGGCTTTGGCGAGTACATGGGCTTTTCCTCGGCCTGGGGCTACTGGATCAGCGCATGGCTGGGCAACGTGGGCTATTTCGTGCTGCTGTTCAGCACCTTGGGCTTTTATTACCCGGTGTTTGGCGAGGGCAACACGCCGGTGGCCATCGCGTGTGCCTCGTTGCTGCTGTGGGCGGTGCATTTTCTGGTGCTGCGCGGCATCAAGGAGGCGGCCTTCATCAACCAGGTGACCACCGTGGCCAAGGTGGTGCCGCTGCTGATCTTCATTGTGATTGCCGCGTTCGCGTTCCGGGCCGATATCTTCACCCGCGACATCTGGGGCCTGAGCAATCCCAAGTTCGGCAACGTACTGGATCAGGTGCGCAACATGATGCTGGTGACCGTATTCGTGTTCATCGGTATCGAAGGCGCCAGCGTGTATTCGGGGCGGGCACTGCATCGCTCGGATGTGGGCAAGGCGACGGTGATCGGCTTTCTCGGGGTGCTGGCGCTGTTGGTACTGGTCAACGTGCTGTCGTTGGGCGTGATGACCCAGCCTGAGTTGGCCAATCTGCAGAACCCCTCGCTGGCCTCGGTGCTGGAGCACATCGTCGGGCCCTGGGGGGCTTTGTTGATCAGCATTGGCCTGGCGATATCCCTGCTGGGTGCGCTGTTGTCCTGGGCGCTGCTGTGCGCAGAGATCCTTTTCGCCACGGCGCGGGACCAGACCATGCCACGTTTTCTGGCGCGGGAGAACGCCAACCATGTGCCGGCCAATGCCCTGTGGCTGACCAACGTGATGATCCAGGGCTTTTTGCTGATCACATTGTTCTCGGCGGGCACATACACCAGCCTGATCTACCTGGCGTCGTCGATGATCCTGGTGCCGTACTTCTGGTCGGCGGCCTATGCGGTGCTGCTGGCATTTCGTGGCGAAGGCTATGCCGACCAGCCGCAGCTGCGTCGAAAGGACCTGATGGTCGCCCTGGTGGCGCTGGTCTATGCCGTCTGGTTGTTGTATGCCGGCGGGCTCAAGTACCTGCTGCTGTCGGCGCTGCTCTATGCGCCGGGCGTCATCCTGTTCGCCCGAGCCAAGCATGAGCAGGGCAAGCCGCTGTTCACCTCATGGGAGAAGCTGATTTTCGTTGCCGTGCTGGCGGGGGCGGGGGTGGCGGCCTATGCCTTGTACTCAGGGCTGTTGAGTTTGTAGGGACGCTTTGCGCCCTATCGCGGCAGTTGTTGGGCAGGGCAAGGTGGGGTGTGCCGCTCCGGGCGCGACCAGATCCACAGGTTGCCCAAGGCCATACCGCCAATGGCAAGGAACACCGGCCAGCGATGCTCGAAGAACGTCAGCATCAGCCCCGCGCACAGCAACATGCTGAGCGTGGCGCTGATCTTGGCGCTGCGCTGGATCACCTTGCCATTGCGCCAGTTGTAGAGGATCGGCCCGAACAACCGATGCTGCTCCAGCCATGCGCTAAGGCGCGGTGAGCTGCGGGTCGCGGCCCAGGCGGCCAGGAGAATGAATTCGGTGGTTGGCAGGCCAGGGATGACGATCGCGACCAGGCCGATACCCAAGCTGACATAGGCCAGGATCGCGTACAGCAGGCGGGCGAGTTTCGAGCGGGCGGGTCGGGTCATGGTCTCACTGCAAAAAAACGGTCCGGCCATCCAGGTGGTGGCCGGTTGAAACCTGTCAGGCCAATGCGGCATCTGCGGCATAGGCATGCTTGAGCAGTACGGTGAAGCGCTCGAAGGCGGCGACTGCGCCACGTTCGGCGGCGGCATCCTCCTCGGCCGACAGCTGGAGGCTGTCGAGGATTCGGGTGAACTGTTTCCAGCCTTCGGCACGGCCACCGGCCGGCTCGCCCAGATGACGGGCACCGAAGCTGTCGGACAGCTCCAGCGCCACGGCACGCTTGATCAGGAACGCGGCGCCCAGTTTGGAGCCTTCGGAGACGAAGATCCAGCCCAAGGCCTGGCCCAGGCTCGGGCGTTGCAGCGCGCCGGGCAATGGGGCGGGGACATCGGTGTCCAGGTCAGCCAGGTCCAGGCGCGCCTGCTCGGCGCGGCAGCGTTGGGGCAGGTCCGGCACGATGGCGATCAGTTGCGGGTCGTTGTACAGGGCCTGCAGTTCGGACTGGAACAGGTACTGGGCGACCACGAAACGGGCGAAGCTTTCGCGGCTGTCGAAGGGCTTGTGCGATTTGACCAAGGCGTCCAGCTCGGTGTGCGGCGCATGGGTGACCTGGTTCAGGCGCTGGGAGCGCAGGGTTGGGATGGTGGTCATGGCGTGGTCCTTGGGATGTGAGGGCTCTAGACGAGACGAATCAGATCGGGTTCGGCAGTAAAAAATGTGCGACGACGGATGACTGGGAGCGCTTTGCGCCCCTTTCGCGACGCAAGCCCGTTCCTACACGTATGGTGCTGTCGCTGTAGGAGCGGCGTTGCGTGGCGAAAGGGCCGTGAAGCGGCCCCGGTTATGGCGCGTGTTCATATATCCCAGATCAAATTGATGGCGAAGTTGCGCCCTGGTGCAGTCAGGCGATCGAGGTTGGCCGGCTGGGTGACGGCGGCTTCGCTCTGGCCGTTGCGGCCGACGGTGGCGTAGCTGCGTACGTCATCCCACTGCCAGTACTTCTTGTCGGTCAGGTTGTACAGGCCGGCATTGACGGTCAGGTCGTCGGTGATCTTGTAGAAGCCACTCAGGTCGAGCACGCCATAGCCGGGGGTACGCCAGCGCGAAGTGCTGCCATCGGGGGAGAAGAACGTGGTGTCGTCGACGCGGTTCTTGCGCTTGACCAGTGTCCAGCTCAACAGGCCGCCATAGCTGTCCTGTTCATACCCCAGGCCAAACACGCCGGTGAGTGGGTTGACGCTGTTCAGCGGTTGGCCGGTGTCGTCGTTGCGGCCATAGGCATAGGCCACCGAGCCTTGGGTGTACAGCCCCTGCGGCGCGCCAAAACGATCGAGGTTCAGGCGACCCCTGACCTCGGCGCCCTTGATGGTCGCGTACTTGATGTTCTGCGCCTGGAAATCGAGCGCATCGTCGCCGTTGAGCAGGGCGTCTTCATTGATGAAGTCGCGGTACTTGTTATAGAAGACGGCGACATCGAAGTTGCCCGCATCGAAGTTGCCGCGCAGGCCGGTTTCATAGCTTTTGCTCTTTTCCGGCTCAAGATTCGGATTCGGCTCGACCACATAGCCGCCGGCCGGGTTCTCGAAGCGGCCATACAACGCCTTGGCTGTCGGCGTGCGGAAGCCTTCGGCGTACTGCCCGTACCAGGTGTAGTGGTCGTTGAAGGCATAGGTCACGCCCAGCTTGGGTGAAACGCGGTGCCAGTTCTTCTGTTTGTCGTTGACGGTGGTGTTGCCCGAGGTCGGCAGGGTGGCCAGGAACTCATCGGTCAGGTGTGGCTTGAGCTGCGTGTAGTCGTAGCGCGCGCCTGGCAGGAAGGTCCAGTTGTTCCAACGGATCTCGTCCTGGGCGAACAGGCTGTAGGTGTTGATGGTCGGGTCGGGGAAGTCGCTGACCCGGGCCAGGCTGTCGGCAGGACTGATCTGGCCGATGGCTGTGCAGGTGCCCCCTACATTCAGGCAGACGCCAGTACCGCTACGAGCGCCGGTGACTTTTTCCTGCTTGAGCGTTGTGCCGTAGGTCAGCAGATGGTCGCTGGCGCCAATCGTGAAGGCTTTGTCGAGCTGTGCATCCAGCACCCATTGGCGGTCCTTGTAGGTCGTCTGCCGATCACGGAGCACTTCACGGCCGCGGGCGAAGTAAAGCTCCCCCGTGCGTTGATCGGTCTTGGCGATCTGGTAGTTCAGGCTCCATTTCAGGTGATCGGCCAGCGCGCTGTCGAGGCCGAGCTCATGGTTGATGCCGAAGCGTTCACGGGTGATGGTGTCGTCGGTGCTGCGGGCGCGATACATGTTCGAAGCGCCCATGCCGGGAATGAACGGTCCACCCACGGCGCTCAGCACATTCTGGTCGCGATCGTCCTTGTAGCGCTCATAGGTAAAGCCCAATCGCGCATCGTCGGCGTAGTTCCAGCCCAGCTTGGCCAGTACGTTGGTGGTGCGCACGTCCTCGGGGTTGGCCTTGGTACGGTCAAGGCCTGTGCCGTCGTGCTCGCCGTAGGATTCGGTCTCGTGACCGTTGCGCTGGCTCAGGTGCAGCAGGCTGTCGAAGTCGCCTTGGCGGCCGGCGACGGTGGCGGAGGTCAGCCAGCTTTCATCGGCCGAGCTGTAGCCGGTCTTCAGGCGGGCGCCCACGTCCTTGCCAGGTTTGATGATGTCGTCCGGATCGAGGGTGAAGTAGCTCACCGCGCCGCCGATGGCATTGCTGCCATAGAGCACCGAGGCCGGGCCGCGGAGGATCTCCACGCGCTTGACGATCTCGGGGTCGACGTAGTTGCGCTGGGTCTGGGCGTAGGGGCCGTAGAAGAAACCATCCGGAACCGAGACGCCGTCGACCTGGGTGAGGATCCGCTCGCCATCGATGCCACGGATGTTGTAGCCGTTCAGGCCGCTACGCTGGCCGACGCCACCGACGGAGACGCCCGGCTCGTAACGGACCAGCTCCTTGATGTCGTTGACGTTCTGGCGGTCCAGTTGCTCGCGGGTCTGCACGCTCACGGTGCTGGGCACCTGGCTGACGTCCTGGGCGCTACGGGTGGCGCTGACGGTCAGTTGCTGCAGGGCGATGGTATTGCCGGCCTGCTGGCGCTCCAGCACCACATTGGCATTGCCGATTTTGCGCAGGCTCAGCCCCGTGCCTTGCAACAGGCGGCGCAGGGCAGCCTCCGGCGGCAGCGAGCCCCGTACCCCAGGCGACGATACGCCTTCAGCCAGTTCGGCGCTGAAGCCAACCTGCCAGCCGGTGACCTGGCTGAACGCGTTGATCGCCGAAACCAAAGGCTGCTGCTCGATGGCAAAGCGGTAGTCACCCAGGCGTGGGCTACTGGCCTTTGCCGGTTCTGCGGCCAGGGTGGGCAGGCTGCAGGCACCGCTGGCGAGCAGGGCCAAGGTCAGCAGGGACAATTGCCCCATGCGGCGAGAAGGGGTGGACGGGCGAGTTGGACCTGTGGACATCGAAAGCGCTCCCTGACGCGCGAACTGTTATAGGTGATGACCGTTCCTGTTTTCAAACAAGAATCAGTTGCATTGGCTATAACGAGACGGACGGGTAGACGCGATCGCGTAAAAAAACTTCAGGGCGTCAGTTGAGGATCACCAGCGCCGGATACTCATGCAACTGCGCGGAGGTGATGTGGGCCAGGGCGCGCAGGGTTTCCAGGGGTTGGTCCAAGCGGTAGTTGCCAGTCACCGCCACCTGTTCTAGCTGCGGGTTGCGAGTGATGATCCAGCCAGGGTAGTAGCGGCGAACCTCGGCCAGCACTTGGCTGAGGGGGCAGTTCTCGAACACCAGGCGGCCTTCGACCCAGGCCAGGTCCTTGTGCATGTCCCGGCGCTGGCGCTGGCCGAACCCCTGGGGGCCGACGCTGATGCTGTCGCCGGCCGAAAGCCGGATGCGCTGGTCGCGAGCGCTTTGCAGGTCGATATCGCCCCGTTGCACCCTGACTTGCGCCTCGCCATCGAGGTAGCGCACGGCGAAGTCGGTGTCTTGTGCCTGCGCGCGCAGCGGGCCTGCTTCCAGTTCCAGCGCAGCAGGGCCGTTGCCGGGTACCTGGAAGTACGCCTCGCCCTGCAACAGGCGTGCGACTGGGCGGCCGTCACGCAGGTCGCTGGCGAAGGCTGAATTGGTGTTGAGCAACACCCGGGCGCCGTCGTCCAGTTGCAGGCGTTGGCGTTCGCCGACCACGGTCAGGTGGTCGGCCTGCAGGCGCATAGGCAGGTTACCGAAGGTGAACAGCCCGACCAGCAGCACGGCGGCGGTGGCCAGGGGCTTGCAATGGGTACGCAGACGACCGCCCAAGGTGGTACGGCGACGGTGATTCAGTTGCGCGGCGGCCTGATGCAGCGGCGCGCCGTTCCACAGGGTTTCGGCTTCGACGTAGGCTTCGGCGTTTTGCGCGGCGGCGCCCAGCCAGGTTTCGAAATCCCGGGTGTCTTGCTCGCTGGCGCATTGCAGGCGTACCAGCCAGTCCAGCGCTTCATCCATGGCACGCGCTCGGGCATCAGGCGCGTCGGGCGACGGGCGAGGAGCGGGGCAGTCTGTCACGGAGAATCCTTGCTGTGGTTCTTTCGCGAATGATCATGGCTGCGAGGGAGCGTGGCAAGGGCTTTGCCTTTGTCGGCCGGCGAATGGTCGGCTCATTTGAGGCGGTCGGCCACGCCCATGCAGATGGCCATGATCAGTTTCAGCTCCTTTTGTACCGTGCTGGCCGATACCTTCAACTGCTCGGCGATCTCCAGGTAGCTGGCGCCCTGCAGGCGGCTGAGGATGAAGATGCATTGCTGGCGTGGGGTGAGTTGGTTGAGGCTGACGCTCAGGTGCTCAAGCAATTGCTCCGCATGGGCGGCATCTTCGCTGCTGCTCGTCGGCGCGGCGACGTTGTGCAGCACCTCGTCAGGAACATCGTCCACCAGCGTGCGGGCCTGCACCCGACGGGCGCGCAGGTGATCGAGCGCGAGGTTGCGCGCGGTCTGGAACACGAACGGTTCCAGGTGCTCGATGGGCCGTTCGCCCAGGGCACGGGTGACCCGCAGGTAGGTCTCCTGGAGCAGGTCCTCGGCCGTGCTGGGGTTGCCCACCATGCGCTGCAACGTTCGCAGCAAGGGGAGGCGCTGGGTGAGGAACACTGTGTTGAACCGGGACTGACTCACGGGTAAACCTGACCGATGAAAGGCAAATGATAATGCTTATCATCTGTTGTGTTGGTCAAGTCTCATCGACGTAAAGAATGGGTAAGTATCGCTGTGTGACGACTTTGTGGCAGAGGCGCCGCGCCGCGTTGCGGCCCATGGCAGGCTTCACCAGTCCTCGAAAGCAACTGACAAAGCCTGCGATGGGCTGCCTGATCAATTTGCGTTGCACAGCGCCAGGCAGTTGTCGAGCATGCGGTTGGAGAAGCCCCATTCGTTGTCGTACCACGCCAGCACCTTGAGCATCCTGCCATTGGCGCGGGTGTGGTTGGCATCGAAGATCGACGACAGCGGGTTGTGGTTGAAGTCGCAGGAGACCAGCGGCAGGGCGTTGTAGCCCAGGATGCGCGAATGCCGGCTGGCTTCGAGGAACAGCTGGTTCACCTCCTCGGCGCGGGCTTCACGCTTGAGGTTGACGGTCAGGTCCACCAGCGACACATTGATCACCGGCACCCGCACCGCCATGCCGGTGAGCTTGCCGGCCAGTTCCGGCAGCACCAGGCCCACGGCCTCGGCGGCGCCGGTCTTGCTCGGGATCATCGACTGGGTGGCCGAGCGTGCGCGGTAGGGGTCGGTGTGGTAGACGTCGGTGAGCACCTGGTCGTTGGTGTAGGCGTGGATGGTAGTCATCAGCCCTTGCTCGATGCCGAACTCGCGGTGCAGCACCTGGGCGATCGGCGTCAGGCAGTTGGTGGTGCAGGAGGCATTGGAGATGATCTGGTGCGAGGCGCGCAGGGTGTCGTGGTTCACCCCATACACCACCGTGGCGTCAGCGCCCTTGGCGGGTGCCGAGATGATCACCTTGCCCGCACCGGCGCTCAGGTGGGCGGCAGCCTTGGCGCGGTCGGTGAACAAGCCTGTGCATTCGAACACCACGTCCACCGCTTCGGCCTTCCAAGGTAGCTCCGCAGGATTGCGGATGGCACTGACCGCGATACGGTCGCCATTGACCGTCAGGCTCTCTTGGTCGGACTCCACGTGTGCATCGAATGTGCCGTGCACGCTGTCGTACTTGAGCAGGTGGGCGTTCATTGCACTGTCGCCCAGGTCGTTGATGGCGACGACCTGCAGGTCCTGGCGGTAGCCTTGGGTATAGAGTGCGCGCAGGACGTTGCGTCCGATGCGGCCAAATCCATTGATGGCGATGCGAAGGGTCATGGCATTACCTCTGGCAGTCCGAGTGAAGCTTGTGGCAAAAAGGTCACTTCACTGAAACGGTTTTGTTATTGGAATTACAAGATTATTCACTGCTGGATAGAAAACAAGCCTTTTTGATGGCAGTATTTTGTTAAACCTACAACGAGTGGTCGGGCAGACCACCCCCAGATCGCGTCAGGCCCCTTTACCTTGAGCCTAGGCCGCAATCGTTTGAAGGGGAAATGCCCATCGACGCCACCCTTACAGTCAGCCTGGAGTCCAGTACATGCATCCGCGCATCCTTGAGGTCACCGCACGGTTGGTCGAACGCAGCCGTGCCACCCGTGAACGCTACCTGGAGCTGATTCGCGGCGCGGCCAGCGACGGCCCCATGCGCGCCGGCCTGCAATGTGCCAACTTTGCCCACGGCGTAGCCGGTTGCGGTGCCGAGGACAAACACAGCCTGCGGATGATGAACGCCGCCAACGTGGCTATCGTCTCGGCCTACAACGACATGCTGTCGGCGCACCAGCCGTACCAGCACTTCCCGGAACAGATCAAACAGGCCCTGCGCGAGATCGGCTCGGTCGGCCAGTTCGCCGGTGGCGTGCCGGCCATGTGCGATGGCGTCACCCAGGGCGAGCCGGGGATGGAACTGGCCATCGCCAGCCGTGAGGTGATCGCCATGTCCACCGCCATCGCCCTGTCCCACAACATGTTCGACGCCGCATTGATGCTCGGCATCTGCGACAAGATCGTGCCGGGCCTGATGATGGGCGCCCTGCGCTTTGGTCATCTGCCGACCATCTTTGTCCCCGGCGGGCCGATGCCTTCGGGCATCTCCAACAAGGAAAAGGCCGACGTACGCCAGCGCTACGCCGAAGGCAAGGCCAGCCGCGAAGAGCTGCTGGAGTCGGAGATGAAGTCCTATCACAGCCCTGGCACCTGTACCTTCTACGGCACGGCCAACACCAACCAACTGGTGATGGAAGTCATGGGGCTGCACCTGCCGGGGGCTTCGTTCGTCAATCCCTACACGCCGTTGCGTGACGCCCTGACCGCCGAGGCGGCGCAGCAGGTCACACGCATGACCAAGGCCAGTGGCCGCTTCATGCCCCTGGGCGAGATCGTCGATGAAAAGGCATTGGTCAACTCGATCGTCGCCCTGCATGCCACCGGCGGCTCCACCAACCATACCCTGCACATCCCGGCCATCGCCCAGGCTGCCGGCATCCAGCTGACCTGGCAGGACATGGCGGACCTCTCCGAGGTGGTGCCGACCCTGTCCCACGTCTATCCCAACGGCAAGGCCGACATCAACCACTTCCAGGCGGCGGGCGGCATGGCGTTTCTCATCCGCGAACTGCTCGATGCCGGGCTTTTGCACGAGGATGTCAACACCGTGGCTGGCCACGGCCTGCGCCGCTACACCCAGGAGCCGTTCCTCGAGGAGGGCAGGTTGGTGTGGCGTGAAGGGCCGCGCCAGAGCCTGGACGAGAGCATCCTGCGCCCGGTGGCGCGACCGTTCTCGGCCGAAGGCGGCCTGCGGGTGATGAATGGCAACCTCGGACGTGGCGTCATGAAGGTGTCGGCGGTAGCACCCGAGCATCAGGTGGTAGAAGCGCCGGCCCGGGTGTTCCATGACCAGCAGTCTCTGGCCGATGCCTTCAAGGCCGGCGAGCTGGAGCGCGACTTCGTCGCGGTGGTGCGCTTCCAGGGGCCGCGTTGCAACGGCATGCCCGAGCTGCACAAGCTGACGCCCTTCCTGGGCGTACTGCAGGACCGGGGCTACAAGGTGGCGCTGGTCACCGACGGTCGGATGTCCGGCGCCTCGGGCAAGATTCCGGCAGCCATCCACGTGTGCCCCGAGGCCTACGACGGGGGGCCGCTGGCGCGAGTGCGCGATGGCGATATCGTGAGGGTCGATGGCATCGAAGGCACGTTGCAACTGATGGTATCGGCCGAGGAACTGGCCACCCGTGACCAGCCGGCGCCTCCCCAGGGCAATGACCTGGGCATGGGACGCGAACTGTTTGGCTTCATGCGTGTGGCGTTCAGCCCGGCCGAGCAGGGTGCCAGCGCCTTCACCTCTGCCCTGGAGCGACTGAAATGAAAGCACTGCTGGTTGGCGATATCGGCGGCACCAATGCCCGCTTTGCCCTGTGGCACGACAACCAGTTACAGGCGGTACAGGTCCTGGCGACTGCCGATTACACGAGTCCTGAGCAGGCCATCGAGGCTTATCTGACAAGGCAAGGCATCGCCCAGGGTGGGCTGGCGGCGGTGTGCCTGGCGGTCGCGGGGCCGGTGAGCGGCGATGCGTTTCGCTTCACCAACAATCACTGGCGGCTGAGCCGCCGTGCTTTCTGCCAGGCCTTGCAGGTCGAGCACCTGCTGTTGATCAACGACTTCAGTGCCATGGCTCTGGGCATGACGCGTCTGCAGCCTGGCGAGTATCGCCAGGTGTGCCCGGGCGCCGCCGACCCTGCGCGCCCGGCCCTGGTCATCGGCCCAGGCACCGGCCTGGGCGTAGGCAGCCTGTTGCGCCTGGACAACCAGCACTGGCTGGCCTTGCCAGGGGAGGGCGGGCATGTCGACCTGCCGGTGGGCAACGAGCGCGAGGCGGCGATTCATCAGCAGATCCATCGGCAGATCGGCCATGTCAGCGCCGAGACAGTATTGAGTGGCGGCGGGCTGGTGCGCTTGTACCAGGCAATGTGTGCGCTCGATGGCGACGTACCCCGGCACAAGACGCCCGCGCACATCACCGATGCGGCGCTGGGCGGCGAGCCGCGAGCCCTGGCGGTGGTCGAGCAGTTCTGCCGCTTCCTTGGGCGTGTGGCCGGTAACAATGTCCTGACCCTGGGGGCGCGGGGTGGGGTCTATATTGTCGGCGGCGTGATTCCGCGCTTTGCCGAGCTGTTTCTGCAGAGCGGTTTTGCCACGAGCTTTGTCGACAAGGGCTGCATGAGCGGCTATTTGGAGGGTGTGCCGGTGTGGCTGGTGACGGCGGAGTTCTCCGGCTTGCTGGGGGCAGGAGTGGCGCTGCAGCAGGCGTTGGATCATTGATCGCCGGGCCCTTGGTGCCCATCCGTTATCACCACCAGAGGAAGGTTCAGTGACCACCGCCGGTAAATCGATCCTGATGGTCGACGACGACCAGGAAATCCGTGAACTGCTGCAGACCTACCTGAGCCGCTCGGGCTTCCAGGTGCATGCCGAGGCCGATGGCCGGGGCTTTCGCCAGGCGCTGGAGTCCGTGCCCTGTGACTTGGTGATTCTCGATGTGATGCTGCCTGATGAGGATGGCTTCAGCCTGTGTCGTTGGGTGCGTCAGCACCCGCGTCTGGCGCGGGTGCCGATCATCATGCTGACCGCCAGCTCCGACGAGACCGACCGGGTCATTGGTCTGGAACTGGGCGCCGACGACTACCTGGGCAAACCGTTCAGCCCGCGTGAGTTGCAGGCGCGGATCAAGGCGTTGCTGCGCCGCGCCGATTTCGGTCAGGTGGCGCCCTGCCAGGCGGTGCTGGCCTTCGACGATTGGCGCCTGGATACCATCAGTCATCGCTTGTTCCATCGTGATGGCGAAGAGGTGATTCTCTCCGGCGCCGACTTCGCCCTGCTCAAGCTGTTTCTTGACCATCCGCAGCAGATCCTCGATCGCGACACCATCGGCAATGCCACGCGAGGCCGTGAGCCGATGCCGCTGGACCGTATCGTCGACATGGCGGTCAGCCGCCTGCGCCAGCGCCTGCGGGACACCGACAAACCGCCACGGCTGATCCGCACTGTGCGCGGCAGTGGTTACCTGCTGGCGGCCCATGTCTGCCCTGCCTGCTGAGCGGCGCTGGCGCCTGCTGCCGCGCTCACTGCTCGGGCGCATGCTGTCGTTGACATTGCTGGTGGTGCTGTTGGCCCAAGGGCTGTCGAGCCTGATCTGGGTCTCCCAGTTACGCGCCAGCCAGCTTCAGGGGCTTCAGGCCAGTGCCCGCAGCCTGGCCCATTCGATGAGCGCCAGCGTCAGTTACTTCCGTTCGTTGCCGGTCGCCTATCGGCCCATGGTCCTGGACCAGTTGCGCAGCATGGGTGGCACGCGGTTCTTCGTCTCGCTCAACGACAAGCCGCTGGACATGCCCATGCTGCCGATCACACCACGCAAGCAGGCGGTGATCGACGTGTTCCAGTCGGTCCTGCACGAGCGGCTGGGGCCGCAGATGGAAATCTTCGTGGCGTTCGTCAGCCCCCAGGAGCTGCGTATCTTCAACAGTGGCCTGAAACTCGATGAGTTGCCCCGCTCCTGGGCGCATTATTCACTCACCCTGGAGCCGCTCAACCCGCCGGTGCTGGTCACCCAGATCCGCCTGGACGAAGGCGAGTGGCTGTACATCGCCTCGCTGTTGCCTGAGCCTTACACGAGCCTTGAGGCCCAACGCCTGCCGCGTCAGCAGATCGGCTTCATCGCGTTGACCACCGCCTTGTTGTTGCTGTTCATCGGTTTGCTCGTGCACTGGCAGAGCCGCCCGCTCAAGCGTCTGGCGCGGGCGGCGCGAGAGATGTCCCTGGGGGCCGATGTCGCGCCGGTGACCGAAGGCGGCGGCAGTGAGGTGGCTGAAGTGGGGCGGGCGTTCAACAGCATGCGCGAGCGCATCAGCCGCTACCTGACCGAGCGCGCGCAGCTGTTCAGCGCAGTGTCCCATGACCTGCGTACGCCCATCACGCGCTTACGCCTGCGGGTCGAGCTGCTTGAGGACGAGCAAATGCAGGCCAAGTTCAGCCGTGACCTCGATGAGCTGGAGCTGCTGGTCAAAGGGGCGTTGCAGTGCGTGAAAGACACCGACATCCACGAGAACATCGAACCGGTGGACCTCAACCAAGTGCTGGAGATACTCGCCGAGCCTTACCTGGGCGATGGCCGCATCACCCTCGAAGGGCGTGCCCTGGCGCCCTATGCGGGCAAGCCCCTGGCCCTGCGCCGGTGCATTGGCAACCTGATCGACAATGCCATCAAGTATGGCGAGCGGGCGCATCTGCGCATTCTCGACAGCGCCACGGGGTTTGTCCTGCAAGTGGATGACCAAGGGCCCGGGGTGCCGGAACAGCGTCTGGAACAGGTGTTCGAGCCGCATTTTCGGCTGGCCGGTCAGCAGCAGGGCTACGGGCTGGGGCTAGGCATCGCGCGCAATATCGCTCACAGCCATGGCGGAGAAGTCAGCCTGCTGAACCTGCGCCAGGGCGGCTTGCGGGTCACCCTGAGCCTGCCGCGCAGCATCGATTGAGTGGCGAATGTCACCGCTTGGTGACATTCGCGCATCCCTTCGTTACCTGGCGGCCTTCGCCGGCTGTTTAGACTCCAAGGCAAGCGCAAGCACCCATGACTTGCCTTCGCATAACAACAAGAAAGGTTCTCCACGATGAATGCGATCATTCGCCTCGCCGCTGTCGTTTCCCTCGCCTCATGCCTGCCGCTGACGGCCTTGGCCGCCAATAACGGGACTGTCGAAGTCCTGCATTGGTGGACCTCCGGCGGCGAGGCCGCCGCCGTCAATACCCTCAAGCAGCAGGTCGAAAAAGACGGTTTCACCTGGAAGGACAATGCCGTGGCCGGTGGTGGAGGCGCTGCCGCCATGACCGTACTCAAGAGTCGTGCCGTGGCGGGCAACCCACCTGCCGCCGCGCAGATCAAGGGCCCGGACATCCAGGAGTGGGGCGCTTTAGGCCTGCTCGCCGAACTCGACGGGGTGGCCAACGCCAACCAGTGGGATGCGTTGCTGCCGGCCAAGCTCACGCACATCTGGAAGTACGATGACCACTATGTGGCCGTTCCGGTGAACATCCATCGGGTCAACTGGCTGTGGGTCAACCCGGTGGTGTTCGAGAAGGCGGGCGCCCAAGTGCCGCGTACGCTCGATGAGCTGTTCGTCGCCGCCGACAAACTCAAGGCCGCAGGCTTTCAACCGCTGGCCCATGGCGGCCAGCCCTGGCAGGACAGCACGGTGTTCGAAAGCCTGGTCCTGAGCATCCTGGGCCCGGAGGGCTACCACAAGGCATTCGTCGAGCTGGACGAGCAGACGCTCACCGGCGACAAGATGGTCGAGACCTTCAAGACCTTGCAGCGCCTGGGCACCTACATGGATGCCAACCGGGCCGGCCGCGATTGGAACATCGCGGCCGCCGAAGTCATCAACGGCAAGGCCGGGATGCAGATCATGGGCGACTGGGCCAAGAGCGAATGGACCGCCGCCCACAAGGTGGCCGGCAAGGACTACCAGTGCGTGCCATTCCCCGGCACCCAGGGCAGCTTCACCTACAACATCGACTCCCTGGCGATGTTCAAGCTCAAGAACGAAAGCGACATCAAGGCCCAGAACGACCTGGCCAAGGTCGCGCTGGAGCCGGCCTTCCAGACCGCCTTCAACCAGGCCAAGGGCTCGCTGCCGGTGCGCCAGGGCATGGACATGAGTGCGTTCGACGCCTGCACCCAGCAGTCGCAGAAGGACTTCCAGGAGGCCGAGAAAGGCCAGGGGCTGCAACCGAGCATGGCGCACAACATGGCCTCGTCACTGGCGGTGCAGGGAGCCATCTTCGACGTGGTCACCAACTTCCTCAACGACCCCAAGGCAGATCCTGCCAAGGCGGCCAAGCAGCTGGGCGCGGCGATCAAGGCGGCGCAGTAGTACTGCTGCCTCTCCCTGACGTTACAGGCCCCTGTAGGAGCGGGTTCACCCGCGAAGCATGCGACACGGTGCATGGCACCCGCTTCGCCGGTGTTCGCGGCGCTTCGACGCCTCGATAAACCCGCGCGCCACAGGATTCGCGCTCGATGCAGGTTCTCCGGTACTTCACATGAACACAGCAATCGCAACCCTGCGGGCGTCCCCCCTGGACGCCCTGCAACGCTGGCTCCCTAAACTGGTGCTGGCGCCCAGCATGCTGATTGTCCTGGTGGGCTTCTATGGCTACATCCTCTGGACCTTCGTGCTGTCCTTCACCCGCTCCAGCTTCATGCCCAGCTATCAGTGGGCCGGGCTGAGCCAGTACCTCAAGCTGCTGGCCAACGACCGCTGGTGGGTCGCCAGCAAGAACCTGCTGGTGTTCGGCGGCCTGTTCATCGCCATCAGCCTGGTAGTGGGGGTATTGCTGGCGGTGCTGCTCGACCAGCGCATCCGCCGCGAAGGCGTCATCCGCACGATCTACCTGTACCCCATGGCGCTGTCGATGATCGTCACCGGTACCGCCTGGAAATGGCTGCTCAACCCTGGTCTTGGCCTGGACAAACTGCTGCGCGACTGGGGCTGGGAAGGCTTTCGCTTCGACTGGCTGGTGGATCCGGACCGGGTGGTCTATTGCCTGGTGATCGCTGCGGTGTGGCAGGCCTCGGGTTTTGTCATGGCGTTGTTCCTGGCGGGCCTGCGTGGGGTCGACCCCTCGATCATCCGCGCCGCCCAGGTCGACGGCGCGAGCCTGCCGAAGATCTACCTGCGTATCGTGCTGCCAAGCCTGCGGCCGGTGTTCTTCAGTGCCTTGATGATCCTTGCGCACATCGCCATCAAGAGCTTCGACCTGGTGGCAGCGATGACCGCTGGTGGCCCGGGCTATGCCTCCGACCTGCCGGCGATGTTCATGTACAACTTCACCTTCAGCCGTGGGCAGATGGGCATGGGGTCGGCCAGCGCGATCCTCATGCTCGGCGCCATCCTGGCGATCCTGGTGCCCTACCTGTATTCGGAGCTGAGGACCAAGCGCCATGACTAGTCCGCGTTGGTTTGCCCCCAGCCGCCTGGCCATCCATGCCACGTTGCTGATCGCCTGTGCGCTGTACCTGATACCCCTGGTGGTGATGCTGCTGACCAGCTTCAAGTCGCCGGAGGACATCCGCGCCGGCAACCTGCTGAGCTGGCCGGAAGTGATCACCGGGATCGGCTGGATCAAGGCCTGGGACACGGTCGGAGGCTATTTCTGGAACTCGGTGAAGATCACCGTGCCGGCCGTGCTCATCTCCACCCTCGTGGGCGCCTTGAACGGCTATGTGCTGTCGATGTGGCGCTTTAGAGGCTCTCAGCTGTTCTTCGGCCTGTTGCTGTTCGGTTGCTTCCTGCCGTTCCAGACCGTGCTCCTGCCGGCCTCGTTCACCCTCGGCAAACTGGGCCTGGCCAGTACCACCACGGGGCTGGTGCTGGTGCATATCGTGTATGGGCTGGCCTTCACCACGCTGTTTTTTCGCAACTACTACTGCAGCGTACCCGAGGCCCTGGTGCGGGCAGCGCGGCTGGATGGGGCGGGGTTCTTCACCATCTTCGGGCGGATCCTGCTGCCGATGTCGGTGCCGATCATCATGGTCTGCCTGATCTGGCAGTTCACCCAGATCTGGAACGATTTTCTCTTCGGCGTGGTGTTCGCCAGCGGCGACGCCCAGCCTATCACCGTGGCCCTGAACAACCTGGTCAACACCAGCACCGGGGTCAAGGAATACAACGTCGACATGGCGGCGGCGATGATCGCGGGGCTTCCGACCCTGCTGGTCTATGTGCTGGCCGGCAAATATTTCCTGCGCGGCCTGACCGCCGGCGCGGTCAAGGGGTGACACATGGCACGGCTCGAACTTCGCAACGTCAACAAGCGCTACGGCAGCGGCCTGCCGGACACCCTCAAGGCCATCGATCTGGGCATCGAGTCCGGCGAGTTCCTGATTCTGGTCGGCCCCTCCGGGTGTGGAAAGTCGACCTTGATGAACTGCATCGCCGGGCTGGAGGACATCAGCGGCGGCGAAATCCTGGTCGATGGCGCCGACATCAGTGGCATGAGCCCCAAGGACCGGGACATCGCCATGGTGTTTCAGTCCTATGCGCTGTACCCGACCATGAATGTGCGCGACAACATCGCCTTCGGCTTGAAGATTCGCAAGATGCCTCAGGCGGCGATCGACGACGAGGTGACGCGGGTGGCCAAGCTGCTGCAGATCGAGCATCTGCTCACGCGTAAGCCAGGCCAGCTTTCTGGCGGCCAGCAGCAGCGGGTGGCCATGGGCCGGGCCTTGGCGCGGCGCCCGAAGATCTACCTGTTCGACGAGCCGTTGTCGAACCTCGATGCCAAGCTGCGGGTGGAGATGCGCACCGAGATCAAGCTGATGCACCAACGCTTGAAGACCACCACCGTGTACGTCACCCATGACCAGATCGAGGCCATGACCCTCGGTGACAAGGTGGCGGTGATGAAGGACGGCGTCATCCAGCAGTTCGGCACGCCCCAGCAGATCTACAACGACCCGGCCAACCAGTTCGTCGCCAGCTTCATCGGCTCACCGCCAATGAACTTCATCCCGGCGCGCCTGACGAAGCAGCAAGGGCGCCTGGTGGCATTGCTCGACAGTGGGCAGGCCCGTTGCGAGCTACCTGTGGCAGGCCTGTCGGATGAGCGCGAAGGGTGCGAGGTGGTGTTGGGCATTCGCCCCGAGCAGATTGCCGTGGGAGAGGGCGATGGTGTGCAGGGCATCCGCGCCGAGGTGCAGGTGACCGAGCCCACCGGGCCGGACCTATTGGTGTTCGTCACCCTCAATCAGGTCAAGGTGTGCTGTCGCTTGGCGCCGGATGTCGCCTGCCGTGTGGGGGACAGTCTGAGCCTGCAGTTCGACCCTTCACGGGTGCTGCTGTTCGATGCCGCCAGTGGTGAGCGTCTGGGGCGGGGCGCGTCCGAGCAGATCACCACAGGCAATGTTGCGCGCTTCAAAGGGCGCTGAGTCATCTAAACCATCAATAACAAGAAAAGTGAGGAACAAGGGATGGACCATCGCAAACGCATCAGGACGCTGAGCTCGCTGGCCATGCTGACCTTCGTTGGCAGCGGCGGGGTGCACGCGGCCGAGGCCTTCTCGGCGGATTCGAAATGGATGACCGGCGACTGGGGCGGGACCCGCACCGAACTGCTGGAAAAAGGCTACGACTTCACCCTCGACTACGTCGGCGAGGTGGCCGGGAACCTGCACGGCGGCTACAACGACGACAAGACCGCCCGCTACAGCGACCAGTTCGCCCTGGGCGCGCATCTGGACCTTGAGAAGATCCTGGGCTGGCATGACGCCGAATTCAAACTGGCCATCACCGAGCGCAGCGGCCGTAACTTGTCCAACGACCGCATCAGCGACCCACGCGCCGGGCATTTGAGCTCGGTCCAGGAGGTCTGGGGGCGGGGCCAAACCTGGCGCTTGACCCAGATGTGGATCAAGCAGAAGTACTTCGATGGCGCCCTGGACGTGAAATTCGGTCGTTTCGGCGAGGGCGAGGACTTCAACAGCTTCCCGTGCGACTTCCAGAACCTGGCCTTCTGCGGCTCCCAGGTGGGCAACTGGGTCGGTGGCATCTGGTACAACTGGCCGGTCAGCCAATGGGCGCTGCGGGTCAAGTACAACATCAACCCGGAATTCTTCGTGCAGGTGGGGGCCTTCGAGCAGAATCCGTCGAACCTTGAGACCGGTAACGGCTTCAAGCTCAGCGGCAGCGGCACCAAGGGTGCGATCCTGCCGGTGGAGATGGTCTGGTCGCCCAAGGTCAATGGCCTGCCGGGCGAGTACCGGTTGGGCTACTACTACAGCACCGCCAACGCCGACGATGTCTATGAGGACGTCAACGGCCAACCCCAAGGCATCACCGGCAACGACTTCAAATCCCATTCCAGCAAGCACGGCTGGTGGGTCGTGGCCCAGCAGCAGGTGACGGCGCACAACGGTGACGTCAACCGGGGGCTGAGCCTGTTCGCCAACTTCACCGTGCACGACAAGGCCACCAACGCCATCGACAACTACCAGCAGGTGGGCATGGTCTACAAAGGCCCCTTCGATGCCCGGCCCAAGGACGACATCGGTTTTGGCATCGCGCGGATCCACGTCAATGACGACGTCAAGAAGCGCGCCGAGCAGCTCAACGCCGCCAGCGGCATCGATGACTACGACAATCCAGGCTTCGTGCCGCTGCAGCGCACCGAGTACAACGCCGAGCTCTACTATGGCTTTCATGTCACCAACTGGCTGACCGTGCGGCCCAACCTGCAGTACATCAAGAGCCCAGGCGCGGTGGATGAGGTCGACAACGCGCTGGTCGCGGGAGTGAAGATTCAGTCGTCATTCTGAGAAAAATTGTTGTAAATTTACGCCATCCATTCCCGGCCACTTCATTTCCACTGGAGCTCAGTGGAAATGAAGCCCGCGCCGAGACAGCGCTATCTCAAACAACAAGAGCTTGGAACCATGCCCGAACATCCGCTACATCGCTTCTTTTGCGCGCAGAGGCCCAGGCCGACGTTCGAGTGGGAGCGTTATCAGCAGCGCGATGTGTTGATCATCGATCACCCCCGTTGCCAGGCGGTATTCAGTCGCCAGGGCGCGCAACTGGTGCATTTTCAGCCTGCCGGTGAACGGCCTTGGTTGTGGTGCGCCGAACAGTGGCCGCTGGCCGGGGCGATCCGAGGTGGCGTACCGGTGTGCTGGCCCTGGTATGGGCGTCATCCTAGCGAAGACCTGTGGCCGTCCCATGGCTGGGCGCGCCTGCTCGACTGGAAGCTGGTCGAGAGCCAGGAGGACGAAGAAGGCGTGACCCTGACTTGGCGCCTGCAGCTGTGCGACTGGCAAGTGGACCTGCACGCGCGATTGGGCAGTGGCATGGAACTGAGCCTGACCACCGAGCACCAAGACAGCGAACCGTGCCAGTTGAGCCATGCGCTGCTGGCCTATTGGCGTATCAGTGACGTCTCGCAGATAGCGCTGTCTGGGCTTGAGGACATCGAAGGCTACGACCGCCTCAATCGCCAGGCCTGCCGCGAGGACGGTGCGCTCAAGGTCAAGGGCGGCTGCCAGAAGGTCTACCCGGGTACGCCCCGGGTGCAGTTGCAGGATCCCGCCTGGGAGCGTGAACTGTGCATCGACAGTGGCGACTCCGACGACACCGTGGTCTGGCACCCCGGCAAGCGCCCCTTGGTGGGTGTCAGCGGGCGGGAGTGTCAACGGTTCGTCTGTGTCGAGATCGCCAGTGGCAGCGGCGAGGGCCTGAGCCTGGCGCCGGGGCAGCAGGCTCATCTAAGCCTGCAGGCGCACCGGCTCAGTTGAGTTCGTCGTCCTCGATCGGGTAACGGCTGGCGTTGAGGCTTTCCTTGATCTTGCGCAGGTGCGGCTGGAAGTCCACGCCGCGGCGCAGGGTCATGCCGGTGGCCAGCACATCGAGCACGGTGAGTTGGATGATCCGCGAGGTCATCGGCATGTAGATGTCGGTGTCTTCCGGCAACGGGATGTTCAGGCTCAGGCTGCAGGCCTTGGCCAGGGGCGAGCCGGCGGCGGTCAGGCCAAGCACCGAGGCGCCGTTTTCACGCGCCACGCGGGCCACCTCCACGAGTTCGCGGGTGCGACCGGTGTAGGAGATGATGACGAACAGATCGCCGGTGTGGGCGACCGAAGCCAGCATGCGCTGCATGAGCACGTCGGCATGGGCCGACACCGCGAGGTTGAAACGGAAGAATTTGTGCTGGGCGTCGAGGGCCACGGGGGCCGAGGCGCCCAGGCCGAAGAAGTGGATCTGCCGGGCTTGGATCATCATGTCCACGGCGCGGCTGACCTGATGTGGGTCGAGTGCCTGGCAGGCGCTGTCGAGCGAGGCGATGGCGCTGCCGAAGATTTTCTGGGTGTAAGCGGCCGGGTCGTCGTCGGCTTCCACCGCACGGCTGACGTAAGCGGCGCCGCTGGCCAGGCTCTGGGCCAGCTGCAGCTTGAGTTCGGGGTAGCCACTGACACCGAAGGAGCGGCAGAAGCGGTTGACCGTCGGCTCGCTGACCTTGGCGGCCTGGGCCAGCGCGGCAATGCTGAAGCGGGTAGCTTGTTGCGGGTTGAGCAGGATGACTTCGGCGACTTTGCGTTCGGCCTTGTTCAGCTCGTCGAGGCGTCCCTGGATCTGCTCCAGGAGGTTTCTCACGCGGTCCATGGTATGTCCTTGGGTCGGGAAGACAGCCGGCTGAGGGAACAGCGGGCTTTTTGCACGGTGTCTATCGTACTGTCGGCGAGGTTGCCGTACCACTTGTCTGTCACAGTTGTCGGTAATGTTGTGGTTTTTACTACATTACCCCTTGAAAACCGCGGTTGAAAACGATATTCCTAGGCCAACTTTAGGAAAGAACCAACATCATGGCTGCGATCAGTGTAGAACCTTGCACCTTTGCCTTGTTTGGCGCCCTCGGCGACCTGGCACTGCGCAAGCTGTTTCCCGCGCTCTATCAGCTCGACCGAGCCGGCTTGCTGCATGCCGATTCACGCCTGCTGGCCCTGGCTCGTGAAGCCGGTGACGGCGAGCAGCATCTGGCGACCATCGAGGCGCACCTGCGCCGCTTCGTGCCAGAGGCAGACATCGAACCCGGCGTGCTGGGGCGCTTCCTCGGCCGTCTGAGCTATCTGCGCCTGGATTTCCTCCAGGCCGACGGCTACCAGACGCTGACCGAGCAGGTCGCAGCAGACCTGCCATTGATTGCCTATTTCGCCACACCCGCCTCGGTGTACGGCGCGATCTGCGAAAACCTGGACAAAGCCGGCCTGGCCGCGCGTACTCGCGTCGTACTGGAAAAGCCCATCGGCCATGACCTGGAGTCGTCCCGTCGGGTCAATGATGCGGTGGCGCGGTTCTTCCCGGAGAACCGGGTCTATCGCATCGACCACTACCTGGGCAAGGAGACGGTGCAGAACCTCATCGCGCTGCGCTTTGCCAACAGCCTGTTCGAAACCCAGTGGAACCAGAACTCCATCTCCCACGTGGAAATCACCGTGGCCGAGAAAGTCGGGATCGAGGGGCGCTGGGGCTACTTCGACAAGGCCGGGCAGTTGCGCGACATGATCCAGAACCATCTGCTGCAGTTGCTCTGCCTGATCGCCATGGACCCACCGAGCGACTTGTCCGCCGACAGCATTCGCGACGAGAAGGTCAAAGTGCTCAAGGCCCTGGCGCCGATCACCGGCGAGGCCCTGAGCACCCGTGTGGTGCGCGGGCAGTACATTGCCGGCTACAGCGATGGCGCGCCGGTGCCAGGCTACCTGGAAGAAGACAACGCCAACGCCCAGAGCGATACCGAGACGTTCGTCGCCCTGCGCGCGGACATCCGCAACTGGCGCTGGTCCGGCGTGCCGTTCTACCTGCGTACCGGCAAGCGCATGCCGCAAAAGCTGTCGCAGATCGTCATCCACTTCAAGGAAACACCGCACTACATCTTTGCCCCCGAGCAGCGTTTGCAGATCGGTAACAAACTGATCATCCGCCTGCAACCGGACGAAGGCATTTCTTTGCGGGTGATGACCAAGGAGCAAGGCCTGGACAAAGGCATGCAACTGCGTAGCGGGCCCTTGCAACTGAATTTTTCCGACACCTGGCGCAGTGCGCGTATCCCGGATGCCTACGAGCGTCTGTTGCTGGAAGTGATGCGCGGCAACCAGAACCTGTTCGTGCGCAAGGACGAAATCGAATATGCCTGGACCTGGTGCGACCAGTTGATCGCCGGCTGGAAGAACGCCGGGGACGCACCCAAGCCTTACGCGGCGGGGTCCTGGGGGCCGATGAGCTCCATCGCACTGATCACACGTGACGGGAGGGCGTGGTATGGCGATATCTGAACTGCAACTGCCGGCGAGCGTAACGACGCATTCGCTGGCTGACGGCAAAGCCTTGGCGGCGACGCTGGCCCATGACGTGGCCGAAAAGCTGCGTCAGGCCATTGCCCGCAAAGGCGCGGCGTGTCTGGTGCTGTCGGGTGGCCGCAGCCCGGTGCCGTTCCTGGAGAAGCTCGCGGGCGAAACGCTGGACTGGTCGAACGTCACGGTCAGCCTGGCCGACGAGCGTTGGGTGCCGGTCGCGCACGCCGACAGCAACGCCGGCTTGCTCGCACGTCACCTGTTCAAGGGGCCGGCTGCCAAGGCCCGCTTCGTGGGCCTGTATCACTACGCCGAGAGTCTCGAGGCCGCCGCTGTCCTGGCTGACCAGGCCCTGGCTGCGCTGCCTGTGATCGATGTACTGGTGCTGGGCATGGGCGATGATGGTCATACGGCCTCGTTGTTCCCGGCCAGCCCCAACCTGGATGAAGGTCTGGATGTGCGCAGCGCCCGCCGCTGCCTGCCGATGCTGGCACCGAATGTGCCGCGCCAGCGCCTGAGCATGACCCGTGCCCTGTTGGCCAGCGCTGGTTTCATCGCACTGTCCGTGCAAGGCCCGGGCAAACTCGCTACCCTGCGCGCCGCATTGGCGGCCGCTGACCCAACCGAAATGCCGATTCGCGCCTTTCTTCACGACCCCCTGGACATCTACTGGTGCCCATGAGCCAAGGATCCACTCTCATGACCACGCTCGAACGCCAACAGCCTCTGCTCTCGATGGCCGAGAAAGCCGCCCGGATCGACGCGATCTGTGGCAAGGCGCGCATTCTGCCGGTGATCACCATCGCCCGTGAGCAAGATATTCTGCCCCTGGCCGACGCCCTGGCCGCCGGTGGCATCCGTACCCTGGAGGTGACCCTGCGTTCCGAGCATGGCCTCAAGGCCATCCGCGTGCTGCGCGAGGAGCGTCCGGAACTGTGCGTCGGCGCCGGTACCGTCCTGGATCGCACCATGTTCACTGCGGTGGACGCTGCAGGAGCACAATTTGTGGTGACCCCTGGGGTGACCCAGGACATCCTTCAGGCGGGTGTCGAAAGCGACATCCCGCTGTTGCCCGGTATCAGCACGCCCTCGGAAATCATGATGGGTTACGCCCTGGGCTACCGTCGCTTCAAGCTGTTCCCCGCCGAAATCAGCGGCGGCGTAGCGGCGATCAAAGCCTTCGCCGGCCCGTTCGGCGACATCCGCTTCTGTCCCACCGGTGGCGTCAACCCGGCCAACGTGCGCAACTACATGGCCCAGCCCAACGTGATGTGCGTGGGCGGGACCTGGATGCTCGACAGCGGCTGGATCAAGAACGGCGACTGGGCACGGATCGAGGCCTGCAGCGCCGAGGCGATGGCATTGCTGGACTGAAGCTGAATTTGTTGTGTGCTACAACGCTTGTGGGGCGCCTGATTGGCGCCCTTTTTTTGCGCTGAAGTAAGGTGGGGCAAGGCCGCTACAAGCGATGAACGCGTTCGCGGATTTCTGTAGGTGCGGCCTTGTGCCGCGAAAGGGCTGTGCAGCAGCCCTCATCGATCCAACAGGCAATAAAAAGCCCGCATCGAACGATGCGGGCTTGATCACTGCGTGACAGCTTACGCCGCCTTGGCTTCCTGCTGGCTCAGCGAGCGGTTCAAGGCGCTGAACAGTGCCTTGAAGCTGGCGGTGGTGATGTTCTCGTCGATCCCCACACCATGCACCGGGCGACCACCGGCCACACGCAGTTCGATGTAGGCCGCGGCCTTGGCGTTGGTGCCGGCACCAATCGCGTGCTCGTTGTAGTCCATGATCTCCACGCTGACCGGCAGGCCGGCGACCAGCGCTTCCAGCGCGCCGTTGCCTTTGCCGCGCCAGTGCAGGGTGGTTTCGCCTTCGCCAGCGACTTCCACTTCCACGGCGCTGTGGCCGTTCTCTTCCTGCAGGCGATGGCTGACCAGCGCGTACGGCGTGTTGGCTTGCAGGTACTCTTTGTGCAGCAAGCTGTAGATCTGCTGAGCGGTCATCTCGAGGCCCAGACGGTCGGTCTCGCCCTGTACCACCTGGCTGAACTCGATCTGCATGCGGCGTGGCAGGCTGATGCCGTATTCCTGCTCGAGCAGGTAGGTGATGCCGCCTTTGCCTGACTGGCTGTTGACGCGGATCACCGCCTCGTAGCTGCGGCCGATGTCGGCCGGGTCGATCGGCAGGTACGGCACTTCCCAGAGCGTGTCTTCCTTCTGCTTGGCGAAGCCCTTGCGGATGGCGTCCTGGTGCGAGCCGGAGAACGCGGTGTGGACCAGGTCGCCCACGTACGGGTGACGGGGGTGCACAGGCAACTGGTTGCACTCCTCGACGACCTTGCGTACGCCGTCGATGTCGGAGAAGTCCAGCAGAGGGTCGATACCCTGGGTGTAGAGGTTCAAGGCCAGGGTCACCAGGTCGACGTTACCGGTACGCTCGCCATTGCCGAACAGGCAGCCTTCGGCACGGTCGGCGCCGGCCATCAGGCCCAGCTCGGTGGCGGCGATACCGGTGCCACGGTCGTTGTGACAGTGCAGGCTGATGATCACGCTGTCGCGGCGGTTGACGTTGCGGCAGAACCATTCGATCTGGTCGGCATAGACGTTCGGCGTCGAGACTTCGACGGTGGCCGGCAGGTTGAGGATGATCTTGTGCTCAGGGGTCGGGTTCCACACCTCGATCACTGCGTCACAGACTTCCTTGGCGAACTCCATCTCGGTTGCGCTGAAGGTCTCCGGCGAGTATTGGAACGTCCACTGGGTTTCCGGTTGCTGCGCGGCATATTTGACGAACAGCTTGGCGGCGTTCACTGCGATGTCCTTCACGCCTTGCTTGTCCTGGTTGAAGACGATGCGGCGGAACGACGGCGAGGTGGCGTTGTACAGGTGAACGATGGCCTTTTTGGCGCCGCGCAGGGACTCGAAGGTACGCGCGATCAAGTCTTCACGGGCCTGGGTGAGCACCTGGATGGTGGTGTCGTCCGGGATGTGGCCGTCTTCGATCAGGGTGCGCACGAAGTCGAAGTCGGTTTGCGAAGCGGAGGGGAACGAGGCTTCGATTTCCTTCACGCCGACCTGCACCAAGGTCTTCCAGAAACGCAGCTTCTTCTCCGAATCCATCGGCTCGATCAGCGACTGGTTGCCGTCACGCAGGTCGGAGCTGCACCAGATCGGCGCCTGGGTGATGGTCTTCGACGGCCAGGTACGGTCAGGCAGGTCGATGGTCGGGAAGGCGCGGTATTTCTTCGAAGGGTCTTTGAGCATGGTCATGGAAGCAATCCTTTTATGTGCGGCCGAGATCGGGCCTGCCGAGCGATAACGAGATGAAGAGGCGAGGCGACGCGATCAGCCTGGTAGTCGGGCGCTGACCAGGCAGAGGCTGCGATGTTGTCGGAGCAGGATGAGGGTGCTGAAGGTTTTCATGCCTCAACCCTAACCAGTGGCTGGAGGGATGGCAAGCATTCGGAAAAAATTGAGAGAAATGCTTAAAAAAAGCGGTTGAGCGAGATTTTATGGCTGATATGTAAAAGTGCCTTCGGTATTTTTGCGCTGTATTTTTCGATGGCGCAACTCGGCGGAATCATAGTTGGCTGTGCAGGCCTCTTCGCGGGTACGCCTGCTCCCACAGGGTTTTATGAAGGCTTCCAAGGCAGCGCCAGTCCTTGTGGGAGGGGGGGACCCGCGAAACAGACTCCGCCGATCATCAGGGCTGGAATGCCCCGATGAAGATTGCCGGATCCACCCGCGCATCGTTGAGGCTGACATTCCAGTGCATGTGCGGCCCGGTCGCCCGGCCCGTGGCGCCCACGCGGCCGACCACCTCGCCTCGGCGCAGCGTCTGCCCGGGTTTCACGTCGATCTTCGACATGTGGCAGAACATGCTGATGAAGCCCTGGCCGTGATCGACGAACACGGTACGGCCATTGAAGAAATAGTCGCCCACCAGGATCACCTTGCCATTGGCCGGGGTCTTGATAGGTGTACCTGCCGGCACGGCGAAGTCCAGGCCCGCATGGGGGTTGCGCTCCTCGCCGTTGAAGAAGCGGCGCACACCGAACTTGCTCGACAGTGGCCCGCTGACCGGTTTGTCGAGGATCAGGTTGCTCGGCAGGGCAGGGCTGAAGCTGCGGTAGGCCTTGATCTGCTCGGCAAGCTCGCGCTCGATGCGCTTGAGGTCGGCGGGCTCTGGATTGACCTGGCGCTTGTTCTTCAGGGTGATGTGCTGCTCGGGGTACTTCTTGCTGCCGACGGTGAAAGGCAGGCTGCGCGAGCCCTGGGTCAGCACGGCGGTCCCAGGCTTTTGCGTCAGCGGGATGCCGACGATGGCCAGCCAATTGCCTTGCTCCTGCACCACCAGCACCGGCTTGCCATCGAAGCGGGCGTTGGGTGCCGAGGCCGATGGGCCCAGGTCGACCACTGCCACACCGCCAGGCACCGGTTTGTTCAGTTGGCGGGTGATGTAGCTGGCCTGGGCGTGGGTGCCGAGCAACAGCAGGGAGAGCGCAAGCAGAGGGGCAAGCAGGCGGGGCATGTGTCAGTCCAGTAGCGAAAGGGTGACCGGAGTCTGGTGGTTGTCCTCGACCCGCACCTTGAGCTCGCCTTCGTTCAGGCGGGCGGTCAGGCGTTGGCCGTTGTGGGTCTGGGCGGCGCTGCGGATGGCCTGGCCGCGCTCGTCGAGCAGGATGCTGTAGCCGCGGGCCAGGGTCGCCAGGGGGCTGACCACTTGCAGCGTCTGCAACTGGGCCTGGAAGCGTTGGCGACGATCCTTGAGGATTTCGCGCATCGCCCGAGGGAGGCGCTCGGCAAGGCTGTCCAGGCGCTGGCCAAGCAGCTTGAGCGCGCGCCCCGGATGTTGCGCGGCCAGGCGTGTGTCGAACCGGCCCAGGCGCTCGTGGCGCTGGTTCATGTTGAGCATGAAGGCGCGGCGCAGGCGCATGTCCAGGTCGTCCAGGCGCTGGGCCTGCTGGCGCAGGCGTTCGCCGGGATGGCGCAGGCGGCGAGCCAGGCCATCCAGGCGCAGGTGATCGTGGGCCAGGCGGTTTTTCATGCGCAGCAACAGGCGCCGTTGCAGGCTGTCCAGGCGCTGCTGCAGGCCGCTGCTGTCCGGTGCCAGCAGTTCGGCGGCCGCCGACGGCGTCGGTGCGCGAACGTCGGCGACGAAGTCGCTGATCGACACGTCGGTTTCATGACCCACGGCGCTGACGATGGGCGTCACACAGGCGGCCACGGCGAGCGCGACGTCCTCTTCGTTGAAGCACCAGAGGTCCTCCAGCGAGCCCCCGCCGCGCGCCAGGATCAACGCATCGAAGCCCATGCTGTCGGCCAGGCGCAGGGCGCGTACGATCTGGGCGATGGCTTCCCGGCCCTGTACGGCGGTGGGGATCAGGTTCAGTTCCACCTGCGGAGCCCGGCGGCGGAATACGCTGATGATGTCGCGGATCACCGCGCCGGTGGGGGAGGTGATGATGCCGATGCGACGCGGGTGGGCCGGCAGGGGCTGCTTACGTTCGGCGCTGAACAGGCCTTCGGCGCCGAGCTTTTCCTTCAACGCTTCGAAGGCCAGGCGCAGGGCGCCATCGCCGGCGGGCTCGACGGTGTCGAGGATCAGTTGGTAGTCACCGCGCCCTTCGAACAGCGAGACCTTGCCTCGCACCCTTACCGCCAAGCCATCGCGCAGGGCCTGGCGCACGCGCGCGGCGTTTTGCCGGAACAGTGCGCAGCGCACTTGGGCGCCGCTGTCCTTGAGGGTGAAATACATGTGCCCGGAGGCCGGCCGGGCGAGGTTGGATATCTCGCCCTCCACCCAGACGCTGCGGAACACGTCCTCGAGCAGCACGCGGGCGCGGCCGTTGAGTTGGCTGACGGTGAGGACTTCGCGGTCCAGGCCGAGTCGTTCGAAGGGGTCTCTGATCATGGCGGGCATCATAAAGGACATCACGCCTGGTTGTCTGTGTTGGCGCTCGAGGCTTGCATCGCCGAGACGAACTGGCGCACCAGGTCCCCCGCATCTCGTCGACACGCCAGGGCCACGGTGCTCTGGCAAGGCTCATCCAGCGGTACGAAATGCACCGAGGCCGGCGCAATGTCGCGCATGCAGGCCGGCAACAGTGCCACCCCGAAACCGGCCTGGATCAGTTGCAGTTGGGTGGTCTTGCGAGAAACGACCTGTGCGGCGCGGGGAAAGAACCCCGCCTTCATGCACAACGAAGCGGACAGATAGCTCAAACCCCCCCGCTGCCGATGGGGGATGGAGATAAAGCGCTCCTCACGCAATCGCTCCAGGTCCACCTGCGTGGCGTTTGCCAGTGGATGGCCTGCCGCCACGGCCAGCAGCAATGGCTCGCTGAACAGGGTATGGGTTTCCACGTCATGATGTTGGCGCAATACGGGCAGGCGAAGCAGGCCGATTTCCAGACGTCCTTGGGCGATGTCTTCCAACTGCGCTTCCGACGATTGCTGGGCGATCTCCAGGGAAACGCCGGGGTTGGCCTCCAGATAGCCGCCCAGACGCTCGAGCAGCCGTCCGGTCAACGGAACGGTGCTGGAGTGATTCAGGCGCAGGCTGCCGCGCAAGCCCTGGCCAATCTCCCGGGCCAGGCGTTCGGCTTTGTCCAGGTCAGCCAGCAGGTGCCGGGCGCGGTCGAGAAACGCCAGACCGGCCGCGGTCAGGCGTGGCTGGCGGGCAGTGCGCTCGAACAGCGGCGTGCCAAGCTGCTGTTCCAGTTCCTTGATCTGGCGGCTCAAGGCCGATTGGGCAATGTACAGCCGCTCGGCAGCTGCGCTGAAGCTGCCGTTCTCGGCAATTTCCACGAAATAGCGCAATTGGCGGATGGAAGTCATGGCATGCCTTTTTGAGATGGCTGAGGGCGGAAAGGCATATTAGTCGGCATGGCTCATGGCTGGCTAACCTGTCTGCATCTTGTCAGGGGTCATGTCCATGCTGGTCCAACTGCCGTTTTCCGGTCTTGATTGGTTGCCCATCCTGCTAGGGGTCGGCATTGCCTACGTCGTCTTTGGCATTGCCGGCTTCGGCACGGCCTTGGTGGCAGGGCCGATACTGATTCATTTCATGCCGTTGTCGCGGATCATCCCGCTGCTGGTGCTGCTGGACTTCGTGGCGGCCTTCGGCAACTGGTTACCCTCGCGCAGGGCGGTGGCGCGCAGCGAGCTGTTGAGGTTGCTGCCATGCATGGCGGTGGGCTGCACCCTGGGCGTGGTCTTCCTGCTGCATTTGAAATCAGACCTTCTGTTGTTGCTGATGGGGCTGTTCGTAACGGGGTACGCCATGTATGGCCTGGCGATAAAGGTGCGGCCCGCGCGGTTGGCGGGCGTCTGGGCCGTACCGATGGGCACGGCGGGCGGGTTGTTCGGCGCCTTATTCGGCAGCGGGGGCTTTCTTTATGCGATCTACCTCAATGCCCGGCTGGACTCCACGGAGCAGGCGCGTGCGACCCAGAGTGCGCTGATCAGCTGCAGCACGGTGGTGCGCCTGTCGCTGTTTCTCATCGCCGGGACGTATGCCGATGCCCACCTGTTGTGGCTCGCGGCATGTTTGTTACCGGTGATGGCCGCCGGGCTCTGGCTAGGTCGGCACCTGAGCCAGAAGCTGTCCCGTGAAGCCTTCGTGCGCTTGGTCACCTGGCTGGTGCTGGCCAGCGGGCTGGCGCTGATCGGTCGCTACCTCGGTGGTTGAGCGGTAGAATCTCATCACTACCGCAGTCCCCAGGCCCGTTTCGTTCATGAACACCCAGAGCATCATCGTTCCCAAACTCTCCACTGTCCCGGTTCACGAAGCCCGCGCCCGGGCGATCCTGCGCTGGCTGGTGCGCGAGAAGATCGTCGAGGAGCCGCTCAGCACCTGTGGCCGCACCGGCAATCGCATGGGCTACGCCTTGGCCCAAGGCGCGCGCAAGGTGGCGCTGCACCCGGAACGACTCCCCTTCGGTGAGCAGGTCAACGGCCTGGAGGTGATGCTCAAGCGCTGTATCTATACGCCCACCGAAGGATTTCTCGAAGAGGCAGGCTGCCCAGAGTGCCGGCGCGAAGTTGGCGAGCCGCTGTTCGAGAGCCTGGAGGAGTGGATGCCTGGGGTGAGCGACAACTTCACCTGCCCGCTGTGTGGTTTCGAGGACGACATCAACGGGTTTCTCTTCCTGCAGCCGTGTGCCTTTTCCAACCTGGGCTTCATCTTCAACAACTGGGGCGAGGCCGGGTTCACCCAGGCCTTCCTCGACAGCTTCGCCGACTGGTTGGACCAACCGGTGGCGGTGGTGCAGGTAAAACTGCCGCAAGGCTGACCGAAGGCCCTTATTTTGCATTGAGCGGCGCGCCGTGGATGAGTATAATGGCGCGCTTCCATTTTTCCCGCCCGGGAGCCCCCGCGATGCTGCGTATCAGCCAAGAAGCCCTGACCTTCGACGATATCCTCCTTGTACCTGGCTATTCCGAGGTACTGCCCAATGAAGTCAGTCTCAAGACCCGTTTGACCCGCGGCATCGAGCTGAACATTCCTCTGGTTTCCGCCGCCATGGATACCGTGACCGAAGCGCGCCTGGCCATCGCCATGGCCCAGGAAGGCGGCATCGGCATCATCCACAAGAACATGACCATCGAGCAGCAGGCTGCCGAAGTGCGCAAGGTCAAGAAGTTCGAGGCCGGCGTGGTCAAGGACCCGATCACCATCGACGCCGACGCCACCGTGCGTGACCTGTTCGACCTGACTCGCCTGAACAACATCTCCGGTGTTCCGGTGCTGGAGAACGGCGACCTGGTCGGTATCGTCACCTCCCGTGACGTGCGTTTCGAGAGCCGCCTGGACGCCAAGGTACGTGAAGTGATGACGCCCAAAGAGCGTCTGGTCACTGTGCGTGAAGGCGCCAACAAGAACGAAGTCCGCGAGCTGCTGCACAAGCACCGCCTGGAAAAAGTCCTGATCGTCGACGACAAGTTCAGCCTCAAGGGCATGATGACCGTCAAGGACATCGAAAAAGCCAAGGCCTACCCGCTGGCCAGCAAGGACGACCAAGGTCGCCTGCGTGTCGGTGCCGCGGTCGGTACCGGCAAGGACACCGGCGAGCGCGTTGCCGCCCTGGTGGCCGCCGGGGTTGACGTGGTGGTGGTCGACACCGCCCACGGCCACAGCAAAGGCGTGATCGATCGCGTTCGCTGGGTCAAGGAAACCTACCCGCAAGTCCAGGTGATCGGCGGCAACATCGCCACCGGCGCCGCTGCCAAGGCCCTGGCTGAAGCCGGCGCCGACGCGGTCAAGGTCGGTATCGGTCCTGGCTCCATCTGCACCACCCGTATCGTCGCCGGCGTCGGTGTGCCGCAGATCAGCGCCATCGCCAACGTCGCCGCCGCACTGGAAGGCACTGGCGTCCCGCTGATCGCCGACGGTGGCATCCGCTTCTCCGGTGACCTGTCCAAGGCCATCGTCGCTGGCGCCTCCTGCGTCATGATGGGTTCGATGTTCGCCGGCACCGAAGAGGCGCCGGGTGAGGTCGAGCTGTTCCAGGGCCGCTCCTACAAGGCTTACCGCGGCATGGGCTCGTTGGGCGCCATGGCACAGGCCCAGGGGTCCTCGGACCGTTACTTCCAGGACTCCTCGGCCGGCGCCGAGAAGCTGGTTCCGGAAGGCATCGAAGGCCGTGTGCCGTACAAGGGCGCCCTGGCTGCGATCATCCACCAACTGATGGGTGGCCTGCGTTCTTCCATGGGCTACACCGGCAGCGCGACCATCGAAGAGATGCGCACCAAGCCTGAATTCGTGCGCATCACCGGTGCCGGCATGGCCGAGTCCCACGTGCATGACGTGCAGATCACCAAAGAAGCCCCTAACTACCGCGTAGGCTAAGGCTTCCAGCAATACCTGTTAGCGGGGCTGTCACGACAGCCCCGCGTCGTTTCCGATTTCCACTGACGAGATTGAGTCATGGCCCTCGACATTCACGCTCACCGCATCCTGATCCTCGATTTCGGTTCCCAGTACACCCAGTTGATCGCCCGCCGCGTGCGCGAGATCGGTGTCTACTGCGAACTGCACCCGTTCGACATGGACGATGAAGCGATCCGCGAATTCAACCCGCGCGGCATCATCCTCGCTGGCGGCCCCGAGTCGGTCCACGAAGCCAACAGCCCGCGCGCACCGCAAGCGGTCTTCGACCTGAACGTTCCGCTGCTGGGCATCTGCTACGGCATGCAGACCATGGCCGAGCAGATGGGCGGCAAGGTCGAAGGCTCCGACCTGCGCGAGTTCGGCTATGCCCGCGTTGACGTAGTCGGCAAGAGCCGCCTGCTCGACGGCATCGAAGACCACGTCGATGACGACGGCGTACTGGGCCTGGACGTGTGGATGAGCCACGGCGACAAGGTCACCCAGATGCCAGGCGACTTCCACGTGCTGGCCAGCACTCCGAGCTGCCCGATCGCTGGCATGTTCGACGACACCCGCGGCTACTACGGCGTGCAGTTCCACCCGGAAGTGACCCACACCAAGCAGGGCGGTCGCATCCTGTCCCGCTTCGTTCAGGACATCTGCGGCTGTGAAGCCCTGTGGACTCCGTCCAACATCGTTGAAGACGCCATCGCCCAGGTTCGCGAGCAGGTTGGTTCGGCCAACGTGCTGCTGGGCCTGTCCGGCGGTGTCGACTCCTCGGTGGTCGCCGCGCTGCTGCACCGCGCCATCGGCGACCAGCTGACCTGCGTCTTCGTCGACAACGGCCTGCTGCGTTTGCACGAAGGCGACCAGGTCATGGCCATGTTCAAAGAGAACATGGGTGTCAAGGTGATCCGTGCCGATGCCGAGCAGCAGTTCCTCGACAACCTGGCTGGCGAATCGGACCCGGAGAAGAAGCGCAAGATCATCGGTCGCACCTTCATCGACGTGTTCGATGCCGAAGCCAGCAAGCTGGAGAACATCCAGTTCCTGGCCCAGGGCACCATCTACCCGGACGTGATCGAGTCCGCTGGCGCCAAGAGCGGCAAGGCCCACGTGATCAAGTCGCACCACAACGTCGGCGGCCTGCCGGAGGAAATGAACCTCAAGCTGGTCGAACCACTGCGTGAGCTGTTCAAGGACGAAGTGCGCAAGATCGGTCTGGAACTGGGCCTGCCGTACGACATGGTCTACCGCCACCCGTTCCCGGGTCCAGGCCTGGGCGTGCGCATCCTGGGTGAAGTGAAGAAGGAATACGCCGACCTGCTGCGTCGCGCCGACCATATCTTCATCGAAGAACTGCGCAAGGCCGATTGGTACCACAAGACCAGCCAGGCATTCGTGGTGTTCCAGCCGGTCAAGTCGGTTGGCGTCGTTGGCGATGGCCGTCGCTACGCCTGGGTCGTCGCCCTGCGCGCCGTCGAAACCGTGGACTTCATGACCGCTCGCTGGGCGCACCTGCCATACGAGCTGTTGGAGACCGTCAGCGGCCGTATCATCAACGAAATCGACGGCATCTCCCGCGTCACCTACGACGTGTCGAGCAAGCCGCCAGCCACCATCGAGTGGGAATGATCAGACTGCCGGGGCAACCTGGCACCTGAAGCGCCAACAAAAAGCCCGCATATCTGCGGGCTTTCTGTTGGGTGCGCCGTGGAGGATGGCGGGTTCTCGCCAGGTGGTAAATAGTTGGATTTTTCAGAATCGGCAGACTTCGCATGCTATGGCTCCCCTTGCGAAGGAACTGCCGAAATGACCGAACGACACATTTTTCAGGATTTCTCTAACGAAGTAACAGCCTCCAGGCACGAGACGGGCGAGCCCTTGTTGTTGAAGGACTTTGTGAGCCAGCAGGCGGTGGACTACCCGTCGCCTCGCAAATTCTCCCACGACGTGGCCAAGGCCTATGTACTGCAAATGCTGGAGCTGGATATCGACCCAGACGAGCTGTTCATTACGACCTTGTATATCGATGCCTGGGATGAGGGCGATCAACGCGCGAACATCGCATCGTCCATGACCTTGACCGATGCTCTGATGCGAAACTGGCAGCAACAGGGTGATGGCAGCCTTTTTAGCCATCTTGGAACACTGGAGGACTTCAGGCTCGAAGGTTATCCCACGGTCATCGCCGAAGCGCCGCTTCCACTGGATGATTGTTTCGCCTACGAAGCCATCTACCGTAAAACCACGCCTCAGCGCTTTTCAAGCGATACACAGGTTCGTCTGGATCCGAAGTCATTCAAACGCTTTGCCTGGGAGGTGGATCTGCAGGCGAAGTACCTGAAGCATTTGAATGAGTTCTGGCGCTCTCATGAGCGCGGCTACAACTTGTTGATCAAGGCGTCGATGCTAAGGGCCGCCTTTGTCCAGCATGAAGAAGGGTCGCTGACGCTCAGTGATAAGCAAATGGTGCTCAGGGCCATGGGGCTGCCCGCATCCAGCGCTTGGGAAACGCTGACTTACGAGGTCTTCGAGCAAGGCGCTCTGGATCAAGAGATCGTCAGCATTCGCGAACTTCTGGTTTATCGCTATACAGCCAGCGACATCATCGTTTTCAAGGATGAACAGTCCGGTCGGCTAGTGGTGTATATCCCCGGGAACTCTTCCCCGCTGCATGGCTTTGAGGACATGGCGGCGTTCTGCGACTGGTTCGCCTTGCAGTGCAGGTTCACGCAGCGGCGCACGGTCCTGGAAGGGCATTTCAAGGCCGAAGACGACCCGGACGGGATATTCGTGTCAGGCCTCAAGACCGTACTGCTGGGGCTGGGGGCTTTCCCCTCTTGGCATGTGGGCAATTACTCCCGTTGGAATCCGCACGATGAAATCACCCTGGGCCCTGCTATTCATCCTTGGCCGTTCACGCACTTTAAAAACAATCTGAAAAGCCGCCTGCAGTCCGATGCATTGCGGCTGATTCGAAGCCGTGCTGCTTACAATCAAGCGCTCGCCGGGGAGGTGTTGTCCACCGCCTTGACCGTCACGAGTATTGTCGCAATGGCAGTACCGGCGCTCTGGCTACCCGTGGCAGCGATGTCCGCTGCGCTGATCGGCTTGGGGGCCGATGAGGTCGCCAACAGTATCGTCGAGGATCAGGCGCAAGGCAAACGCCGCATCATCTTTGGCATTCTCAACGCCGTGCCAGCCACCCTTGAGATTGCCAAGGTGGCGGGTGCTGCGGCGCGGATAGGAGATGCGGTCGCTCCAGGAGCGGCGGACGAAATCGGGCAAAAGGCAAGTACGCTCACCCCTCAGGAACAGGTGGAAAATGCCGCCACGACTGAACAGCTGGAGCAAGAGCTTGCCAATCAACGGGAAGAGCATGCCAGTGAGTCGACCGATGAGCGAAGGGTGCGTCGCGAACATGAGGAGGCGCAAAGGCTGGCGCGTGCGAAGCTCCATGCTCAAACCTTTGACAGTGTGAAAGCCTTTGGGATCGAGCCCGATGGTCTTCGCTCGCTGTCCCCCCAACTGCGCGAGGAACTTGCCAAGTTCGAATACAACGCGCCGCTGGGCGACGGTGGCAAATGGGTGGTGGATGACTTCGGCGCTGTCTATCAGGAAACCGACGAAGCGTCCGGTGCTATCAGGCGGTACGCGCGGGTGCATGCCAAGTTGTACCGTGTCGAGCGCATCGAGCGCGCGGGGCAGTACAGAATCATTTCATCAAACGAGGCAAATATCGAAGGCCCTTACCTCAAGCGACTGAAGGGTTTTTACTCTGATATCGATGTCAAACCTGGCCTGCGCGGTGGCGAGAGTCTTATCGAGGTCGCGCCGGATACTGAACCTGCGCCCGACGTTCTCAAACCGGGCATTACCTTGGTGCGAGCGCACCCTCTGGTGCAGATCGAAGTGCCCATGGACGGTATTGAAATACGTCCCGCCTTCGAAGAGGAACAACAGATAGACACGTATTACGCCATGAACACCGCCAGAGGTACGCGCGTCACCTTCGATGCCGATATCGGGGGGTGGAAATCCTATGATGGGAAGGTCCACTGGTTGAACAATAAAGGCGTCTGGAAACAGGGCAGTGTGAAGTCATTTCTAGCGGTCAGGTCATCGCTTCGGTTCGGCGTACGTTATGAGGTATACACCTTTCCCCGTATTCCAGGCATTTCGCAGGAGGCTCGGGCAATCAACCGGGAAGTTCATCAGATCTGGTTGGGTACGCAGGGGCCCAGGACCGGATTGATAGATACGATGAAGGCGAATATCCGTGCAAATCCCAGCTTGAAGTTCACCTTGCATCTGGACGTCGACAACGCAGCCTTTACCGGTGAACTGGATCGGTTGAAACAAGCGTTCGCGGAGTTTCCCAACATGGCGGTTTCAGAGCTGGGGGATGAGCCTTTTTTCTCCAGGTTTCTCACCGATGATGAAACGGTGGTGCCCTATCGTTACTTTCGCAGTGGTCAGGGGCAAAACCTGGCGGCTGCCTCGGACATCTTGAGGTATCGCCTGATTCACGAATACGGCGGTATCTACATGGATTGCGACGACGTCATGGTGGGGTCGTTCGAAGCGGTCGAGCTCAACGCTGGCCCGGATGACGTTTTGACGGGTGGGGCGGTCTCGTCGCCGAGAATGGGCTTTTACGGCCCGGGCAACAGTCACTTTGCAAGTCACGCCGGTAACCCTGTCCTGCAGGAGATCCAGCAGGCGGCCTATCGACGTTGGATCGATGAGATCGACGCGCTGCGTGAGTTGGAGGCTTCGCGTACCGTCGGCGCTGACGGCACCAATCCCTATATGCGCAAGATCTTTGCAATCAGTGGTCCTCAAATGTTCCTCGACACGCTCAAGCGCTTGCGTCCGGACTACGCCGATCTGTTGGACGATGTCTTGAAGCCTAGAGCAGGGATGCGCTCTCTGACGTATCTCGAATTTCGAGATGCGGCTATCGACTTCTACGCCCCCTTCGGCAGACGGTTGAAAATCCGTGCCGGGGCGGAGAACTCCTGGTCTTCGACGGCGGCGCAGGCGAGCCACTGAGGGTAAGGCGCACAGGGGGCATTCGCTGGATGTCCTTCTGCGCGTTCGACGCTGCGACAAGGTGATCCAGCCGCCGACACAAGACTTCACTTAATCTTTCTCAATTGCGGGTGTATCGTATTCGCCCTTCATTGCCAGCACTGCTGGCAGACTGATTGCGCAGAAACGAGGTACCCGCACCGATGTCCTTTACCCGTCGACAAATGCTCAAGGGCCTGACCGGCCTGGTGGTGGTTGGTCTGGGCGCCGGGGGCGCGGCACGTTACTGGCTGGGCAAGGTCGAGGATGAGAACGCCGGACACGACTATGAGCTGATCGCCGCCCCGCTGGACGTCGAGCTGGTGCCGGGCTTCAAGACCGAGGCCTGGGCCTTTGGCCCCTCGGCGCCAGGGACTGAGTTGCGGGTGCGTCAGGGGACCTGGCTGCGGGTGCGTTTCATCAACCACCTGCCCGTGGAGACGACCATCCACTGGCATGGCATTCGCCTGCCGCTGGAAATGGACGGCGTGCCCTTCGTCTCGCAATTGCCGGTCAAGCCGGGCGAGTTCTTCGACTACAAGTTCCGCGTGCCCGATGCTGGCAGCTACTGGTATCACCCACACGTCAGCAGCTCCGAGGAACTGGGGCGAGGCCTGGTCGGTCCGCTGATCGTCGAGGAGCGTGAGCCCACCGGGTTCCGGCATGAGCGCACGTTGAGCCTGAAGAACTGGCACGTGGACGAGCAGGGTGCCTGGTTGCCGTTCAGCATTCCCCGCGAAGCTGCGCGCAATGGTACGGCCGGGCGCCTGATCACCATCAATGGCCAGGCTGACTCGGTCACGGAGCTGCCGGCGGGGCAGGTGGTACGGGTGCGCCTGCTGAATCTGGACAACACCTGGACCTACCGCATCAACCTCAAAGGCAACTGTGAGGCGCGGGTGTATGCACTCGATGGTAACCCCGTCACCCCACGGGTGCTGGAGGACGACTACTGGCTCGGCCCAGGCATGCGTATCTGCCTGGCGATCCGCATTCCCGAGGCGGGCGAGGAGGTTTCCTTGCGTGACGGCTTCGTGCGGTTGGGGACCTTGCGTTCGGTCGCCAGCAATGAGGCGCCGGGCGACTGGCCCAAGGCGCTGCCGGCCAATCCCATCGCCGAACCGGACATGGAGAATGCCGAGAAGCTCAACTTCAATTTCGAATGGGCCGGCAAGGTGTCGGTGGGCGCCGAGAGCGGTCGACCGCCAAGCCTGTGGCAGATCAATGGCCAGGCCTGGGACATCACCGACAAGACCTGTGCCGATCGCCCGATCGCCACGCTCAAGAAGGGCAACAGCTACATCTTCGAATTCAAGAACATGACCCAGTACCAGCACCCGATTCACCTGCATGGCATGAGTTTCAAGGTGATCGCTTCAAATCGCCGGAAGATCGTCGAGCCTTGGTTCACCGACACCTACCTGCTGGGCAAGAACGAACGTGCCCAGGTGGCGCTGGTGGCCGATAACCCTGGCACTTGGATGTTCCATTGCCATGTGATCGACCACATGGAAACCGGCCTGATGGCCGCGATCGCGGTGGTCTGATGCGTCCGCAGATCATCGATCGCAGCCGCGATCAGGAGTTCATGCAACTGGCCCTGGCCCTCGCCGCACAGGGCGCTGCGATGGGCGAGGTGCCGGTTGGCGCGGTGCTGGTGCAGCATGGCCAGGTGATCGGGCAGGGCTTCAACCGTCCGATCACCGACAGCGATCCCAGTGCGCACGCCGAGATGGTGGCCATCCGCGCTGCCGCGAAGGCTGCCAGCAACTACCGACTGCCCGGCAGCACGCTGTACGTGACGCTGGAGCCGTGCAGCATGTGCGCGGGGCTGATCGTGCATTCGCGCATTGCCCGGGTGGTATATGGCGCGCTGGAGCCCAAGGCCGGGATCGTGCAGAGCCAGGGGCAGTTCTTTACCCAGGGTTTCCTGAACCACCGGGTGATGTTCGAGGGCGGGGTGCTGGCCGAGGCGTGCGGGCAGATCCTGAGCGATTTCTTCAAGGCCCGGCGGGCCAAGGGGTGATGCTCTGGTAGGTATGGGGCAGCGATTTATGGGCGCTTCGCGTCCGATCGCGATGCAAGGCCGCTCAGATACCGCGGCGTGCGTTTGATTACATCGGCGATGGCTGTTCGGCCGGCTTGTCCTTGTTGACCCCCGGCACGTGCAGATTGCCTTCGGCCATTTGGCCTTCGAGCTGCGGCTGGGTCACCCAGGTGAGGATGTCGTAGTAGCGGCGGATGTTGGCCACGAAGTGCACCGGTTCGCCGCCGCGGGCGTAGCCGTAGCGCGTCTTGCGGTACCACTGCTTCTGCGACAGGCGCGGCAGCATCTTCTTCACGTCCAGCCATTTGTTCGGGTTCAGGCCTTCGCGCTTGGCCAGCATGCGGGCATCGTCCAGGTGGCCACTGCCGACGTTGTAGGCGGCCAGGGCGAACCAGGTGCGATCGGGCTCCTTGATGCTCTCGTCGAGCTGGTCCTTGACCACCATGAAGTACTTGGCACCGCCTTGGATGCTCTGCTTCGGATCCAGGCGATTGGACACGCCCATGGCCTGGGCAGTGCGTTGGGTCAGCATCATCAGGCCGCGTACGCCGGTCTTGGAGGTGACTTCCGGCTGCCACATGGACTCCTGATAACCGATCGCGGCCAGCAAGCGCCAGTCCACCTGCTCGGTCTTGGCGGTGGCGCGAAAGTGCTTCTCGTACTTGGGCAGGCGCTGCTGCAGGTGCTGGGCGAACGTGTAGGCGCCCACATAGCCGAGGACGTCGACATGGCCGTAGTAGCGATCCTTCAGGCGCTGAAGGGTGCCGTTCTTCTGCGACTTGTCGAGAAACTCGTTGACCTCGTTGAGCAGGCTGTTGTCCTCGCCGGCGGCGACCGCCCAGCGTTGATCGCGGGAGTCACCGAGGTCGAAGGCCACCCGGACATTGGGGAAGTAGACCTGGTTCATCGCCAGTTCGTTGGAGTCCACCAGGGTCAGGTCGATCTGACCTTCATCGACCATGCGCAGGAGGTCAACGACCTCGACCGCGTCGGACTCTTCGTATTCCAGGGCAGGGTTCTGCTTTTTCAGTTCGGCCAGTTGATCGGCGTGGCTGCTGCCCTTGAGCACCATGATCTTCTTGCCGATGAGCCCCTTGACGTTGGTGGGGCGTGAGCGGCCATTGCGGTAGATGACCTGCGGGGTCACTTCCAGATAGGGGTGGGAGAATCTCGCCTGGGTCTTGCGTTTTTCGCTGCTGACCAATCCGGCGGCGGCCAGCACCGGGCCGGACGGCTTGCCCAACTGGTCGAACAGTTCATCGAGGCTGTCGGCGGTTTCGATTTCGAGCTTCACGCCCAGGTCGTCGGCGAAACGCTTGACCAGCTCGTATTCGAAGCCGGTTTCACCGTTGCGGTCCTGGAAATAGGTGGCCGGACTGTTGCGGGTTATAACGCGCAGCACGCCGTCCTCCTTGACGCGCTCGAGGGTGCTGGGTTTTTCAACACAGGCACCGAGCAGCAGGAAGAGTCCGGTTGCGAAGAGCCATCTGGCGCAGCGCTGGCGCAAAGCAGTGAGGGCGAACATAGGTTGCAGTATACGCAAAGGACCGGCCCCGCCATATCTCGACAACGGTTAGCTTGTCTGGTAGCGCTTTGTGTGCAATTGCGGCGCAATCGCCGTGTTAGCGTCCCATCGTGACACAAAGCCACTCCTTGAAGGGCGTGCGGTGTCGGTGCATTTTTCTGACCCGTAAGTCCGGTTCCACCGCCCGGCAGGCGTGGCTTAGAGCGGGTGCCGAAAGTCTGCGAATTAGGCTAGAATGCACGGCCTCTAAGCACACCCCTTCCTGAGGCTGTCCCGACGATGTTGATCCTGCGCGGCGCTCCTGCCCTTTCTGCCTTCCGCCACGGTAAGTTACTCGAGCAACTGAGCCAGAAAGTCCCCGCTGTTACTGGTTTGTATGCCGAATTCGCCCACTTCGCCGATGTCGATGGCGAGCTGACCGCCGACCAGCAGCAGGTGCTGGGGCGTCTGCTCAAATACGGTCCGAGCGTTCCGGTCCAGGAGCCGGCCGGTCGCCTGTTCCTGGTGGTCCCGCGCCTGGGCACCATTTCGCCCTGGGCCAGCAAGGCCAGCGACATCGCCCACAACTGCGGCCTGCAGAGCATTCAGCGCCTGGAGCGCGGTATCGCCTACTACGTCGCCGGTGAGCTCTCCGATGCCGACGCCGCGCTGATCGCCGCCGAGCTGCACGACCGCATGACCCAACGCGTGCTGGCCCGCCTGGAAGACGCCGCCGACCTGTTCAGCCACGCCCAGCCCAAGCCGATGACCTCCGTGGACATCCTCGGCGGTGGTCGTGCCGCGCTGGCCCAGGCCAACATCGACCTGGGCCTGGCCCTGGCCGAAGACGAGATCGACTACCTGGTCAATGCCTTCCAGGGTCTCAAGCGCAACCCGAACGACATCGAGCTGATGATGTTCGCCCAGGCCAACTCCGAACACTGCCGCCACAAGATCTTCAACGCCAGTTGGGACATCGACGGCCAGGCTCAGGAAAAGAGCCTGTTCGGCATGATCAAGAACACCTACCAGATGCACAGCGAAGGCGTGCTGTCCGCGTACAAGGACAACGCCTCGGTCATCGTAGGCAACGTGGCGGGCCGCTTCTTCCCGAATCCTGAAACCCGCCAGTACGGCGCGGTGCAGGAGCCGGTGCACATCCTGATGAAGGTCGAGACCCACAACCACCCGACCGCCATCGCCCCGTTCTCCGGCGCCTCCACCGGCTCCGGCGGCGAGATCCGCGACGAAGGCGCAACCGGCCGTGGCGCCAAACCCAAGGCCGGCCTGACCGGCTTCACCGTTTCCAACCTGCGCATCCCGGGCTTCGAACAGCCGTGGGAGCGGGCCTATGGCAAGCCGGGCCGCATCGTCGATGCCCTCGACATCATGGTCGAAGGCCCCCTGGGCGGCGCCGCGTTCAACAACGAGTTCGGCCGTCCGGCCCTGACCGGCTACTTCCGTACGTTCGAGCAGGCCATCGACACCCCGCGCGGTGAAGAAGTGCGTGGCTACCACAAGCCGATCATGCTCGCCGGCGGCATGGGCAACATCCGTGAAGATCACGTGCAGAAGGGCGAGATCACTGTCGGCGCCAAGCTGATCGTGCTCGGTGGCCCGGCCATGCTGATCGGTCTGGGTGGCGGCGCGGCTTCGTCGGTTGCCACCGGCGCCAGCTCCGCCGACCTGGACTTCGCCTCGGTACAGCGCGAAAACCCTGAAATGGAACGCCGTTGCCAGGAGGTCATCGACCGCTGCTGGCAGCTGGGTGACAAGAACCCGATCGCCTTCATCCACGATGTGGGTGCCGGTGGTATTTCCAACGCCTTCCCCGAGCTGGTCAACGACGGTGGTCGTGGTGGCCGTTTCGAGCTGCGCAACGTGCCCAATGACGAGCCGGGCATGGCCCCGCACGAGATCTGGAGCAACGAGTCCCAGGAGCGTTACGTGCTGGCGGTCAGCGCCGAGGACTTCGAGCGCTTCAAGGCCATCTGCGAGCGCGAGCGCTGCCCGTTCGCCGTGGTCGGCGAAGCCACCGAGGAAAAACACCTCACCGTCACCGACAGCCACTTCGACAACACCCCAGTGGACATGCCGCTGGACGTGCTGCTGGGCAAGCCACCGCGCATGCACCGGTCGGTCACGCGCGAAGCTGAGCTGGGCGATGACTTCGACCCGAGCGCGCTGGATCTGGACAACGCCGTCGAGCGCGTCCTGCATCACCCGGCTGTTGCCAGCAAGAGCTTCCTGATCACCATCGGCGACCGCACTATCACCGGCCTGGTCGCCCGCGACCAAATGGTCGGTCCGTGGCAGGTTCCGGTGGCCGACTGCGCCGTCACCGCCACCAGCTTCGACGTCTACACCGGTGAAGCCATGGCCATGGGTGAGCGCACTCCGCTGGCACTGCTCGATGCCCCAGCCTCCGGTCGCATGGCCATCGGCGAGGTCCTCACCAACCTGGCGGGTGCCCGTATCGAAAAGCTGTCCGACATCAAACTGTCGGCCAACTGGATGTCCGCTGCCGGTCATCCAGGTGAAGACGCCCGTCTGTACGACACCGTCAAGGCGGTCGGCATGGAGCTGTGCCCTGAGCTGGGCCTGACCATTCCGGTCGGCAAGGACTCCATGTCGATGAAGACCAAGTGGAGCGAGGACGGCGTCGAGAAGAGCGTCACCGCCCCGATGTCGCTGATTGTCAGCGGCTTCGCCCCGGTGGTCGACATCCGTGACACCCTGACGCCGCAACTGCGCATGGACAAGGGCGAGACCGACCTGATCCTGATCGACCTGGGCCGCGGCAAGAACCGCATGGGCGCCTCGATCCTGGCGCAGACCTTCGGCAAGCTCGGCGCCCAGGCGCCGGACGTCGATGATGCCGAAGACCTCAAGGCCTTCTTCGCGGTCATCCAGGGCCTGAACGCCGACGGCCACCTGCTGGCCTACCACGACCGTTCCGACGGCGGTCTGCTGACCACCGTGCTGGAGATGGCCTTCGCCGGCCACTGCGGTCTGGACCTGCAACTCGATCCGCTGACCGACAGCGAGGGTGACGTACCGGCCATCCTCTTCAACGAAGAGCTGGGCGCTGTCATCCAGGTTCGCCAGGACGCCACTCCGGACGTGCTGGCACAGTTCAGCGCCGCTGGCCTGGGCGACTGCGTCGCGGTGATCGGTAAGCCGGTCAACAACGGCGAAGTGTCCATCAGCCTGAACGGCGAAGTGCTGTTCGACGACCAGCGTCGTCTGCTGCAGCGCCAGTGGGCCGAGACCAGCTACCAGATCCAGCGCTTGCGTGACAACGCCGATTGCGCCGACCAGGAATACGACGTCCTGCTGGAAGAAGAAAACCCAGGCCTGTCGGTCAAGCTGGGCTTCGACGTCAACGACGACATCGCAGCGCCGTACATCAAGAAGGGCGTGCGCCCGCAAGTGGCCATCCTGCGCGAGCAGGGCGTCAACGGCCAGGTCGAGATGGCTGCCGCCTTCGACCGCGCAGGCTTTGCCGCCATCGACGTGCACATGAGCGATATCCTCGCCGGCCGCGTCGACTTCGAAGCCTTCAAGGGTCTGGTGGCCTGCGGTGGTTTCTCCTACGGTGACGTATTGGGCGCCGGTGAAGGTTGGGCCAAGTCGGCGTTGTTCAATAGCCGCGCCCGTGAAGCCTTCCAGGCATTCTTCGAGCGTAACGACAGCTTCGCCCTGGGCGTGTGCAACGGTTGCCAGATGATGTCCAACCTGCACGAGCTGATCCCGGGCACCGAGTACTGGCCGCACTTCGTGCGCAACCGCTCGGAGCAGTTCGAGGCGCGCGTGGCGATGGTCGAGGTGCAGAAGTCCAACTCGATCTTCCTGCAGGGCATGGCCGGTTCGCACATGCCGATCGCGATCGCCCACGGTGAAGGCCATGCCGAGTTCGCCAGCGAAGAAGCCCTGCTGGAAGCCGACCTGTCCGGTTGCGTGGCCCTGCGCTTTGTCGATAACCACGGCAAGGTCACCGAGTCCTACCCGGCCAACCCGAACGGCTCGCCGCGTGGTATCACCGGCCTCACCAGCCGCGACGGTCGCGTGACCATCATGATGCCGCACCCTGAGCGTGTGTTCCGTGCCGTGCAGAACTCCTGGCGTCCGGACGAGTGGCAGGAAGACGGTGCCTGGATGCGCATGTTCCGCAATGCGCGCGTCTGGGTGAACTAAGCGTGTACAAGCTCGCCTTCTTCGTGCCGCCGAGCCATGTGGAAGTGGTCAAGGCCGCTGTGTTCGCCGCGGGCGGCGGACGCATCGGCGACTATGACCACTGCGCCTGGCAGACGCAGGGCCTGGGCCAGTTCCGCCCGTTGGACGGCAGCCAGCCGTACCTCGGGCAGGCCGGTCAGGTCGAGCAGGTGGAGGAGTGGAAGGTCGAGTTGGTAGTGGCTGACGAACGGGTCGCCCAGGTCGTGGCCGCGCTCAAGGCGAGCCACCCTTACGAGACGCCAGCCTATGAGGTCTGGCGCCTCGCCGAGTTCTGATCACGCGCGCGTGATATCGAGAGGGGCTGCGTAGCGGCCCCTTTCTTTTCATGGCATCAGGCGATGCCGATTTCTCCCCCATCCTTGCGCTGAATCACCACGGTCGATGACCGGGGCCGAACGCGGCTGCCCGTTGGCGTGGCCTCGGTGGCGATGTCGCTGTGCGGCCAGTTGGCCGGGTGCTGGATATTGACGAACAAGGTCTTGTTGTCCGGCGTGAAGGTGATACCGGTCACTTCGCAGCCGTTCGGGCCCACGAAGAAGCGGCGCAGGTCTGCCTGGTTGCGGGCATCGATCGGCACCTGCCTGCCATTGGCATCCACCAGGTCGGTGGGAATCACCGCGAGTAACTGGTCGTTGGTATAACGGGTCACGCTCGACTCGCTGTTGTCGGTCTCGAACCACAGCACACCACGACTATCGAAGCTCATTCCATCGGGGCTGGCGAACTGGTTCAGTTCGGTCAGGCCCGAACGATTGATGTCGGTACCACCGTCGGCATTGCCACCAAAGACGAAGATGTCCCAGGTGAAGCTGCGCTGATCGTCACTGTCATGCCAGCGGATGATATGGCCGTGGCGATTCGGCCCGCGCGGGTTGGCGGCATCGACCTTCGCGGCTGTGCGCTCGCTGTTGTTGGTCAGGGTGACGTAGGCGTCGCCATTGAGTGGATTGACGGCTGTCCACTCCGGACGGTCCATGGGCGTTGCCCCCACGGCATCGCCAGCCCCGCGAGTATTGAGGATGATCCCGGCCAGGTCGCCATACAGCGCGCCCAAGGTGCTGCCAGCGGTCGTGGCTGTGCTGGGTGCCAGCAGCAACCAGTGCCCGGTGCCGTCGGCATCGAAGCGCGCCACATAGAGCTTGCCGTGGTCCAGGTACTTGGCACCGGTGGCCAGTCGGTCGCTCGGAGTGGCGTCGGCAGGATCCCAGGCGGCATCGGAGACGAACTTGTACAGGTACTCGTTGTTGGAGTCGTCGCCCATGTACCAGACCAGCGGCTTGCCGGCGACCGGCAGCCCAGGGCAGCAGCCCTCATGGCGGAACCGGCCCAGCGCACTACGTTTGACCGCTCGCGTGCGGGCATCGTAGGGGTCGATCTCGACGATGTAGCCATAGGTGCTGGCTTCGTTGCGGTAGTCGTCGGTGGCGCTGGCGCCGCGTGGCGTGATGTCGAAGCGGGCGAATTCGTCATGAGCCTCGCTGCGGTCACCTGCGGCGCTCTCCCAGCCGTACTGGCCACTTGAGGTGGCCACGCCGATGCGCACTTGGTCGGCAGGGCGGGTCGCTTTGTTGACGAAGATGCCGGGCCAGTTCTCCTCGCACGTGAGGTAGGTGCCCCAGGGGGTATAGCCATTGCCGCAGTTGTTGTTGGTGCCACGGCATTGGGTGCCGGCGGGCGAGAACCGGGTCTTGACGTGATCGCTGCCGCGCAGAGGGCCGGCGATGTCCATCAACGAGGCGGTGGTGAAGCGGCGGTTGAGTGGGTCGTTGTCCACCACCTGCCAGCGCCCGTCGAGCTTGCGCAGGCGTACCACACCGGCGCCGTGGGCGTTGATCTCCTTGCGCACTTCTTCGGCCGGGCGCTTGCCATTGGCAGCGGTGGTCGGGCCGTTCGGATGCAGCGCGGCGGGGTCGATGTATTCGAAGTTGATTGCCAGCAGGCCATCGTCGGAACGCCCACCGATGGGGAAGAAGTGCATGCCGTCATGGTGCATGCCCATGGCGTTGGCCTGGTCCGTGGAGTTGTTGCTGCCGTCGGGTTTCCAGGGGCTGGCCTTGCTGTTCAGCGGTGTGCCCCAGGGCGCCAGGACATAGGCACTGTAGCCGGCGGCCACGGCGCAGCCATCGGTGCGCGAGCCGGGAATCGACTGGAACCCCAGTCTGGGCCTGGGAGTGGCGGGACGAGCCGGAGCGGGCGTGCCTTGGTTGGCGCCACTGCCCAGGCAGCCGGTCAGGCCTGCCCCTGCGATCAGCGCGATGGCCGCACCCAAACCGCCGCGCATGACACTGCGCCGGCTCAGGTAGGCATCCATGACACTGGCCATTGGCAGGTTGCCGCTGTGGTTGCGGTCAAGGTTATCGCCGCTTTCTCGACTCATCAGGGTGTCCTTGCATTGCTGAGTTAAAGGAAGACCGCGACTTTAGAACGCAAAGTATGACGATTTTTTGGCAAAAACATGAAAGGAGGGCCATAGGCCGTTCTCCAGGGCCTGGATTGGTTTTCAGAATGTGTGGCGGCCAGTGTGGTCTGGCCGCCACAGGGCTTAGCGACGCTTCTGCTCGATGCTTGAGGCCCATTGCTCATTGCGGTTGTGCCCACTGGTGCGCACCAGCCCCAGATCCAGTGGGTTGTCGCCCTGGGCCGCACCCTTGTCCTTGGTCAATTCGGCGATGGCCGTCCCCAGGTCGACCGGCGAGTTGGAGGCATCGATCGAGACATCCCGGCGGTAGTCGCTGCCTGACAAGGTTTGGCGGGTGACCGAGGCGGCATCCAGCTCGACAGGGCCATTGGCCGACAGCACGCGTGCGCCCACCAGCTTTGCATCACCACCGACCTTGAGGGCGATACCGTCGCTGCCCTTGAGGGTGGCCTGGTGGGCCACGGTGTCGCGTTGCTGGTGGGACAGATCCAACTTGAAGGTAGGGGAGAGGCCGGGTTCGGCCTGGCTCAGGGCGGATCCGGCCTTCTCACCGACTTTGCCGCCTGCCGGGCCTGCCAGGGCTTTGGCTGCATTGCTATAGCTCTGTGGGTTTTTTTCCTGGCTCAAGCGGGCGTCTGCCCCGACAGTCAAGGTGTCGATGCGGTCCTTGCGACTGGCCACCAACAGATCGCCGCCGACGGTGCCCTGTATGCGCCCGGTCTCCAGGCTGGTGCCTTCGATGCGGGCATCGCCCCGGGTGTACAAGTTGATGCGGTCGGCGCGCAGGGTGTTGGCATTCCAGGTCTGGTTGTCGCGTTTATCGAGGTCGACTTTGATCCGGCCATACAGGCCGCGGCTGTCGAGTTCGCCTCGGCTGAGGCTCAGGCCTGCGCCTGCGGTGATGTCCAGGCTATTGCGCTTGTCCCGATTGTCTGAGGCCTCCAGCAGCAGGCCGCCATTGGGTGTCTGCAGATCGAGCTGTGTGGCCGAGACCTGCAGACCTTGCGCATGCAGGGCGAGATCCTCTCGGGCGCGGCTGCTCATGTGCACCGCTGCGCGGGTGTCGATGCGGGCATCGACCGCTTGGCTGGCGTCTTCGTCCAGTTTGCCGTGGGTGAAATGGCCGCCCACGGCACCTCCCTTGCTGTTACCCGTCTTGGCGGCCAATTCCAGACCACCACCCAGTTTGCCGCCGCTTGCCCCTTGGGTGTTGCGGGCGGCCTTGACCAGCAGCAGGCCGTCACTGTCCAGGGTCACTGCTCCTGTGGGCGCCTCGCGGCTGCCGATACGGGTGCCTTCGAGCAGCAGGTCGCCGCCGCTTTTGAAGGTGACCTCGCCTTTGGCGTCGATCTGTGCGACCTGGACGTTGCTCGACCGACGTTGTTCACGCTCGTGGTCGAGATAGCCCCGCCCTTCGACGCCGGTGCTGCCGGGGCGATTGCCACCCTTGGCCCAGGCATTGCCTGCCAGTTGGAGTGTCTGCTCGGTTGTACGGTCGGTGGCCGGCGTCAAGGTCAGGCTGCCGGTACTCTCCAAGGAGAGTCCGCCGTCGCCTGCGTCTATGCGTGTGCCTTCGTAAAGGCCCTGGCCTGTGAGCTGGATCTGGATGCCCTGTTGGCCGATCAGTGCGCCAGGGCGGGCGGTGAGCAGGTGCTCTGTTTTGTCCAGTGAGCCACCCTTGCCTGCGGCGCGAGCGTTGATGTCTTGCCCGGTACTGGTGTCGACGCGCAGGTCGCCGCCTGCATCCAGGCGCTGGAGGGTATCGGTCTGAGTATCGGCCGCTGCGTTCAGCTGATGGTGCCCGGCGTCGATTTTCAACGTACCTGCCGTGGCTCGCCATTGGGTGCCTTGGTCCTCGATCCGGTCGGCCTTGACCTGGACCGAGGCCCCGGAGAACTCGCTGACCTGGGCATACCCACGGCGCTGGTTCTCCAGGCGCTTGATGTGCTCGACGGTCATATCGCCGCCGATGCTGGGCGCGGCCAGGGCATCTTCGACCGAGGCTTGCTGAAAGCGCGCAGCTTCCTCACCCTGGACCAGGCGTTCGACGGGCCGGGTCAGGTCGCGGTATTCCAGGCTGGCGCCAAGGCCGGCGCGCCAGCCGGTGGTGTCCTGTTCGCGCGTCTTGAGGTCTTCAACGGCTCGGTTGTCGATTTGCCCGGCCTGCACCTGCAAGGTTCCGCTTGCCTGCACCCGGGCGGCGTCGCTGGCAAGGGTTGTGGCGGCGAGCGTCAGATCTCCCTTGGCCAGCAGTTCGCTGCGCACGGCCGTGCTGTCGTTTTCGCCGGTGGTGTCCTGGCGATATTGGCCGGTCGTGGCGCTGCCCAGCCGATCGATGCCGCCCGAGACTGTGAGGCCGCCTTCGATGCGGGTCTTTTCGGTAACAGAGCGCAAGGTATCGTGCGTTGCACCGAGGGTGATCTTCGGGGCCTGGGCCGTGAGCGTGCCCTCAGTGGCCTGGACCTTGGATCCGTTGACCTGTACATGAGTGCCGCTGTCGAGGGCCACCGTTGCCCCTTTGAGTTCACTGGGTGTCTGCACCGTCTCGTCGACCTGCTGTTGGGTGTGGGTTACCTGGTAACCCAGGCTCGCTTCGAACTGGCGCGACTGCGCCTTGCCATCCTGGGCATCCTGGGTCTGGCGGGCGCTGGCTGTGAGGCCGCGCTGTTGCTGCTGGGTTTCGCTGTGGGTCTGGGCCTGCGCGCTGGCGATCAGCAGGTCGCCCTTGGCCTGCACCTGCAGCGCTTTGCCTGCCGTGGCCTTGGCACCGATAAGGCGCATCTCTTCGGCACTGGCCAGACGCAGGTCGCTGGTGGCGTTCAAGTCACTGACGATCACTTGGTCCTGGCGCGTGGTGCGTGTCTGGTCGCTGCCGAACAGGCCAAACAGCTTGCTGTCGCGCGCGCGCTCGGTCGTGGTGATGCGGTCGCGGTCGGCCTCGATGGCCAGCAAGCCCTTTTCGCTGAACAGGATCGAATCGCCCTGGCTGCTCAGGCGACTGCCCTTGATCGTGACCTGGTCGGCGATGATGTTGAGATCGCCACCTGCCTTGAGATCGCTGCCGGCCACGGTCTGGCCTTGGCGCTCGTTGCCGTCGCGTGAGCCGAAAAAGGCCCCGGAGACCAGATCACCCCGATAGTCGCGCTGCGTGCCTGTGTCCTCCAGGGTGGTCGTGGTCACGTTCACCTGACGTGCCTTGAACACTGTGTCGCCCTGGCTTTGAAGGCGGCTGCCCTGCACCTTGAGCGTATCGCCGGCCGTCATCACGACGCGTCCGCCTTCCAGGTGGCTGGCATTGGCAGTCTCTTTGTAGCGGTCGGTATCGCTGTCGCCACGCCACAGATGCTTGCGGTGGCGCACCTGCTCCTCGATCCGTTGACTGTCGATGCCGGCCTCGACATCGAGCTTGGCCGCGCTGTCGAGTCTCAACTCGCCTGGGGTGCGAAGGTCTGCGGCCACCAAGTGCATGTCATTCCCAGATTGCAGCGTGATCCCTTCGTCGGCTTGCAGCAGTGTGCCTTGCTGCTGGCGCTCGGTGGTGGTGCGTTGGCGGTTGTAGGTCTCGGTGGTGACGAACAGGAACTTGTTGTCCCACTGTTCGTGATCGCGCTGGAGGCTTTCCCGGGTCTTGGCGTCCAGGGTCAGTTTGTCGCCGGCAGTGAATTCGATACGCCCGGCTTTGGCCTCGACGGCTTCGAGCGTCAGGTCGCCCGCTGCGGTCAGCGCCAGGTCCCCTCGCTCGGTGCGCAGGCGAGTACGTTCGGCGGCGTTGCCGCTGACGTGCAGGGCTCCTGCCGAATTGACACTGATGCCATCATCGGCGCTCAACTGGGACGGGCCCACGCGCACGCCTGCGCCTTCGGCGGTGCTCACTACCCGGATGCGCCCGGCACGCATGGCGCCGAACAGGCTGGCATCGATGCTGGCCGGGGCGCTGGGCAAGTGTTGAACGATCTGCCCGTCCTGGGCATCGATGCGATTGCGCCCGGCGGTCAGGGTCAGGCCGGTGCGGGCTGCGAGCGGGCCCTGTTGGTCGATGCGTGGGGCGATCAGCTCCAGGGCCGCCTCGTGGTTGGCCTGCCCACCTTCGAGCACCTGCAACGTGCCGCTGGCGTTCAACGTGTCGAGAAAGCGGATCTGTTGGTCCTGGATTTCCGGCGTGCCGACCAGCAAGCCGGCGCGTGTGGTGTTGATGAAGCTGCCGCCATTGAGGGTGATGCCGTTGGGGTTGGCCAGGATGTAGTCGGCGGCGCGCCCGAAGATCTCTTGCGGTCCCTCGATCAGCGAGGCGTTGCGGCTGACGACTTCGTTCAGGATGGTCGACGCGGCCTGGCCCTGGAATTGTGGGTTGGCGCTCAGGGCACCGGCCAGTTGTGATTGGCCAGGCTGCAAGGCGTTGTTGAGCACCACGCCGGGCTTGGCGACGTTGTAGTCGAGAAACTGGTTATGGGATAGGCCGCTGGCGTTGGGGGCGACGATGTCGATCACCGGCACGCCGTGGCCGTTGTTGACGACCGGCGTACCGCCGGGCCCCGGGGTCGGTTGCAGGCCTTCTGCGAGCACTGCGCAGGAGCACGTCACCAGGGCGATGAAAATGGCCCAGCGCAAGACATCCGGGCGTACCGATGGGGTGTGGGTAGTCATAGTCACTTTTCTCTATTGTTGTGGTGATCAGAGGCTCAGGGTCCACTCCAGGACCCAGATGCCGGGCTCCAGCGCGCGCCGATTGCGTTCGCTGGCATACAGGGCTCGTTGGTAGTCCAGGCGCAGGCGATGGGTCGCTGGCCCGATCTCCACACCCAGTGCGCCACCCGCTATCCGCTGGGGAGCGCTGGTAGGGGTGAAGCGGGTCCAGCCCAGGTCCAGGCCCAGGTGAGGGCGTATCTCCAGTGCGCGGAAGAAGGGCAGGGGCTGGCTGAAGGTGTTGCGCCAGACCACGCCGCTGGCACCGGCAACCGTGTCCCGACGCCAGCCGCGGACGGCGGCATCGTCGCTTAGCAGCACCTGCTCGATCGCCGGAAGCGGTTGCTCGCTGTATTGCAGGTTCACTTCGCTCTGCCAGCGCCACGGCCATTGCGTCGGGCCCTGGCGCAAATGCACGACGCTGGCGCGGTACTTGCGCCAATGCGTTTGCGCGCCACTTTCGTAGGTCTGCAGCGGATGTTTGGCGCCAAACAGGTCCAGGTTCTGGGATATGCCCACATAGGCGTTCCACAGGCCCCCTTCGAGCCACAGCAGGTTGAGGCCGGCCTCCAACGTGGTCAGGGTCGGGCTCTGCTGCGCGATGGGGGTGCCTTGAATGCGATTGACCAGTTGCTTGCGGTCCAGCCGGGCGAGGGCGCTCAACATCCCTTGGTTGTTGCGCCAAAGCAGGCGTTCCACGCTCAGGCCCTGGAGGTCGCTTTCGCCGGAGCTGACCTGACGTCGTTGCGGCAGGGGGGCGCGATAGCGCATCCAGCTGGCGTTCAGGGCCAGGCTCCACGGGCCGTAAGGCACGCTGTAGTACAGGTTCACACCCTGGCTTTGGCCAGGCGCGTCCAAGACCGTCGAGGCCAAACCCAGGCGCAGGTCGTCATTCAAGCCCAACGGGCTGTCCAGCCCCAGCATAAGGTTCAGGCGATGACGGCCGGTCAGGTCGCTGCCACGGTTGTCCAGGCGGCTGTCGAGGTGCCAGCGCGAGCCGGTGCGGCGCGGCTGGATGATCACGCGGGTACCACTTTGCAGCTCGCCGGGTAGCAGGTCGGCGTTCAGGTCATAGGCACGCAGGCGGTTGAGCTGGTCCAGTCCTTGCTCGAGCGCGGGCAGGTACAAGGGCTGACCGAGCAGCTCGGGAAAGGCGCCTCGTAAGGAAAGGGGTAGGCTGGGGTCGGCCAGTTCGATGGACTCGACGAAGCCTTCGGTGATGACGATATCCAGGGGGGCACCTGCCTGGGGCTGGCGCGCCAGGTAAGGGCGGCTGGTCGGATACCCTGCTTGTACGTAGGTGTCGGTGATGGAGCGGAGCAGCCTGTTGACGTCGTCGACGCTCAGGCAAGGGCGCCACAGGGGGCGCAGGGCGGCTTCCAGGGCCTGGTTCGGCACCAGGCGGTTGCCGCTCAGGCGTAACCCGGGGGTGGGCCAGCAGCGTGAGTCTGCAGGGGCTGGGGTAGGGGCGTCCGGCACCGGGCCTGGCTGACGGCGGCGTTGCCATCGCTCAAGGCGTTGTCGTCGCTCTTGGAGCTGTAGCGCGCGCTGCTGCTCGCGCAGTTGCGAAGTGGCGGGATCGTTGGCCCACACCGATGGGTGGGCGATCAAGGCAAGGGCCAGGCTGGCAAGCATGTGCCTGGCGATGCGACGCAAGGAAGTCGGCATGGAGAAGCCCCGCAAGGTCTGCACGTATGTGCTTTTTTGCGTGGATTCTAAGAATCCGACTTGCCGTTTGGATGCGGTCCCGTACCCAACTGGGCGTCAGGTGGGGGTGGGTTTAATGTGTGTAATTTCCTACAAAATCAATCGAATTGTAGGAATCAGGGACGGATCTCGATCAAGGTCCCGTCCTTGACCATCTCCCAGACCTCGCGCATGTCATTGTTGCGCATGGCGATACAGCCTTCGGTCCAGTCCAGGGTGTGGAAGTACCATTCCGGGTAGTCGTCATTGATCGGCGTGCCATGGATCATGATCATGCCACCTGGGCTGACCCCCTCGCGGCGGGCGCGGGCAGCATCGCTGATGTTGGGGTAGGAAATGTGCATGGCCAGGTTGAAGCGGTCGCTGACCTTGCGCCAGTCCAACCAGTAGAGGCCCTCGGGCGTCTTGCTGTCGCCTTCGCGTTCTTTGGTGCCTTTGGGCTGTTTGCCCAGGGAGATGCGGTAGGTCTTGAGCGGCTCGCCACGGCTGATCAATTGCAGGCGGCGTTCGGACTTGAGCACCAGGACCTTGTCGATCAGCGGTTGGCTGGCGCCAGCGGATTGGTCGACAGGCTTGCGGATGATGGTCTCGGTGAAGGCGGCCTGGGACACCGATGCAATGGAAAGGCAGAAAAGGGCGAGCAACCAACGCATGAAACCGTATCCCTGAAAGCTAAGTGGTGGACGACGAGACGTTCATCGGTGGCAGGTACTCATGGCCTACGGGGAAGTGCTGCCCGACGCGGTCGCGATAATAGCATTCTAGTGTGCGTGCGACGGTGCGGAAAGCCAGCTCGTCCCAGGGAATTTCATGTTCCTCGAACAAGCGCACCTCCAGACTCTCCACGCCCACGGCAAAATCCAGGTCGGCCAGCTCTGCGCGGAAGAACACATGCACCTGGTCGATGTGAGGCAGATCGAAGAGCTGGTACAGGCTCATCTGGCCAACTCGCGCGCAGGCTTCCTCGACGGTTTCGCGCCGGGCGGCTGCATCGAGGGTTTCGCCGTTCTCCATGAACCCGGCGGGCAAGGTCCAGAACCCTCGACGCGGTTCGATCGCCCGTCGGCACAGCAGCACTTGGCTACCCCAGGTGGGGAGTACGCCGGCGACGATGTTGGGGTTCTGGTAATGGACGGTGTGGCAATGATCGCAGACATACCGCAGGCGGCTGTCACCTTCGGGGATTCGCTGAATGACCGCCTGGCCGCACGCGCTGCAGAATTTCATGCTGTGGTTCCTTATAGATGCAGCTATCTTGGCGTGGCCGGCCTGCGCTGCGCAAGCCGCCCTCGGGCGGGGCTTGGGTGCTTCGCGGCTTTGGTGCATCATGCTGGGCAGGCCTTGGAATCGAGAGAGTGCAATGCTGGACGAGCTTCTTCGCCGAATGAGCAACCACACCCCCGCGTCATTGGAAACCGACCGACGTTTCCCCGAGGCGGCGGTACTCTTGCCCATCACCCGCAGCGAAGAGCCCGAGCTGGTGCTGACTCTGAGGGCCAAGGGGCTTTCCACCCATGGAGGCGAGGTGGCCTTCCCTGGCGGGCGGCGCGACCCGGAGGACCCGGACCTGGTATTCACCGCCTTGCGCGAGGCCGAGGAGGAAATCGGCCTGCCGCCTGGCCTGGTGGAGGTCATCGGCCCCTTGAGTCCGGTGATTTCCCTGCATGGCCTTAAAGTGACGCCATTCGTCGGGATCATTCCCGATTATGTCGAGTACCGTGCCAATGATGCCGAGATCGCCGCGGTGTTCACGGTTCCGTTGGCGTTCTTCCGTCAGGACCCGCGCGACCATACCCATCGTATCGACTACCAAGGGCGCAGCTGGTACGTGCCGGCCTATCGCTACGGCGAATACAAGATCTGGGGATTGTCGGCGATCATGATCGTCGAGCTGGTCAATGTGCTGTTCGACGCCGGCATCAGCCTGCACCAGCCCCCAGAGCGCTATACCCAGATCTGAGCGGGGCCCACTCCGCCATCTGCCTTCAACCGTGAGGAACGAGACATGAAATACCGCCTGGGCGACCTGCGGGTCGAAACCCACCCCACCAGTTGGGCCGCCCCCAACGCCACCTTGATCGGCAAGGTGCGCCTGCAGGCCGGGGCCAGTGTCTGGTTCGGCGCGGTGCTGCGCGGCGACAACGAACTGATCGACATCGGCGAAGGCAGCAATGTCCAGGATGGCACGGTGATGCATACCGACATGGGCTCCCCGCTGACCCTCGGCAAGGGAGTGACGGTCGGTCATAACGCCATGCTCCATGGTTGCACGGTGGGCGACTACAGCCTGATCGGTATCAATGCCGTGATTCTCAACAACGTGCGCATCGGCAAGCATTGCATCATCGGCGCCAACGCATTGATCCCGGAGGGCAAGGAGATCCCGGATGGCTCACTGGTCATGGGCTCGCCAGGCAAGGTGGTGCGCGAGCTGACCGAGGCGCAGAAGCGCATGCTCGAAGCCAGCGCCGCGCACTATATGCACAATGCCGAGCGCTATGCGCGCGAGCTGGCGCCCCAGGATGACTGATATGCAGAATGCCGAACGCCCGGTCGCCTCGCCGTGCGTCAATGTCTGTGCGCTGGACGAGCAGGACATCTGCGTCGGCTGCCAGCGCACGGTGAGCGAGATCACCCGGTGGTCGCGCATGAGCAACGACGAGCGCCGCCAGGTGCTGGTGCTGTGCCATGAGCGGGCGGTGGCGGCGGGGTTGGTCATCGGGTCGGGGCTGTAGTTGACTCGAAATTCAAGTATTCTGTGCCGCTTGCCCAACGTGTGATCCCATGTTCTATCTCATTGCCTATATCAGTAGCGTAGTGCTGATCAACTACGCCTTCTCCAGTGCCCCGCACCTGGATGTGATCTGGTCCGCCTGGGGCGGTCTGGTGTTCATCCTGCGCGACATGGTTCAAACCCGCTATGGTCATGGCGCGCTGTTGGCCATGCTGGCGGCGTTGGTGCTGTCTTATGTCACCTCGGAACCCGCCATTGCCCTGGCCAGCGCCACCGCGTTCTTCGTGTCCGAACTGATCGACTGGCTGGTGTTCAGCATCACCCGTCGGCCGCTGCGGGACCGTCTGTGGCTCAGCTCGGCCCTGAGCATTCCGGTGGACACTTTCATCTTCTTCGGCATGATCGGCGCGCTGACTCCGGCGGTCATCGGCACGGCCCTGGCCTCCAAGTTCGCGGGCGTCACCGCCGTTTGGCTGGCCATGACCTGGCGCGCGCGGCGCGAGGTCGTCGCAGGGTGATGTGAGGGGGGGGGCTCGCGGCGGCCCCGGAACGCTTCGCCAGGTGTAGAATATCGGTCCTTTTTCAGCGGGCGGCAGCCAACGTGGCGCGGCCCCGGACGCCTTCGAGGACCTGAAATGACCCGTATCGGAACCCCATTGTCGCCCACCGCGACCCGTGTACTGCTGTGTGGCTGCGGCGAGTTGGGCAAGGAAGTGGTGATCGAGCTGCAGCGCCTGGGTGTCGAAGTCATCGCCGTGGACCGCTACGCCAATGCCCCCGCCATGCAGGTTGCGCACCGCAGCCACGTCATCAACATGCTCGATGGCGTCGCCCTGCGCGCCGTGATCGAAGCCGAGAAGCCGCACTACATCGTCCCGGAAATCGAAGCCATCGCCACCGCGACCCTGGTCGAGCTGGAGAACGAAGGCTTCAATGTCGTCCCCACCGCTCGCGCCACCCAGCTGACCATGAACCGCGAAGGCATCCGTCGTCTGGCTGCCGAAGAACTGGACCTGCCGACCTCGCCATACCACTTCGCCGATACCTTCGATGACTATGCCAAGGCCGTTGCCGACCTGGGCTACCCCTGCGTGGTCAAGCCGGTGATGAGTTCCTCGGGCAAAGGGCAAAGCCTGCTGCGCAGCGAAGCCGACCTGCAGAAGGCGTGGGACTACGCGCAAGAAGGGGGCCGCGCGGGCAAGGGCCGAGTGATCATCGAAGGCTTCATCGATTTCGAGTATGAGATCACCTTGTTGACCGTGCGTCATGTGGGCGGCACCACCTTCCTCGCGCCGGTCGGTCACCGTCAGGAGAAAGGCGACTATCAGGAGTCCTGGCAGCCGCAGGCCATGAGCCCGAAGGCCCTGGCTGAGTCCCAGCGGGTGGCCCAGGCGGTCACCGATGCCCTGGGTGGGCGTGGCCTGTTCGGCGTGGAGCTGTTCGTCAAAGGCGACCAGGTATGGTTCAGCGAAGTCTCGCCGCGCCCCCACGATACCGGGCTGGTGACCCTGATTTCCCAGGACCTTTCGCAGTTCGCCCTGCATGCCCGTGCAATCCTGGGCCTGCCGATCCCGGTGGTGCGTCAGTTCGGTCCGTCGGCCTCGGCGGTGATCTTGCCTGAAGGCCAGTCGCAGCAGACTTCCTTCGCCAACCTGGGCGCGGCCCTGAGCGAGCCGGACACCGCCATTCGCCTGTTCGGCAAGCCGGAAGTCAACGGCCAGCGTCGCATGGGCGTATGTCTGGCGCGAGACGAGTCGATCGAGGCGGCGCGGGCCAAGGCGACCCGCGCTTCGCAGGCGGTCAAGGTCGAGTTCTGATCTGACGCCAAGGCTGCCGGGCAGCCTGTTCGCGGGTAACCCCTCCCACAGGGAATCGCTCGATCTGTAGGGGCGGCTTTACCCGCGAATGGGCCTCATGGCGACCCCTGGTATCAGAGTGCCGTGTTACGTGTCTCTTTCAGGCACAAGACGGCGATCAGGCTGATCACTGCCGCCACTGACACATACCCGCCCACCCAGCTCAATCCCCCCATGCTCACCAACTGCTGGGCGAAGAACGGGGCCGCCGAGGCGCCGACGATACCGCCCAGGTTGTAGGCCGCCGAGGCGCCGGTATAGCGCACATGGGTCGGGAACAGCTCAGGCAGCAATGCCCCCATCGGCGCGAAAGTCACGCCCATCAAGAACAGCTCGATGGCCAGGAACAGCGCAACGCCGGTGGTCGAGCCCGAGGTCAGCAGCGGCTCCATGGTAAAGCCCGATGCCACCGCCAGCAGGCCGCCGACGATCAGCACCGGCTTGCGTCCGTAGCGGTCACTCAGCCAGGCCGACAGCGGCGTCGCCAAGGCCATAAACACCACGGCAAAGCACAACATGCCCAGGAAGCTTTCGCGGCTGTAGCCCAAGGTCGACACTCCGTAGCTCAGGGAGAACACCGTGGAGATGTAGAACAGCGCGTAGCACACCACCATCGCCGCAGCGCCCAACAGGGTCGGCAGCCAGTACTTGGCGAACAGATCCACCACCGGCAGCTTCACCCGCTCATGGCGTGCCACGGCTTTGGCGAACACCGGGCTCTCCTCAAGCTTCAGGCGCACGTACAGGCCGACGACCACCAGCGCGGCGCTGAGCAGGAACGGAATGCGCCAGCCCCAGTCACGGAACTGCTCGTCGCTGAGCGTCAATGCCAGTGTCAGGAACAGCCCGTTGGCCGCCAAAAAGCCAATGGAGGGGCCCAACTGCGGGAACATGCCAAACCAGGCGCGCTTGCCTTCAGGGGCGTTTTCAGTGGCCAGCAGCGCCGCGCCGCCCCATTCGCCGCCCAGGCCGAGGCCTTGGCCGAAGCGCAGCAGGCAAAGGATGATCGGCGCCCAGACGCCGATGCTGTCATACCCGGGAAGTACCCCGATCAGGGTCGTCGACACGCCCATCAGCAGCAACGAGGCGACCAGGGTGGATTTACGGCCGATACGGTCGCCGAAGTGGCCGAACAGTGCCGAGCCCAGCGGGCGGGCGAGGAAGGCGATACCGAAGGTCAGAAAGGCCGCGAGCATCTGCGCGGTGCCTGACCCCGACGGGAAGAACACCGGACCGATCACCAGCGCGGCGGCAGTGGCGTAGACATAGAAGTCGTAGAACTCGATGGCGGTGCCGATGAAGCTGGCGGTGGCCACGCGGGCGGGGGAATTGACGGGGGCTGCCGAGGCGTCGGCACAGGTACTGCTGGTGGTCATCGTGTAGGTCCCTGACAGTCATTGCTCCCTATGGGCGGGCCGCAGCCTGCCGGGCAGGCATGGGCGTGCGGGCGCCGGAGCGTCATAGTGTGAGTCGCTCGACCGACGATAGCCCAAGGGTAGGGACGGGAGCGGGCTGTTCTGGGTGTTGAAGCAGGACCGCGGGGCGTGTCAGTGGAGCGCACCGGCCGTGTGGCGCCGGGAGCGGGTAGCAGGCGGGACGGCAGGGCTGGGTAAGCGTGACTGGAGTATAGCTATCGGGTCACGGTCCAGACCAGTACCTTGCTGGCGCAATTGTCCTCTGTTTCGAGGATTTCCAAGCGATAGCGGCCGATCTTCAGGCATACGGCGCTTTCCGGAATGCTTTCCAGCGCCTCGGTGACCAGCCCGTTTAGGGTCTTCGGGCCGCCGTCGCAGGGCAGGTGCCAGCCCAGGCTGCGGTTGATTTCGCGCAGCGAGGCCGTGCCTTCGATCACGAAGCGGCCATCGGCCAGGGGGTGGACGTGCGGGTTTTCGAGCGATTGCTCATCCTCGAACTCGCCGACGATCTCCTCAAGGATGTCTTCCAGGGTGACGATGCCCTGGACCTCGCCATATTCATCCACCACCACGCCCAGGCGCCGCTGCTGCTTGTGGAAGTTCAGCAGTTGCCGTTGCAGTGGGGTGCTTTCGGGAACGAAGTAGGGTTCGTAGCAGGCCGCGCGCAGCGCCTGGAGGGTCAACTCGCCACGAGGCAGCAAATGGCTGATCAGCTTGGTGTTGAGGATGGCTTCGACCTGGTTGATATCGCTGTGGTAGACCGGCAGGCGGGTATGGCGGCTGACGATCAGTTGTTCGGCGATCTGCTCGAGCGAGTCGTCCAGGTTGATGCCGTCCACCTCGTTGCGGGGCACGAGGATGTCGTTGACGGTGATCTTGTCCAGCGATTGCAGGCCTTCGAGCAGGCCCTGGCGTGGCGCGTCGAAGGGCTCGCCTTCTTCGAAATCGTCATGTTCCTGTGGGTGCAGCGCCACGGCGGCGGGTTGTGCGCGCAAGGGGCGAAGGATCAGCTTGGCGCAACCGTCGAGCAGGCAGGCCAGCGGTTGCAGCGCGACCAGAGGCCACCTGAGCAGGGTGCCCACGCCGAGGAAGGCGTGCGGGTTGCGCCGGGCGGCGCGCCTGGGCAGGTATTCGGCCAAAACCAGTAGCGTGAGGGTGGCGGCCAGTCCTGCCATCCAGAAGCCGTGTTCGCCGTTGTAGCGCTGGCCGATCAGGCAGGCCAGGCCCAGCACCAGCAGCTTGCCCAGGCTGGCGCAGAGCACCACGGCTTGGGCGGGCAGGGCGGGTTCGGCGCTGTCAGCGGGGCGCTGATGGCCGTTCAGTTGCTGGCGGGCCGCATCGACGGCGGTAAACAGCACCGACCAGAGCAGCGCCAGTGCCAGGGTGCCGAATAGCGGAGCGTACGGCAGGGTGTCCATGGGCGGTCGTCAGATATGCAGGATGAATTCACGTACCAGCTTGCTGCCGAAATAGGCCAGCATCAGCAGGCAGAAACCGGCGAGGGTCCAGCGGATCGCTTTGTGACCCCGCCAGCCCAGGCGGGTGCGTCCCCACAGCAGCAGGCCGAACACCACCCAGGCCACACAGGATAGCAGCGTCTTGTGCACCAGGTGCTGGGCGAACAGGTTGTCCAGGAACAGCCAGCCGGACAACAGCGACAGCGACAGCAGGCCCCAGCCTGCCCAGAGGAAGCCGAACAACAGGCTCTCCATGGTTTGCAGGGGCGGGAAGTTACGGATCAGGCCGGAAGGGTGCTTGTGCTTGAGCTGATGGTCCTGCAGCAGCAGGAGTAGGGCCTGGAACACGGCGATGGTGAACAAGCCATAGGCCAGGATCGAGAGCAGGATATGCGCCAGGATCCCAGGCTCCTCGTTGACCAGCGGTACGGTGCCGGGTGGGGCGAACTGGGCCAGAAGGGCCGTCACCGCACCGAGTGGGAACAGCAGCATCAGCAGATTTTCGACCGGGATGCGCAGGCAGGCCAGCAAGGTCAGCGAGATGACCGCGACGGCGATCAGGCTGGCGGCGCTGAAGAAGTCGAGGCTCAGGCCCAGCGGTGTGAGCAGCTGGAAGAACAGGGCGCTGCCCTGGGCGATGACCGCAAGGGCGCCGAGCAGGCCGAGCAGACGTTTGTCGGCGCGGCTGCCCTGGGCCAGGCGACTGCCTTGGTAGAGCGCGGCGGCGATGTAGAGCCCGGCGGCGAGCAGGTTGGGGATGAGGCTGGGGGAAGAGAGCATAAGTCCTGGTAGGCAAGCCCTAAAAGGACGGAGTTTGGCATAGATCCCGCAGCTCTAGGAAGACTGCAGAGCAGTAGGACCTGACCCGTGGGCAGATCTGTTGACGTAACAGCCTCGATTGAGTGTACGGGCCCATTCGCGAGTAAACCCGGTCCCACAGGCCTGGCGGTGATCCTGATGAGCGTGGTGTACCCGCCAATAGACCAAGCATCCCCCCGGTGGTCAGCACCAAGGTGTGCGCAGCCCTCGCTCTTCGCTATAATCGCCGCCTTGTTGTGCCCGGGGCGTGTACATCTTCACCTGGGTGCCTGAAAAACCTCGGCTTTATTAGGGCCTGAAAGGATCACCATGTTCGAAAACCTGACCGACCGCTTGTCACAGACGCTGCGCCATGTCACCGGCAAGGCCAAGCTGACCGAAGACAACATCAAGGATACGTTGCGCGAAGTGCGCATGGCCCTGCTCGAGGCCGACGTCGCCCTGCCGGTGGTCAAGGATTTCGTCAACAGCGTCAAGGAACGTGCGGTCGGCACTGAGGTGTCGCGCAGCCTGACCCCGGGCCAGGCGTTCGTGAAGATCGTCCAGGCCGAGCTCGAAGGGCTGATGGGCGCGGCCAACGAAGACCTGGCGCTCAATGCCGCGCCACCGGCTGTGGTGCTGATGGCGGGCTTGCAGGGTGCAGGTAAGACCACGACCGCCGGCAAGCTGGCGCGCTTCCTTAAGGAGCGCAAGAAAAAGAGCGTGATGGTGGTGTCGGCCGACGTCTATCGTCCGGCGGCGATCAAACAGCTCGAAACCCTGGCCAATGATATCGGCGTGACCTTCTTCCCGTCCGACATCAGCCAGAAGCCTGTGGCCATCGCTGAAGCAGCGATCCGCGAAGCCAAGCTCAAATACATCGACGTGGTCATCGTCGACACCGCCGGTCGTCTGCACATCGATGCCGATATGATGGACGAGATCAAGGCGCTGCACGCCGCGGTCAAGCCGGTCGAGACGCTGTTCGTGGTCGACGCCATGACCGGTCAGGACGCTGCCAACACCGCCAAGGCCTTCGGCGACGCCCTGCCGCTGACCGGCGTGGTGCTGACCAAGGTCGACGGTGATGCCCGTGGCGGTGCTGCCCTGTCGGTTCGCGCCATTACCGGCAAGCCGATCAAGTTCATCGGTATGGGCGAGAAGACCGAAGCGCTCGAGCCCTTCCACCCAGACCGCATCGCCTCGCGCATTCTGGGCATGGGTGACGTGCTCAGCCTGATCGAGCAGGCCGAGCAGAACATCGACAAGGCCAAGGCCGACAAGCTCGCCAAGAAGCTCAAGAAGGGCAAGGGCTTCGACCTTGAAGACTTCCGCGACCAACTGCAGCAGATGAAGAACATGGGCGGCCTGGGCGGCCTGATGGACAAGCTGCCGAGCATCGGTGGGGTCAACCTGTCGCAGATGGGCAATGCCCAGGGCGCGGCCGAGAAGCAGTTCAAGCAGATGGAGGCGATCATCGACTCCATGACGCCTGCCGAGCGTCGCGACCCGGAAATCATCAGCGGTTCGCGAAAGCGCCGCATCGCCCTCGGCTCTGGCACCCAGGTGCAGGACGTCGGTCGGCTGATCAAGCAGCACAAGCAGATGCAGAAGATGATGAAGAAATTCTCCGCCAAGGGCGGCATGGCCAAGATGATGCGTGGCCTAGGCGGGATGCTGCCAGGTGGCGGCATGCCGAAGATCTGATTCGATTCTGGGAGGTTGCCTTTATATAAGGCAGCCCTCCCGAAATCCCGCTCCGGCGGGAACGATGTCGCGAAATTCGCGGCTTAACCGGCAGATCTGAACGGTGTGGTAGACCCACGCCGAAAAAGGCATTTGCAAATGTCCGTGTATTCCCCGAGAATATGCGGCCTTTTGGGCACCCTGTGCCCATTTGGGCATTCAGATTTGCAGCACCGACTATAGGAACGATGTTCACATGGTAACCATCCGTCTTGCCCGTGGCGGCTCCAAGAAGCGCCCTTTCTATCACCTGACCGTGACCAACAGCCGTAACGCCCGTGACGGCCGTTTCGTTGAGCGCGTTGGCTTCTTCAACCCGGTTGCTTCCGGCGCTGAAGTCAAGCTGTCGGTCAATCAGGAACGCGTCAACTACTGGCTGAGCCAGGGCGCACAGCCGTCTGAGCGCGTTGCTCAGCTGCTGAAGGACGCTGCTAAGGCCGCTGCCTGAGCAGTATGAACGCGACGCCAGAAAACGCTGACGCCCTCATTGTCGTCGGCAAGATTTTTTCGGTTCACGGCGTTCGCGGCGAGGTGAAGGTGTATTCCTTTACCGATCCGATTGAAAACCTGTTGGATTATCCACGCTGGACGCTTCGGCACGAAGGCAAGGTAAAACAGGTCGAGCTGGTCAACGGTCGTGGCTCCCAAAAGGGCCTGGTCGTGAAACTGAAAGGCCTCGATGATCGTGATGAAGCCCGTCTTCTGAGCGGTTACGAAATCTGCATTCCGCGGAGCCTTTTGCCCAACCTGGCCGCTGACGAGTACTACTGGTACCAGTTGGTCGGTCTGAAGGTCATCAATCAGGACGAACACCTGTTCGGCAAGATCGATCACCTGTTGGAGACCGGTGCGAACGATGTAATGGTGGTCAAGCCTTGCGCAGGCAGCCTGGATGATCGCGAGCGACTGTTGCCCTATACGGAGCAATGTGTGCTGGCAGTCGACCTGGAAGCAGGCGTGATGCGGGTCGAGTGGGACGCGGATTTCTAAACGATGGGTAACCTTCGAGTAGAAGTCGTCACGTTGTTCCCCGAGATGTTCTCGGCCATCACGGAGTACGGCATTACCAGCCGCGCGGTGAAACAGGGGTTGCTGCAAGTGACCTGCTGGAACCCGCGGGACTACACCACTGATCGTCACCACACGGTGGATGATCGGCCGTTTGGCGGTGGTCCGGGCATGGTGATGAAGATCAAGCCTCTGGAAGATGCCCTGGCCAGTGCCAGGCAAGCGACCGGAGCATCGGCGAAGGTGATCTACCTCTCGCCACAAGGCCGCAAGCTGACTCAGCAGGCGGTCAAAGACCTGGCGCAACAGGAATCGTTGATCCTGATCGCCGGTCGTTACGAAGGCATCGACGAGCGTTTTATCGAGGCTCATGTCGATGAAGAGTGGTCGATTGGTGACTATGTGCTTTCCGGTGGCGAGCTGCCGGCCATGGTGCTGATCGATGCGGTTACGCGACTGCTGCCCGGAGCTTTAGGGCATGTGGACTCGGCGGAGGAAGACTCCTTCACCGACGGTCTGCTCGATTGCCCGCACTACACCCGACCGGAGGTGTATGCGGATCAGCGCGTTCCCGACGTGTTGCTTAGTGGCAACCATGCACACATCCGGCGTTGGCGGTTGAAGCAGTCCCTTGGTAGGACCTTCGAACGACGCGCCGATCTTCTGGAAAGTCGCTCGCTTTCTGGAGAAGAGAAGAAGCTGCTCGAGGAATACCTCCGCGAGCGGGACGATAGTTAACGTATCGATGGTGGATCAAGTTATCCGCCTTAGGAGCACAGCATGACCAACAAGATCATCCAGCAGCTCGAAGCCGAGCAGATGAACAAGGAAATCCCAGCCTTCGCACCAGGCGACACCGTTGTCGTCCAGGTTAAAGTGAAGGAAGGTGACCGTTCCCGTCTGCAGGCGTTCGAAGGTGTCGTTATCGCCAAGCGCAACCGCGGCCTGAACAGCGCCTTCACCGTGCGCAAGATCTCCAGCGGCGTTGGCGTAGAGCGTACCTTCCAGACCTACAGCCCGCAGATCGACAGCCTGTCCGTGAAACGTCGTGGTGACGTGCGTAAGGCCAAGCTGTACTACCTGCGCGACCTGTCCGGCAAAGCCGCTCGCATCAAGGAAAAACTGGCCTAAGTGCCGTTTGCCGGGTGGCCGTCGAGGCCACCTTGCGAGAAAAAAAGCAGCCTTCGGGCTGCTTTTTTGCTTTTTGTGTCCCGTCCTGAATAAGGTTTACACCTCCCATCCCGAATTTCCGGAGAGTCAGATGGAGCAAGGTGTAAAGCGCACACAGCGAGATTACTCACTGTCTTTTAAATTGGCGGTGGTTGATCAGATTGAAAAAGGCGAGATGACCTACGGCCAGGCCCAGGAACGGTATGGCATCCAGGGTCGATCGACGGTTCTGGTATGGTTGCGTAAGCACGGTCGGCAGGATTGGAGCCAAGGGGCATCGATCCGAGCCGAGAGGAGCTGCGCGATGTCTGACCCCAAACCGCTCACTCCAGAGCAGCGGATCAAAGAGCTTGAGCAGCAGCTTGAGCTGATGAGCCAGAAGGCCCAGTTCTTCGAGACGGTCGTCGATGTTCTGAAAAATGACTATGGTGTTTCGGTCGTAAAAAAGCGATCCGGCAAGTCCTCTCGCAAGGTCAAGTCGCAGGACTGAGCATTGCCAGGGCTTGTCAGTTTCTAGGCATCAGTCGACAGGCTTACTACAAACGCAACCGAGCCGCTGATGGCAAAGAGCGCCAGGCAGACCGGGTGGTTAAGTTTGTTCAGCAAGTCCGGATGCGCCAGCCTCGTCTGGGTACACGCAAGCTGCACTATCTGCTGCATTGCCAGCCTGACAGACGACTCCAGATCGGCCGAGATAGGCTGTTCCAAGTCTTGGGAGAGCGCCGTTTGCTCGTACTGCCTAAGCGGGCCTACCACAAGACAACACAAAGCTTTCATCGCTTCTACCGCCACCCCAACTTACTCAAGCCCGGGCCAAGCCAGATTGTTCCGACAAGGCCGGAACATGTCTGGGTGGCCGACATTACTTACCTGCCCGCACGTAACGGCCCGCTATACCTGAGCCTGATAACGGATGCGTACTCCAGGAAAATCGTTGGCCACCACGTCCATGAGAGCCTGCATGCCGAGTCAGTGGCGCAAGCTTTCAAGCAGGCACTACGAAAGCGACGTCGTCGCCAGCCATTAGTCCACCATTCGGATCGAGGCATCCAATATTGCTCGGCGCTATACCAGTCACTGCATCAACGGCACGGCGTTCAGTGCTCCATGACTGATGGGTATGACTGCTACCAGAACGCGCTGGCCGAGCGAATCAACGGAATCCTCAAGATGGAGCTGCTGTTGAGTAGCCCTGCAGATTTGGAGCAAGCGAGACAGATGGTTGACGAGGCAGTGCAGATCTACAACACAGAACGGCCTCATATGGCCCTGAAAAACAAAACGCCCGATGCTGTGCATCGGGCGTTTTGAGGCCTGTCGGCCTACCTGAACAGGTGTAAACCTATTTCAGGACTAGACATTGTATTTCTGTATCGGCGGTGCAGGCTTTTTGCGGGTCTACCCGCGAATCAGACGGCACCGCTTTCAAGCCGTTGCGACAAGAGCACTTCATGACCACCCCTCGAGATCAGGAAATCCAGCGCCGCACCGAACTGTCGGTGACCCGCGTGACGAAGGCTGTCTTCCCCAGTACCACCAATCACCACAACACCCTGTTCGGCGGCACCGCCCTGGCTTGGATGGACGAAGTCTCGTTCATCGCCGCCACACGATTCTGTCGTTTGCCGCTGGTGACCGTATCGACCGACCGCATCGACTTCAAGCACCCGATTCCTGCGGGCTCGATCGTCGAGTTGGTGGGGACGGTGATCAAGGTTGGCAACACCAGCTTGCAGGTGCAGGTGGATGTCTTTGTCGAGAACATGTACTTGGATGGCCGCGAACGGGCCATCCATGGTGTGTTCAGCTTCGTCGCCATCGACGAGGACAAGCGCCCGGTACCCGTGCTTCCCGCTCACTGATTGGCGGTCTGTACCTCGACCTGGGTGTTCGCTTCCAGGTCGGCCTCCACCAGCGCCACCAGTGTCCAGCCAGGCTGGGGCTTGAGGGGAGAGTCCGGACTGGCGACATGGACCCAGCCGTTGCTATCTCGGGCGAAAAGCAAGGTTGCCCGTTCGCCGTGCAACGCTTGGTAGTCCTGCCAGTTGAAGCCGTCGGTGAGGTGGGTGCTATACAGCTCGGCGCCCTGATGCAGGCGATTGGCCAGTTGCCCGTAGGTCATCGTGCTTGAACCGAGCAGTTGGCCGCGATGCTCTTCGCTGGCACGGTGCTTGTCACTGCGCTGCTTTTCCAGGCCGCTGGCCAATGCAAACAGTCGATTGGGACCAAAGTCATGGCGAAAGCGTGCGCAGGCCAGGGCGTTGAGCTCGCCGGCGGGGGAAAGGCCAAGTAGATGGCCCAGGCCCACCAGATCCAAGTGGGCGTCGGCGTGCTGAGACGCCGGGTTACCGAAGTAGGTCGGCAGTCCATCCATGCGCGCGGCGCGGATGTTCTCCCAGCTCGAATCGGTCAGCAGCACCCGGCTGCCCAATTGCTGCAAGGCCTTTGCGATGGCGCGGGCCGGTGGATTGGCACCGACGATGAGAAAGCCGCTGGGGGCTGGCTCGGCCACTTTGAGCAGGCGGGCCAGTGGCCTTGCGGTGGCGCTTTGCAATACCACGGTGCCGATGATGACCGCGAAGGTCAAAGGAACCAGCAGCAGCGCCCCCTCGTGGCCGGCTTCATCCAGGCGAATGGCGAAGATCGCCGAAACCGCTGCGGCGACGATTCCACGGGGCGCGATCCAGGCCAGCAGCAGGCGCTCGCGCCAGTTCAGGTTCGAGCCCCAGGTCGACAGCAATACATTGAGCGGCCGCGCCAGCAACTGAATGACCAGCAGTAGTGCCAACACCGCCGGGCCCAATGCCAGCAGCGCATGCAGGTCGAGCCGGGCGGCCAGCAGAATGAACAGCCCCGAGATCAACAGCACGCTGAGGTTTTCCTTGAAGTGCAGGATCTGCCGCACATCCACACCGGGCATGTTGGCCAGCCACATGCCCATGACCGTGACGGCCAGCAGCCCCGACTCATGGACGATCTGGTTGGCGGCGATGAAGATGCCCAGTACCGCTGCCAGCGACGCCAGGTTGTGCAGGTACTCTGGCAGCCATTGCGCGCGCATGATCTGGCCCAGCAGCCAGCCGCCCGCTGCGCCCAGGGCGCTACCGCAGAAGATCACGCCGGCAAAGGTCACCAGGCTCTGACTCAGCCCGTCGCCGTCGGTGCGGGCAATGATGAAGCTGTAGACCACCACGGCCAGCAGTGCACCGATCGGATCGATGACGATCCCCTCCCAACGCAGGATGTTGGCGATCGCAGTCTTGGGGCGCACCACCCGCAGCATTGGCACGATCACGGTTGGGCCTGTCACCAAGGTGAGGGTGCCGAAGAGGATCGCCAGGGGCCACTCGAAGCCCAGTAGCCAGTGGGTGGCGAGAGCGATGACCAGCCAGGTGCTCAAGGCGCCCACCGTCACCAGTCGATGCACCACGCTGCCGATCTCGTGCCATTGGGACAAATGCAGGGTCAGGCTGCCCTCGAACAGGATCAGGGCCACGGCCAGTGACACCAGTGGCATCAGCAGCGGGCCGAACAATTGCTGCGGCGATAGCCAGCCCAGCACAGGTCCGGCCAGAATACCGCACAGCAGCAGAAAGAGTATCGCTGGCAGTTTCAGGCGCCAGGCCAGCCATTGGCAGGCAAGAGCGGCTGCGCCGATGCCACCGAAACTCAGGAGAATCTGCTGTTCGCTCATATGGGCTCCCTATGCCAACGTTGTTATGAAAGACTAAGCGCCATTGCACCGTTTGCCACCGAGTTTTCATGCCCGCTCTCGACCACCCCCTGATTGACCAGTTTCTTGATGCCCTCTGGCTGGAAAAAGGCCTGTCCGACAATACCCGCGCCTCCTACCGCAGCGACCTGGCGCTGTTCAATGGTTGGCTACAGGAGCGCGAGGTGGCCCTGCTTGACGCCGGCCGTGACCTGATCCTGGACCATCTGGCCTGGCGCCTGGAACAAGGCTACAAGCCGCGCTCCACGGCACGCTTCCTCTCGGGCTTGCGTGGCTTCTTTCGTTATCTGCTGCGAGAAAAGCTCGTAGGTGTAGACCCGACCCTGCAAGTGGAAATGCCGCTATTGGGACGGCCATTGCCCAAGTCCTTGTCGGAGGACGATGTCGAGGCCCTGCTGCAGGCGCCGGACCTGGCCGAAGCCATCGGTCAGCGCGACCGAGCCATGCTCGAAGTGCTCTACGCCTGCGGCCTGCGGGTGACCGAACTGGTCAGCCTGACCCTCGATCAGGTCAACCTGCGACAGGGGGTTCTGCGGGTGATGGGCAAGGGCAGCAAGGAGCGCCTGGTGCCGATGGGCGAAGAGGCGGTGCTGTGGCTCGAACGCTACCTGCGCGATGGTCGCAATGACCTGTTGAACGGGCGCCCCAGCGATGTGCTGTTCCCCAGCCAGCGTGGCGAGCAGATGACCCGCCAGACCTTCTGGCACCGCATCAAGCACCAGGCGCGGGTCGCAGGGATCGACAAGCCCCTGTCGCCCCATACCCTGCGTCACGCTTTCGCCACGCATTTGCTCAATCACGGGGCCGACCTGCGAGTGGTGCAGATGCTGTTGGGGCACAGTGACTTGTCCACTACCCAGATCTACACCCATGTGGCCAAGGCGCGTTTGCAGCAACTGCACGCCCAGCACCATCCGCGTGGATGAATCATTTTCATGTTCCGACCTATGGAGGTTGAGAGGGCATTTAGCGCCAGCCTGTTGTGGTAGGCTTGGACGGTTTGCACCAAGGGCCGTCCGCTCGCCGCGTTTTTGCCGCGGATCGACATCTTCCGGCCCCGTCCGCCTTCAGGAGTACCCCATGCGCGTGACCCAGATTTTCGCCGCCGCCGCCCTGGCGTTGGCCAGTACCTTTGCCGTCGCTGCGGCCACCGATGCCAACGCCGGTGCCGAGCAGGCCATCCGCAATACCCTCAAGACCCTCGCGCTGGACGTACCGGTCGAAAGCGTCGCCAGCAGCCCGGTCAACGGACTGTATGAAGTCAAGCTGCAAGGTGGTCGTGTGCTGTATGCCAGCGGCGATGGCCAGTTCGTGATGCAGGGGTACTTGTACCAGATCCAGGATGGCAAGCCGGTCAACCTCACCGAGAAGACAGAGCGTCAGGGCATCGCCAAGCTCATCAACGGCATTCCAGCCGCCGAAATGGTGGTTTATCCTGCCAAGGGCGAGACCAAGTCGCACATCACGGTGTTTACCGACACCACCTGCCCGTATTGCCACAAGCTGCACGCCGAAGTCCCTGAGCTCAATCGCCGCGGTATCGAAGTGCGCTATGTCGCCTTCCCGCGCCAGGGCCTCGGCTCGCCCGGTGACGAGCAGTTGCAGGCCGTCTGGTGCTCCAGCGACCGCCGCGCGGCGCTGGACAAGATGATCGACGGCAAGGAAATCAAGGCCGCCAAGTGCGCCAACCCGGTCAGCAAGCAGTTCGAGCTGGGGCAGTCGATCGGTGTCAATGGCACGCCGGCGATCGTCTTGCAGAGCGGCCAGGTGATTCCGGGTTACCAGCCGGCACCGCAGGTCGCCAAGCTGGCCCTGGCCAGCGACGCAAAGGCCGCCAAGTAATTCAATCACTACGCCGTCGCCATGGGGAGACGGCAAGTTTCACGGTCGGCGCAGGCGCCGACCGTTCAATGGGGAGTTCACAGTGAAACCGGTCAAAGTAGGCATCTGTGGGTTGGGGACCGTCGGTGGCGGAACCTTCAATGTACTTCAGCGCAACGCCGAGGAGATTGCCCGCCGTGCCGGGCGCGGTATTGAAGTGGCACAGATCGCCATGCGCTCGCAGAACCCGAACTGCCAGATTACCGGTACCCCCATTACCGCTGATGTGTTCGAAGTCGCGAGCAACCCTGAGATCGACATCGTCATCGAACTGATCGGTGGCTACACCATCGCCCGTGATCTGGTCCTCAAGGCCATCGAGAACGGCAAGCACGTGGTTACCGCCAACAAGGCGCTGATTGCCGTGCACGGCAACGAGATCTTCGCCAAGGCCCGCGAGAAGGGCGTCATTGTCGCCTTCGAAGCGGCCGTGGCCGGTGGCATCCCGGTGATCAAGGCGATTCGCGAAGGTTTGTCGGCCAACCGCATCAACTGGCTGGCGGGCATCATCAACGGCACCGGCAACTTTATCCTCACCGAGATGCGCGACAAGGGCCGTGCCTTCCCTGACGTACTGGCCGAAGCCCAGGCCCTGGGTTATGCCGAAGCCGACCCGACCTTCGACGTCGAAGGCATCGATGCTGCCCACAAGCTGACCATCCTCGCGTCCATCGCCTTCGGCATTCCGTTGCAGTTCGACAAGGCCTACACCGAAGGCATTACCCAGCTGACCACCGCCGACGTCAACTACGCCGAGGCCCTGGGCTATCGCATCAAGCACCTGGGCGTGGCCCGCAGCACTGACGCCGGCATCGAGCTGCGCGTCCACCCGACCCTGATCCCCAATGATCGCCTGATCGCCAACGTCAACGGCGTGATGAACGCTGTCATGGTCAACGGTGATGCTGCCGGCTCCACCCTTTACTACGGTGCCGGTGCCGGTATGGAGCCGACCGCCTCTTCGGTGGTCGCCGACCTGGTCGACGTGGTTCGCGCCATGACCTCCGACCCTGAAAACCGCGTACCGCACCTGGCCTTCCAGCCCGATTCGCTGTCGGCTCACCCGATCCTGCCGATCGAAGCCTGTGAAAGCGCCTACTACCTGCGCATCCAGGCCAAGGACCATCCGGGCGTACTGGCCCAGGTGGCGAGCATCCTCTCCGAGCGTGGCATCAACATCGAGTCGATCATGCAGAAGGAAGCCGAGGAGCAAGACGGCCTGGTGCCGATGATCCTCCTGACCCACCGCGTGGTGGAGCAGCGCATCAACGACGCCATCGTCGCCCTGGAAGCCCTGCAGGACGTGGTCGGCAAGGTCGTGCGCATCCGCGTCGAACAGCTCAATTAATGTCAGTGGCGGGCCGCGACGGCGGCCCGCGCCCAGAACCGAAGGTTTGCACCCATGCGCTATATCAGTACCCGCGGCCAGGCACCGGCCCTGAATTTCGAAGACGTCCTGCTGGCAGGCCTCGCCAGCGATGGCGGTCTGTACGTGCCGGAGAACCTGCCACGCTTCACCCAGGAAGAGATCGCTTCGTGGGCTGGCCTGCCGTACCACGAGCTGGCTTTCCGGGTGATGCGCCCGTTCGTCGATGGCAGCATCGCTGACGCCGACTTCAAGAAGATCCTCGAAGAAACCTACGGCGAGTTCGCTCATGCCGCCGTCGCGCCGCTGCGCCAGTTGGCGGGCAACGAGTGGGTGATGGAGCTGTTCCACGGCCCGACCCTGGCGTTCAAGGACTTCGCCTTGCAACTGCTCGGCCGCCTGCTCGACCACGTCCTGGCCAAGCGCGGCGAGCGCGTGGTGATCATCGGGGCCACCAGCGGTGACACCGGCTCCGCCGCCATCGAAGGTTGCCGCCGCTGCGACAACGTCGACATCTTCATCCTGCACCCGCACCAGCGTGTCTCGGAGGTGCAGCGTCGCCAGATGACGACCATCTTCGGCGACAACATCCACAACATCGCCATCGAAGGCAACTTCGACGACTGCCAGGAAATGGTCAAGGCCAGCTTCGCGGACCAGTCGTTCCTCAAGGGCACCCGTCTGGTCGCCGTGAACTCGATCAACTGGGCGCGGATCATGGCCCAGATCGTCTACTACTTCCATGCAGCGCTGCAGCTGGGTGGCCCGGCCCGCTCGGTGGCCTTCTCGGTCCCGACGGGTAACTTCGGCGATATCTTTGCCGGCTACCTGGCGCGCAACATGGGCCTGCCGATCAGCCAACTGATCGTGGCGACCAACCGCAACGACATCCTGCACCGCTTCATGAGCGGCAACCAGTACGTCAAGGACACCCTGCATCCGACCCTGTCGCCATCGATGGACATCATGGTCTCCTCCAACTTCGAGCGCCTGCTGTTCGACCTGCATGGGCGCAGTGGTGCCGCCATCGCCGAGCTGATGGAGCGTTTCAAGCAGGGCGGGGGCTTCAGTGTCGAACAGGACCGCTGGACCGAAGCGCGCAAGCTGTTCGATTCGCTGGCCGTGACTGATGAGCAGACCTGCGAGACCATCGCCGAAGTGTTTGCCAGTACCGGCGAGGTGCTTGATCCGCACACCGCGATCGGCGTCAAGGCCGCCCGTGAGTGCCGTCGCAGTCTGGATACGCCGATGGTCATTCTGGGTACCGCGCATCCGGTCAAGTTCCCGGACGCGGTGGAAAAGGCAGGCGTCGGCAAGGCCCTCGAGCTGCCAGCGCACCTGAGCGACCTGTTCAGCCGTGACGAGCGTTGCACGGTCCTGGCCAACGACCTGAAGGCCGTCCAGGCCTTCGTCGCCCAGCACGGCAACCGCGGCAAACCGCTCTAAGACTCAACCCGTCCGGGGGCGCGCAGCGGCCCCGGGCGGCGTCCTACTCGCCTCCACGCGATGAGTCGGATCTTTCTTCAGAAGCTTAAGTAATTTCCTATTCCTGCCGTTGCATGGGGCCTTCTAGAGTGACTCGCCTATCCACAAGGGCGTAGTGCTACTCCAGGAGCGGTTCATGCATTGGCTCAACGTACTGATTCACGCACGACCTTCCCACGATATCTCGCTGCACCAGGCCTGCAATGCACAAGGCGTCTTCAATGTGCGTGTAGCCCAGGACCTGGCCGAGGCAAAGGGCTGCTTATCCCAGCGGGGAATCGTTGATCTGCTGATCCTCGATCATGGCTTGCCGGTGCATTGCGGCCGAACCCTGCTCCGGCAGGTGGCGCAGGCGCAGCGGCCTTGTGCGTTATTGTTCGTCGGACAATCAACCGATCATGGCGAAGGTCTGGCCCGGGAGGCCCGACGCCAGGGCGTTCGGGTTGTCGGCGAGCTGTCCTGGCCATTGGTGATGCCGAGCCTGCAACGGGCTCTGGAGCGTATCCATCAAGGGTCCGAGGGACATATTCAAACTGTCATGTACCCCGCGCATGCTCACTGATACCGGCGCGGCATGAGCGAACTTTGCACGGCGTCTGGTGGTCAGTTCCGATAGCTTCCTCGAACAGTGAGTACGCCGGATGGAAAGAATCTGCAAACTGCTCAACGACGCCTTGACCCCTTACCATGCCCTGCTCGGCGAAACAGACGCCAGCGGCAACCGCCAACTCAGTGTGATCGATCAGCAGGGTGATGTGACGCTCAGGCGTTCGGTCAGCCTGCGCCAGCTGGAGGACCAGCGCTTGCTGGTTGACCTGGTCGATGGCCTGCACCGAGACCTGCAGATCGCTGAAGGGCGTCTGCAACCTTGTGTGATCGCTGCCTTGCAGCATCAGCGAGCATTTTCCGGAACCTTTGTCTGAGGGTTTCATCAGAATCGGTAAGAGCAGGTCGACAGCGCTTTGCTCCGGTGCTGAAGACTGCTCCTGAAAGTCCCCTGACTTTCGTTCGACCCTGGGCGTTCCTTCCTGCGCCCGGGGTTTCTTTTTTTACAGCCAATCGCCCAGCTCAGTGTTCCTCGGGGCTGTCGGCCTGGGTATCGAAAAAGTGCTGACTGTCGGCCAGGTACTGCTCATGCTCTTCAGGGGCCAGCCAGCGGGCATAGAATTCTGGCAGTGTCTCGCGACGCAGGGCAGGCAGCAGGTGATCGATCTGACTGATGGCTTCGCGCCCCTGGGGCGTATCGGAGCAGCCCACATGCAGAAACTGATAGCGGTTCACACCTTGGATCGGGTGAAAAGCATACTCGTCCGGGTTATTGCCCTGAGCCTGAATCAGATAGCGCATTTCCGGCCAGTAGCCCAGGACCAGTTGAAGGCGGCCCAAGCGCTGCATTTGTAGCAAATTGGCGGTAGCGTCATTGCCGTAATGACGGCTCAACGCTGTGTCGGGTAGCTGGCGGAGGATTTCGTCGATTTGAACGCTGTAGCTGCGTTCGGCGACGATGCCAAGCTTGAGTCGAGTCTGGCCCAGCAAGCGCTTGAGGTCGACCTGTTGGTTGTCGAGGAACGGCGCCAGGAGCGCTTGGTCCTGCTTGCGTATCACCACCCCGCTGCTCAGCACACCCAGCGACGGGATGGAGTAATGCACGAACTTGGCCCGCTCCGGCGTCCAGAGCAGCGTCGGATCGCAGGTAAAACTGGGCTCTTGGAGCATCTGGATGCCCCGCGCACGGTTGACCCTGACGATGCTGTGGTCGTACTCGGGCATCTGTGCAATCAATCGAGGCAGCAGGTTGTCAACGACGCCCTGGCCCTTGGCCGTACCTTCGAAGATGGTGAATGGCGGCAGATCGCGCACCAGCCAGACCAGGCGCTCCTTGGACTGTCCCAACACCGGCAGCATTGCGCACAGGATGATCAGCAGCCCGAGCAGACGCCTGGCAATTCCTCGCATCGGTAGGCGATCAGACCGCACCGGTTTCGCGCAGCCGACTGATGGCCACAGCGTCGTAGCCAAGACGCGTCAACACCGACTCGGTGTGTTCGCCCAAGGTTGGACCTACCCACTCGCTGGAGCCTGGCGTATCCGAAAGCTTAGGGACGATGCCAGGCATCTTGAACGGCTTGCCATCGGGCAGTTTGGCCTGGAGGAACATTTCGCGAGCCAGATACTGCGGGTCGCTGAACATGTCCTCGGCCGAATAGATGCGGCTGGCCGGCACCTCGGCCTGGGTGAGGGCCTGCATGACCTCTTCCAATGGCAGGCTATTGACCCAACGGTCGATGACGCCATACAGCTCGTCGCGGCGCAGGTCTCGGCCGTCGTTGCTGGCCAGGCTTGGGTCATCGGCCAGGTCGTCGCGGCCGATGGCCTGCATGAAACGCTTGAAGATGGCATCGCCATTGGCGCCGATCTGCACATGCTTGCCGTCGGCGCTGGTGTGGATGGAGGAGGGCGTGATGCCGGGCATGATGTTGCCGGTGCGCTCGCGGATGAAACCGAACACGTCGAATTCCGGCACCATGCTTTCCATCATCGCGAAAATGGCCTCGTACAGTGCCACGTCCACCACTTGCCCTTGGCCCCCATTGACCTCGCGGTGGCGCAGGGCCATCAAGGCGCCGATCACGCCCCACAGGGCCGCGATCGAGTCGCCGATGGAGATGCCCGTGCGTACCGGCGGGCGGTCCTCGAAACCTGTGATGTAACGCAGGCCGCCCATGGACTCGCCTACCGCGCCGAAACCGGGCTGATCCTTCATCGGCCCGGTCTGGCCGAAGCCGGACAGGCGTACCATTACCAGACGTGGGTTGAGTGCGTGCAGCACGTCCCAGCCCAGGCCCAATTTTTCCAGTACGCCGGGGCGGAAGTTCTCGATCAGGATGTCCGCCTCGGCCAGCAGGCGCTTGAGCACTTCACGGCCTTCGGGGTGCTTGAGGTTGAGGGTCAGCGATTGCTTGTTGCGTGCCTGGACGAACCACCACAGCGAAGTGCCCTCGTACAGCTTGCGCCATTTGCGCAGCGGGTCGCCGCCATCGGGCGACTCGACCTTGATGACCTCGGCACCGAATTCGGCGCAGATTCGCGAGGCGAAGGGGCCGGCGATCAGGGTGCCGAGCTCGATCACTTTCAGGCCGGCGAGGGGTTTGCTTGGCGTGGGCATGGGGCATCCGTAGCAGCTGGGCTTAGCCCGTGGTTTTATCATAGGTCGTCGACGGCAGGTACTGCCGCGGCGCAACGATGAGCGGGATCGGTTAGACTGTGTGACTTTTATTTTCGCAAGAAGCCCCCACCCATGGCCCAGCCGTCCACCACTTACAAGTTCGAACTGAATCTGACCGACCTCGACCGCGGTGTGTACGAGAGCGTCCGTCAGACCATCGCCCGTCACCCGTCGGAAACCGAGGAGCGCATGGCTGTACGCCTGTTGGCCTACGCGCTCTGGTACAACGGGAACCTGTCGTTTGGCCGTGGCCTGTCCGACGTGGATGAAGCGGCCCTGTGGGAAAAGAGCCTGGACGACCGCATCCTGCACTGGATCGAAGTCGGCCAGCCAGACGCCGAGCGCCTGACTTGGTGCTCGCGTCGTACCGAGCGTACCAGTCTGTTGGCCTACGGCAGTCTGCGGGTATGGCAGAACAAAGTCGTCGATGCAGTCAAGGGCCTGAAGAACCTCAGCATCGCCGCGGTTCCCCAGGATGTGCTGGAGATCCTGGCCACGGACATGCCCCGCTCGATCAAGTGGGACGTGATGATCAGTGAAGGCACTGTGTTCGTGACCGACGACCGCGGCCAGCACGAAGTGCAGCTTGAGTGGCTGCTCGGTGAGCGCGGCTGACCTGTTCCCTCTCTGATTGTCGAAGGCCCCATGCGTATCGAACCCCGCCCCCTGCCGCCGAGCCTGCCGTTCCTCGGTAACCTGCCCCCTTTGCTGACCCGCCTGTACGCCGCCCGTGGCGTGCAGTCCGAGACCGAACTGGACAAGAGCCTGGCGCGCTTGTTGCCGTACCAGCAGCTCAAGGGCATCGATGCGGCGGTGGACCTGTTGCTGGAGGCGCTGGATCAGCGCCAGCGTATCGTCATCGTCGGCGACTTCGATGCCGACGGGGCCACAGCCAGTACTGTCGGTGTTCTGGGGCTTCGCCTCCTGGGCGCGGCCCATGTCGATTATCTGGTGCCCAACCGCTTCAAGTACGGTTATGGGCTGACACCGGAGATCGTCGAAGTGGCCTTGCAGGGTGAGCCCCAGCTGCTGATCACGGTGGACAACGGCATTTCCAGTGTCGAGGGCGTGGCGGCAGCCAAGGCCGCCGGGCTCAAGGTATTGGTGACCGACCACCACCTGCCGGGCGCGCAATTGCCCGATGCCGATGCCATCGTCAATCCGAACCAGCCTGGGTGCGACTTCCCCAGCAAGGCGTTGGCTGGCGTGGGGGTGATCTTCTATGTCCTCATGGCGCTGCGGGCTCGCCTGCGCGCCTTGGGGCGCTACGATCAACAACCGCAACCCAACATCGGCGAACTGCTCGACCTGGTCGCCCTGGGCAGTGTCGCTGATGTCGTCCCGCTGGATGCCAACAACCGCATCCTGGTGCACCAGGGCCTGGAGCGCATCCGTGCCGGCCGCGCCCGCCCTGGCCTGAAGGCCATTCTCGAAGTCGCCCGGCGCGATCACCGGCGCATCACCTCCACGGACCTGGGCTTCATCCTTGGGCCGCGCCTGAATGCCGCCGGTCGCCTGGACGACATGAGTCTGGGCATTGAATGCCTGCTCTGCGACGACCCGGCCGTGGCGCTGGAGATGGCCCAAGAGCTGGATAGCCTGAACCAGGACCGCAAGACCATCGAGCAAGGTATGCAGCGTGAAGCCCTGGCCCAGCTCAAGGACCTGCCGGTCGAATCCATGCCGTATGGCCTGTGCCTGTTCGAGGCCGATTGGCACCAGGGTGTGATCGGCATCCTCGCCTCGCGCATGAAAGAACGCTATCACCGCCCGACCATCGCCTTCGCCGATGTCGGCGAGGGCATGCTCAAAGGCTCTGCCCGCTCGGTACCGGGGTTCCATATCCGCGATGCGCTGGATGCGGTGGCGGCGCGCCAGCCGCAATTGATCAGCAAGTTCGGCGGGCATGCCATGGCGGCTGGCCTGTCCTTGCCTGCGGAAAACTTCCCGGCGTTTGCCGAGGCCTTCGACGAAGAGGTTCGTCGGCACCTGGTGGAAGAAGACCTGACCGGGCGGTTGCTCTCTGACGGCACCCTCGCGGTCGAGGAGTTCCACCTGGACCTTGCGCGTGCCCTGCGTCATGCGGGGCCTTGGGGGCAGCACTTTCCCGAGCCGCTTTTCCATGGTGTGTTCCAGTTGGTCGAGCAACGGGTGGTGGGAGAGCGGCATTTGAAGGTAGTGCTCAAGAGCGAGTGTGGTTCGGTCAAGCTCGATGGCATCGCCTTTGGTATCGATCGGGATATCTGGCCGAATCCAACGGTGCGCTGGGTGGAGTTGGCCTACAAGTTGGATGTGAATGAGTTTCGGGGGAATGAGAGTGTGCAGTTGATGATTGCGCACATGGAGCCGCGGTGAGCTGATTAGTTGTTAGTTTGAGGTTTGTGGGCTTTCCGTTTTTTGGGGTGACGCTTAGTCACCTTTGCGCCCTTACGGCGGTCACTTTGGTCTTGGCCAAAGTAACCATGGGCCTGTTCCCCCGCATACGCCCCGCCCGTGGCGGGGTTCTCTCTTCATTGCCTTACGGGGCTTCGCAGCGAGGGAACCCGGTGCGAAGCGCCGGGCCGCATGTGGGAGCCAGCGGTTTTTGCTGGGCCTGTCCCATGCCTACTTTTGCCCAAGACGGTGCGCGTCAAGGTAGTTGTCGTGCCTGGTTTAACCGGTGCGCTTTTGCTCTGGATCTCGCTCGCGATTCAAGTACACATGGTTAGGCAATTTCCAGTTACGGACATCTCGGGCCCATCGTCCTGGATTCTGACGCCGCGCTGCTTCGTATAACTGTTCACGCTGCCTCAGCGAAGCGCCATCTTGACCATGATGTCGCTGCGAGGGGGTGACATATTTGAGCGCGCTATGGCGATGTTCATTGTTGTACCAGGCAGCAAACCGCATTACCCACATACGAGCTTCATCGAGCGATCCAAAAGGCACGCTGGGCCACCGTGAGCAGTACTTAGCTGTTCGAAATAGAGCCTCGGCATAGGCGTTGTCGTTGCTGACCCGCGGGCGGCTGAAAGATGGCAGAACACCAAGGTCACGTAGCGCAGCGAGCATTGTCGCGCCCTTCATCGCACTGCCATTGTCTGAATGAAGCACTAATGTATCCGGGCGAATCCCTTCACGTAGGCAGGCGCGCTCCAGCAGGATACTGGCATGTTCAGCACTTTCTGCCTCGTGTACTTCATTCATGACCAGCTTGCGGCTGTAGATATCTTTGACCATATACCAATAGAAAAAACGTCCTTTGATAGTACTCGGTAACCAAGTGATGTCCCAACACCAAACCTGATTGGGCCCACTCGCCCTATGGGTCGTGAGTGGTCTGGCCTTTGGTCTTCGACTACGCCCACGCCTGTGTGCTTGGCCCGCTGACTTGAGCACTCGATAAAATGTCGATTCCGAGGCTAGGTAGAGGCCTTCATCTGCCAACTTCGGCACGATTTCATGCGGTGTGAGGTCGGCGCAATCAGGGCGATTGGCTGCATCCAAAAGGGCCAAGCGCTCACGTTCGCTGAGCTTGTTGGCTGGCTCAGGGCGGGCTGCGCCAGGCCGCCCATCTTCAGGTTGATGGCGCCATCGTTGCACCGTGCGCTCAGTGAGTCCCAACTCTTCACAGGCAGCACTTTGACGAGCGCCTGCTCTTACAGCGGCGTCAATCAACTGAAGGGCAGTTGTGCGATCTGCAGCACTGGTCATTCGTCCTCGTCCTTGCCCCAGATCGCATCGGCCTTTTTTCGCAGTACCAACAACGCCGCCGTTTCTGCCAAAGCCGCTTCTTTACGCCGTAACTCACGCTCCAGTTGCTCGATACGCTTGACCGACGCGATATCTTTGACGGGTTCTTGCTGGGTTGGAGTATTCGCCTGCTCACAAGCTGTACGCCACAGCACCAGATCCGACGGCAGAATTCCTGCACTTCGGCAGTATTCTGAAATCTCTGCTTCGCTCATTGCAGCCGTCTGAAGCACAGCTCTGAACTTGTCAGCGCTGCTCCAGCGCCCATTGCGTTTACCTGTTCCTGCCATTTGCACTCCCTGGGTCTTGGCTTCATTACGCCAAGCCCGAAGTGTGACAGTAGTAATGCCTGTTTGCTTAGCCAACTCTGTGACCGGACGGCTGAAAGGCGCCGACATTTGCTGCAACGCCCAGGCTTTCTCCTCAGCGGTATAACGGCGTTGTTTCATGAGACAGTCCTACGCCCTCCATCGAATGAGACGGGCGACAACTATCCTGACATGGAGGGAAGAGCAAAAGTAGGTCGCCGTAAAGGCGAAAAGCGCCGGTGGCGCCACCACCAACCCCGGATATACATACAACCTGAAAGCCCAAGCCCAAGCCCCAAACCAACACAAAAAAACCACCACCCCCTATCTGGTCTAGTCTGAAAAAGACCAATACCGGACCAAGGTCCCACACAAGTGCCCGGACCGGCCAAACCATTGGAGTCCCTGGGAGGTGCCCTCATGAGCCTGCTGCTCGAGCCTTACACCCTGCGTCAGTTGACCCTGCCCAACCGCATCGCCGTTTCCCCCATGTGCCAGTACTCCGCTATCGATGGTCTGGCCAATGACTGGCACTTGGTGCACCTGGGCAGCCGCGCCGTTGGCGGCGCTGGCCTGGTGATCACCGAAGCGACAGCGGTGACCCCCGACGGCCGCATCAGCGCTGAGGACCTGGGTCTGTGGAACGACGCACAGATCCCCCCCTTGCAGCGCATAACCCGCTTCATCACCGCCCAAGGCGCCGTGCCGGGCATCCAGCTTGCCCACGCCGGCCGCAAGGCCAGCACCCATCGACCCTGGCTGGGCAAACATGGCAGCGTCACGGTCGAGGAGGGCGGCTGGCAGCCGGTCGGCCCCTCACGAATTGCCTTCGACCCAGAACACACCGTGCCCCGCGAACTTTCCGAGGATGAGATCGCCGGTATCGTCCAATCTTTTGCCGATGCCGCTCGTCGGGCGTTGGCCGCGGGCTTCAAGGTGGTCGAGGTGCATGCGGCCCACGGCTATCTGTTGCATCAGTTCCTTTCGCCGCTGAGCAACCAGCGTCGGGACCGTTATGGCAGTTGTTTCGAAAACCGCATCCGCCTCACCCTGGAGGTGACCGAGGCGGTGCGCAGCGTCTGGCCACAGGAGTTGCCACTGTTCGTGCGGGTGTCGGCCACCGATTGGGTCGAGGACGGCTGGAACCCGGATGAGACCGTCGAACTCGCCCGGCGGCTGAGGGCGATTGGCGTGGACCTGATCGACGTATCCTCAGGCGGTACCTCGGTCAACGCCGAAATCCCAACTGGTCCTGGTTACCAGACTCGTTTCGCCGAGCGGGTGCGCAAGGAGTCGGAAATCGCCACCGGCACGGTCGGAATGATCACCGAGCCGGCCCAGGCCGAGCACATTTTGCGAACCGGTCAGGCGGACATCATCTTCCTCGCCCGCGAACTGCTGCGCGACCCCTACTGGCCCCTGCATGCCGACGATGACCTGGGCGGCAACAAGGCCACTTGGCCGGCCCAATACCAACGCGCGACCAGCCGAGCCAACCCGATCCATGAGTCGGACTTGAGGGATTGAGCGCCGCTTGTTTCCAGATGCAGCACACACCGGATGTGTGTAACAGCAACGCGTAGGGGCGTTATCCGCGAATGCGACGGCCAGCATGCTGACGTATTCGCGGATAAACCCGCACCCACCTAGCCCACGTAGGCCCTGTAGAAGCGGGTTTACCCGCGAAGAGGACGCCAAGTTAGAACGTCATGCAAAACCAGGATCGAGACTGAAAATCCCCTCGATCAGACCGTTTTGGACTCAGTGCTTGATCATCACATGCCGCACGCAGGTGTAGTCCTCGAGCCCATACATCGACATGTCCTTGCCATAACCCGAGTGCTTCTGACCGCCATGGGGCATTTCGCTGACCAGCATGAAGTGGGTATTGACCCAGGTGCAGCCGTACTGCAGGCGTGCGGCCAAGCGGTGGGCGCGGCCAGTGTCGCGGGTCCAGACCGATGAGGCGAGCCCGTAGTCCGAGTCGTTGGCCCATTCCAGGGCTTGGGCCTCGTCACTGAAGCGCGTCACCGACACCACCGGCCCGAACACTTCATGGCGCACGATTTCATCGTCCTGCAGGGCATCGGCCAGCACCGTCGGTTCGAAGAAGAACCCTTCTCCCGGGATGACCTTGCCGCCAGTGACCAAGCGGATGTGCGGCTGGGCGATGGCACGCTCGACCATGCCTGCGACTTTGTCGCGGTGCTGGGCACTGATCAGGGGGCCCAGCTCGGTGTCGGACGCATCCTGCAAGCCAGGTTTGATGCTTGCCACTGCCTCGCCCAGGCGTTCGACGAAGCGTTCATAGATGCCGTCCTGCACGTAGAGGCGGCAGGCGGCGGTGCAGTCCTGGCCGGCGTTGTAGAAGCCGAAAGTGCGGATCCCTTCGATGGCCGCGTCCAGGTCGGCGTCGTCGAACACCAGGACCGGTGCCTTACCGCCTAGCTCCATGTGCATGCGCTTCACGCTGTCGGCGGTGGCGCCGATGATGTGGGCGCCGGTGGGGATGGAGCCGGTCAGCGAGACCATGCGCACCTTGGGATGGGTGACCAGGGGGGTGCCGACCGTCTGGCCGCGGCCGAAAACGATATTGAGCACGCCTTCCGGCAGCAGGTCCTTGGCCAGCTCGGCCAGGCGCAAGGCTGTGAGCGGTGTCATCTCCGAGGGCTTGAGCACCACGGTATTGCCAGCCGCCAGTGCCGGGGCGATCTTCCAGGCCAGCATCATCAGTGGGTAGTTCCACGGCGCGATGGACGCGATCACGCCCAGGGGGTCACGGCGGATCATCGAGGTGTGCCCCGGCAGGTACTCGCCCGCCGCGGAACCGCCCAGGCAGCGCGCGGCGCCAGCGAAGTAGCGGAATACATCGGCGATGGCCGGAATCTCGTCACCCAGCGCGGCGGCAAAGGGTTTGCCGCAGTTTTGCGACTCCAGCCTGGCCAACTCCTCGCCATGTTGTTCGACGGTATCGGCCAAGGCCAGCAACACCTGCGAGCGCTCTTTCGGGCTGGTCTGCGACCAGGTATCGAAGGCCTGGTCGGCAGCGCGCACGGCAGCATCGACCTGGGCGGCGGTCGCCTCGTTGATCTGCGCCAGGGCGCTGCCAAGGGCCGGGTTCAACACAGTCCAGGCAGGACCTTCGCCTGCGACCAGGCGACCGTTTATCAGCATTCGGGTTTGCATGGAACTCCTCCTAGGTCATTTGCCGCTGCCCGCGACGCTTTCGCCGCCACGGGTCAGGTAATAGGCGCCGAGTATCGGCAGCATGGTCACCAGCATCACCAACATGGCGACCACGTTGGTGACCGGTACATCGCGCGGGCGGCTGAGCTGGTTGAGCAACCAGATCGGCAGCGTGCGCTCGTGGCCGGCGGTGAAGGTGGTGACGATGATCTCGTCGAACGACAAGGCAAAGGCCAGCATACCGCCAGCGAGCAGCGCCGAGCCGAGATTGGGCAGGATGATGTAACGGAAGGTCTGCCAGCCATCGGCGCCCAGGTCCATCGAGGCTTCGATCAGGCTCTGGGAGGTACGGCGCAGACGGGCGATGACGTTGTTGTAGACGATCACCACGCAGAACGTGGCATGGCCCACCACGATGGTGAACAGCCCGGGCTCGATGCCCAGGCTCTTGAAGGCCGAGAGCAGGGCGATGCCGGTGATGATGCCGGGCAGGGCGATGGGCAGGATCAACATCAGCGAGATGCTCTCCTTGCCAAAGAAGCTGCGTCGGTACAGCGCCCCGGCGGCCAGGGTGCCGAGCACCAGGGCGATCACCGTGGCCAGGCAGGCGACTTGCAGCGACAGCTTGATCGCCTCCAGTACATCCTGGCGGGCGAAGGTCACGGCGAACCACTTGAGGGTGAACCCGCGTGGGGGAAAGCTGAATGCCGCGTCTTCGGTATTGAAGGCGTAGAGCAGGATGATCAGGATCGGAAAGTGCAAGAACACCAACCCGCCCCAGGCTGCCAGGCGCAGGCCCAGCGAGGCTTTTTCAGAGTGCATCGAAGGCCCCCAAGCGTTTGACGATCGACAGGTAGACAGCGATCAGCACGATGGGCACCAGGGTGAACGCCGCCGCCATCGGCATGTTGCCGATCGCCCCTTGCTGGGCATACACCATGCTGCCGATGAAGTAGCCAGGTGGCCCGATCAATTGCGGCACGATGAAGTCGCCCAGGGTCAGGGAGAAGGTGAAGATCGATCCCGCCGCGATACCGGGTATTGCCAATGGCAGCACCACCAGCAGGAAGGTCTGGCTCGGCCGGGCACCCAGGTCGGCCGAGGCCTGCAGCAGCGATGGCGGCAAGCGCTCCAGCGAGGCCTGGACCGGCAGGATCATGAACGGCAGCCAGATGTAGACAAACACCATGAACCGCCCTAGGTGCGAGGTGGACAGGGTACTGCCGCCGATGCCGGGCACCGCGAGAACGGCTTGCAGCAGGGGCTGCAGGTGCAGTTGCTGGATGAACCACTGGGCCACCCCGCCCTTGGCCAGCAACAGGGTCCAGGCATAGGTCTTGACGATGTAGCTGGCCCACATCGGCATCATGACGGCGATGTAGAAAAAGGCCTTGGTTCGCCCCGAGGTGTAACGGGCCATGTAGTAGGCGATCGGAAACGCTAGCACCGCGCTGGCCACTGACACGGCGAGTGCCATGGCCAAGGTGCGCAGGATGATGTCGAAGTTCGCCGGGGCGAACAGGGCCGTGAAATTGGCCAGTGTCAGCTCCGGCGTCACCGCCATGGTGAAGTCGTCGAAGGTGTAGAAGCCCTGCCAAAGCAGGTTCAGCAGCGAACCCAGGTAGATCGCGCCGAACCAGGTCAATGGCGGGACCAACAGCAGCGACAGATACAGGTTCGGCCGCCGGTAGAGCACGGTGCCAAGCCGTCTGATCAGCGACGGTTTTTCCATGGCCAAGGTCATCAGGCCTGGCCCTCATCCAGGACGGTTTCGCGCAATCCCCTCATCGCCGCGCGGGGCCAGTGGGCTTGGACACGCTGGCCCGGTTGCCAGGGCTGGGGCTGTTCTTGCCAGCGGTCATTGGCCTGGCTGACGGTCAGCAGCAGACCGTTGTCCAGCCGCACTTCGTAGCGTGTGGCACTGCCCTGGTACTGGATATCGTGCAGCAGGCCGCTGACCTGGATGTCCTCGGCGATTACCGCGTGCTCGGCCAGGCGGATGTGTTCAGGGCGGATGGAAAAAGGCGAGACGTCTCCGGTGAGTTGCTGGGCCAATTCGCCCCGGATCACGTTGGAGGTCCCGACGAATTCGGCGACGAAGGTGGTCGCCGGTTTCATGTACAGGTTGCGTGGGGTGTCGACCTGTTCGATACGACCCCGGTTGAATACCGCGACGCGGTCGGACATCGACAAGGCCTCGGTCTGGTCGTGGGTGACGAAGATGAAGGTGATGCCCAGTTGGCGCTGGAGTTTCTTCAGTTCGCCTTGCATTTGTTCGCGCAGTTTGAGGTCCAGAGCGCCGAGCGGCTCGTCGAGCAACAGCACCCGTGGCCGATTGACCAGGGCGCGGGCCAGGGCCACGCGCTGGCGCTGCCCGCCGGAGAGCTGCGCCGGCTTGCGCTGCGCGTAACCGGCCAAGGCGACCATCGCCAAAGCCTCGTCGGCACGGGTATAGCGTTCGGCCTTGGCGACACCTTTGACCTTCAGGCCATAGGCGATGTTGTCGCGCACGTTCATGTGCGGAAACAGGGCGTAGTCCTGGAATACCGTGTTCACGTCACGCTGGTAAGGCGGCAGGCCGGCAGCCTCCACATCATGCAGGCGGATCGAGCCGCTGCTGGGGTGTTCGAAGCCTGCGATCAGGCGCAGGCAAGTGGTCTTGCCCGAGCCCGAAGGGCCGAGCATGGAAAAGAACTCACCCTCCTGGATATCGATACTGACCCGATCGACGGCCCTGACGTCGCCGAACGTGCGGGAAACCTCGGTGAGCTGGACTGCTAGGGGCATTGCGCTGACTCCGTGCATTTTGTCTACCGCCTGGCCCCTTTCGCGGGCAAGCCCGCTGCCACGGTTATGGCGCCGTGGCAGCGGGTTCACCCGCGAAGAAGCCGGAACAACAACCGGTCAACCTCGGTCAGCGCCCACCCATGATCGCAATGTAGTCCTGGGTCCAGCGGCTGTAGGGCACGAACTTGCCGCCACTGGACTGTGGGGTTTTCCAGAAGGCGATCTTGTCGAAGTTGTCGATCCCGTTGACCTTGCAGCCCTCGGCGCCCAGCAGCTCGCTGCCGGTGCACGCGGCAGGCACCGCAGGCACCGAGCCGAACCAGGCCGCGACGTCGCCCTGGACCTTAGGCTGCAGCGACCAGTCCATCCACCTGTAGGCGCAGTTGGGGTGCTTGGCTTCGCTGTGCAGCATGGTGGTGTCGGCCCAGCCAGTGGCACCTTCCTTCGGTATGGTCGAAGCGACTGGCTGGTTGTCGGCCTTCAGGCCGTTGACCATGTAGCCCCAGGAGCTGGAGGCCGCTACGCCTTCGTTCTTTACATCGCTCATCTGCACCGTCGCATCGTGCCAGTAACGGTGAATCAGCGGTTGTTGCTGGCGCAGCAGGTCAAGGACGGCCTTGTACTGGGTTTCGTTCAGCTCGTACGGATCCTGGATACCCAGCTCAGGCTTGGTCGATTTCAGGTAGAGCGCAGCGTCGGCGATGTAGATCGGGCCATCGTAGGCTTGGACGCGCCCTTTGTTCGGCTTGCCGTCCGGCAGGTTCTGGGGCTCGAAGACCACACTCCAGCTGGTGGGTGGTTGCTTGAATACCATGGTGTTGTAGAGCAGCACGTTCGGGCCCCATTGGTAAGGCGTGCCATAGACCTGCTTGTCGACCACGTACCAGCCGCCGTTCTGCAGGCGTGGGTCGATGTTCTTCCAGTTGGGGATCAATGCCGTGTTGATCGGCTGCACCCGCTTGCCGGCGATCAGCCGCAGCGAGGCGTCGCCCGAGGCGGTCACCAGGTCGTAGCCGCCCTTGGTCATCAGGCTGACCATCTCGTCGGAGGTCGCGGCGGTCTTGACGCTGACCTTGCAGCCGGTCTGTTTCTCGAAGCCAGTGACCCAGTCATAGGCCTTGTCGCTTTCGCCGCGCTCGATGTAGCCGGGCCAGGCGACGATATCCAGGCGCCCTTCGCCATCACCGAGGCTCTGGGGCAGCCCTGCGGCCTGCAGGTTGGCGCTGGCCAGCAAGGCGCCGATCACGGCGCTGGACAATGCGGTCTTGTGCACTGACATGGTGTTCCCTCTTTTGGACTTTATGATCGGGGCAGTCATCAAGAAAGCAGCGAAGCGATGGGGTAAGCGTAGTGCGCTTGTCGCGGACCTGGGGCCCGGTCAGGCAGGCGCATGCGATGTCGAGTCTAGTTCCTTTTTGGCCAGTGGTTACGCAACATCCAGATGCAAATGCATTAAGCGTGAGTTCAGTTCACAGGCCTAATCTGGGGCTTTCTTTTTTCAGCAAGAGGTAATGCCAGATGAACACCCGCGGCTTGCTCGATCAACTGCTCAAATCCGGCCAGCAGCTGCTGCAAAACCAGCAAGGCAAGGGCGGCGCTGCCAAGGGGGCGGGCCTTGGTGACTTGTTGGGTGGCCAGTCAGGCAAGGGTGGGCTGGGCAGTTTGCTCTCCGGTGCCGGCGGCGGCGCCTTGGCAGCAGGCGCCATGGGCCTGCTGCTGGGCAGCAAGAAGGCCCGCAAGTATGGCGGCAAGGTGCTCACCTACGGGGGCCTGGCTGCGCTCGGTGTGCTGGCGTACAAGGCCTATGGCAACTGGCAGGCGCGCCAGGGCGAGGCGCAGGCCCACGAGCCTCGTACCCTCGACCGCGTGCCTGCGGCCCAAGCCGAGCAGCACAGCCAGGCGGTACTGCGCGCCCTGGTGGCGGCAGCCAAGTCGGACGGGCACATCGATGAGCGCGAGCGCGCCTTGATCGAGGGGGAGTTCGTGCGCCTGGACAACGACCGCGAGCTTCAGCATTGGCTGCACGCCGAACTGAACAAACCGCTCGACCCTGCCGAAGTGGCCGCCGCCGCGCAGACGCCCGAGATGGCGGCTGAAATGTACCTGGCCAGCGTGATGATGGTCGATCAGGAGAACTTCATGGAGCGTGCCTACCTGGACGAACTGGCCCGCCAACTGCGTCTGGAACCCGGCCTGCGACAAGAACTGGAAGACCAGGTCCGCCTCGCTGCCGGGTAGGTCACGCGGCGTTGTTCCACCTGGGGCCAGGGAGGCCTCGACAGTCTGCAAAATCAGCCGCGAACGGGCGGGGCGCCTAGGCTATACTCTGGCGATTTTTCCCCGCTCGTAATGAATTCCTGAGGGCTGAATGTGAAGAACTGGACCTTGCGCCAACGGATCCTGGCAAGTTTCGCCGTGATCATCGCCATCATGCTGCTGATGATCGTCGCCGCCTACTCGCGGCTCGTGGCGATCGAGGCCAGTGAAGAGGCAGTGGGCTCGGACAGCATTCCCGGCTTCTACTACAGCTCGATGCTTCGCAGTGCCTGGGTCGACAGCTACATAACCAGCCAGCAGTTGGTGGGGCTGTCTGGACGGCGTGACCTCACCCCGGCTGACCTTGCGGACTTCAAGGGCTTCGATGAGCGCCTTAAGCAGGAAATGGCCAGTTACCAGGCGACTATCCGTAAACCGGACGATCTGGCCGCACTCGAGGCGTTCAGGGTGCTCGAAGCCGACTACATGAAAATCGTCGACCAGATACTGGAGGCGTACCGGCAGAAGCACTATGCCGAAGCCGAGCGCCTGATCAACGAGTCCCTCACTCCGGCCTGGATCAATGGCCGCCAGCACCTGAACCGTGTCATCGAAAGCAATCGCGAATCCGCCGAAGCGGCGACCAATGACATCGTCGGTGCGGTTGCCACGGCCAAGGGCAGCATGATCGTATCGTTGCTGCTGGCGATCCTGGCTGCCGGTATTTGCGGCTTGTTGCTGCTGCGCGCCATCACCGCGCCCGTGCAGCACGTCGTGCACGCACTGGACAAACTGCGCTCGGGCGACCTGAGCATGCGCCTGAGCCTGGCCCGCAAGGATGAGTTCGGCAGCATCGAAACTGGCTTCAACGAAATGGCCGTGGCGCTGGCCGACCTAGTCGCCCAGGCCCAGCGTTCGTCGGTGCAGGTGACCACTTCGGTCACCGAAATCGCCGCCACCTCCAAGCAACAACAAGCCACCGCCACTGAAACCGCCGCCACCACCACCGAGATCGGCGCCACCTCGCGGGAGATCGCCGCCACCTCCCGTGACCTGGTTCGTACCATGACCGAGGTGACCTCCGCCGCCGACCAGGCTTCGGTGCTCGCAGGCTCCGGCCAGCAGGGGCTGGCGCGTATGGAAGAGACCATGCACCAGGTCATGGGCGCCGCCGATCTGGTCAACGCCAAGCTGGCGATCCTCAACGAGAAGGCCAGCAACATCAACCAAGTGGTCGTGACCATCGTCAAGGTGGCCGACCAGACCAACCTGCTGTCGCTCAATGCCGCCATCGAGGCGGAGAAGGCCGGGGAGTACGGCCGTGGTTTCGCCGTAGTGGCCACCGAGGTGCGTCGCCTGGCCGATCAGACCGCCGTGGCCACCTACGACATCGAGCAGATGGTGCGGGAGATCCAGTCTGCCGTCTCGGCCGGCGTCATGGGCATGGACAAGTTCTCCGAGGAAGTGCGACGGGGCATGTTCGAGGTCCAGCAGGTGGGCGAGCAGCTTACCCAGATCATTCACCAGGTCCAGGCACTGGCACCGCGGGTGCTGATGGTCAACGAAGGCATGCAGGCCCAGGCCACGGGTGCCGAGCAGATCAACCAGGCCCTGGCCCAACTCAGCGACGCCAGCACCCAGACCGTGGAGTCGTTGCGCCAGGCCAGCTTCGCCATCGATGAGTTGAGCCAGGTAGCCGCCGGATTGCGCGGCGGTGTATCGCGCTTCAAAGTCTGACGACGATGAGCGACGTGCAACCCCATCAGGAGCAGGCCGACGGCGCCAAGGCGGTGCTGTACCTGCAGTTCTGCATCGGTGAGCAGCGCTTTGCCCTGGACGTGCGTGAGGTGATCGAGGTATTGCCGCGACGCTCGCTCAAGCCCATCGCCCAGGCGCCCGCGTGGGTCGCCGGTATTCTGGCCCATCGCGGCGCCCTGGTGCCGGTGATCGACCTGTCCGCGCTGAGCTTCTCCACTCCGGCGCCGCTGCGTACCAGCACGCGTCTGGTGCTGGTGCACTATGGTGGCGACCGGCAATTGGGGTTGATCCTGGAGCAGGCCACCGACACTTTGCGCTGCCGGCCCGATGAGTTTCAACCCTATGGTCTGGACAACACCGACGCCCCTTACCTGGGGCCGGTGCGCCAGGATGCTCGGGGCCTGCTGCAGCGTATCCAAGTGGAGGACCTGCTGCCGGACGATGTCCGTGATCTGCTGTTCCCCGAGCAGCCAGGGCAGGTGCCGGCATGATCGAACAGCACTTCTTCCGTTTCCTGCAGGAGCGCATCGGCCTGGATGTCGAGTCGGTCGGCGCTCCCATGGTCGAGCGTGCCTTGCGCCAGCGCTGCGCTGCCGTGCAGGCCTTCGATCTGGACGAGTACTGGTCGCGCCTGCAGCAATCGGTCAGTGAGCAGCAGGCCTTGATCGAGGCCGTGATCGTCCCGGAGACATGGTTCTTCCGCTATCCCGAATCCTTCACCGCGCTGGTGGGGCTGGCCCAGAAGCGCCAGGTGGAGCTCGCCGGCGTGCGGCCGCTGCGAATCCTCAGCTTGCCCTGCTCAACGGGCGAAGAACCTTATTCGATCGCCATGGCGCTGCTCGATGGTGGCCTGGACCCGGCGGCGTTTCGAATCGACGCCATGGACATCAGCCCCAGTTCCATCGCCCGCGCAGAACAGGCCGTCTATGGGCGCAACTCGTTCCGGGGTAGCGAGCTGGCCTTCCGTGACCGGCATTTTTGCGAAACCGATGAAGGCCACCGGCTGGATGAGCGGGTACGACGTCAGGTCGACCTGCGGGTCGGCAACGTGCTCGATCCCGCGCTCAAGAGTCAGCAAGGGCTGTACGACTTCGTGTTCTGCCGCAACTTGCTGATCTACTTCGACGTGCCGACCCAGCGCCGGGTGTTCGAAGTGCTCAAATCCCTGACCCATGCCCAAGGTGTGCTATTCATTGGCCCGGCCGAGGGCAGTTTGCTGGCGCGGCTGGGCATGCGCCCGTTGGGTATCGCCCAGTCGTTCGCCTATGTGCGCCAGGAGGCCCCTGCACCTGCACCTGCACCGGCGCCCGTCGCTCAACCCGCGCCGATCAATCGCTCCCAGACCATGCCTCCCGTGGCCCCACGGCCTGTCAGCCGTCCGGCGCGCATGCCGCGTCCGATATCGCCGCCAGTGAGCGCGCCTTCGCACGCTCAAGGGGAGAGCGAGTTGCTGGCCACCATCGCCCGACAGGCCAATGCCGGTGACAGCGCACAGGCCCGCGCCAGTTGCCAGCGCTACCTGCAGCAGTTCGCGCCCAAAGCGCAAGTGTTCTACTGGCTCGGTCTGCTCGCCGACACCGAAGGCGACACCCAGGAGGCCATCAGCCTCTATCGCAAGGCACTTTACCTGGAGCCGCAACATACCGAGACCTTGATACATCTGGCGGCATTGCTGGCTTCCCAGGGCGATGAGGCGGGCGCGCGGCGCATGCAGGCGCGGGCGGCACGTGTGGGACGGGAGTCTGAACGATGAGTGAAATCATGCACTTGATCGCACGGGACGATGAGCTCATCGACGATTGCTGGAACCGCATTGGCGTGCACGGCGACAAGCAGTGCCCGTTGCTCGAGCGTCATATTCATTGCCGCAACTGCCAAGTCTACGCCAGCGCGGCCACTCAGCTGCTCGATCGCTATGCACTGTTGCAGGACGAGCACGTCGAGGCGCCGCCGCCGGACGAAGACTGTGTCGGGCGCTCGATGCTGCTGTTCCGCCTGGGCGAGGAGTGGTTGGCGCTGGCCTGTGCCTGCCTGGCCGAGATTGCGCCGCTGCAGTCGGTGCACTCGCTGCCGCACCAGCGTTCCGGGGTGTTGCAGGGGGTGGCCAATGTGCGTGGCGCTCTGGTGCCGAGCCTGTCGCTGGCGGGCCTGCTGGGTGTCGAGGTGCTGCCGGCCCAGGCGCGCACGGGGCACGTGATGCCGCGCATGCTGATTCTCGCTGCCGAGGGCGGCCCGGTGGTGATGGCGGTGGACGAGATCGACGGTATCCACCGGCTGGACCCTGCACGCCTGGTCGATGGCCAGGATGCCGCGCACTTCACCGCAGCGGTGCTGCAATGGCGAGGCCGCAGCGTGCGGGTGCTGGATGAACAACATGTACTGTCGGCCGTGAAGCGGAGCCTGTCATGACCCCTGAGCAAATGCGCGACGCGTCGCTGCTCGAGTTGTTCAGCCTGGAGGCCGAGGCCCAGACCCAGGTGCTCAGCGCTGGCCTGATGGCACTGGAGCGCAACCCGACCCAGGCCGACCAGCTCGAAGCCTGCATGCGCGCGGCCCATTCCCTGAAAGGCGCGGCGCGGATCGTCGGCATCGATGCCGGTGTCAGCGTCGCCCACGTCATGGAAGACTGCCTGGTGGCGGCCCAGGAGGGTCGCCTGCGACTGCGCCCCGAGCACATCGATGCCTTGCTGCACGGCACCGATCTGCTGATGCGGATCGCAACCCCCCAGGATCGTGACAGCGAGGCGGCGGTACCGGCGTTTCTGGTTCAGATGGCCAATTTGCTCGACCCCACTGCAGCGCCTGCCCCTGCACCCGCCATACCGGTCGAGCCGGCACCGGCGCAGGCCGAACCGGTGGTCGAACCCGAACCAGAGGCCGAAACCGAGCCTGATCCCGAGCCCAGCCTGCCACGCAAGGTTGGCAAGCGCGGTGGCGAGGGTGCCGAACGGGTGCTCAGGGTCACCGCCGATCGTCTGAACAGCCTGCTCGACCTCTCCAGCAAGTCGCTGGTGGAAACCCAGCGGCTCAAGCCCTACCTCGCCAGCCTGCAGCGACTCAAGCGCATGCACGGCCAGGGCATGCGGGCCCTCGACGGCCTGAAGCAACAGCTCGAAGGCAGCGGCCAGAGCCACGAGGTGCTCGAGGCCCTGGCCCAGACTCAACGCCTGCTGGGTGAAACCCAGCAGATCCTGCAACAGCAGGCTGCCGATATCGACGAGTTCGGCTGGCAGGCCAGCCAACGTGCCCAGAACCTCTATGACACCGCGCTGGCCTGTCGCATGCGGCCTTTCGCCGATGTCCTGACCGGGCAGAGCCGCATGGTCCGAGACCTTGGGCGTTCGCTGGGCAAGCAGGTGCAGTTGCAGATCGAGGGCGAGAAGACCCAGGTCGACCGTGACGTGCTGGAAAAGCTCGAAGCGCCGCTGACCCACCTGCTGCGCAACGCCGTCGACCACGGTGTCGAGCTACCCGAGCGGCGCCTGCTGGCGGGCAAGCCCGTCGACGGTACCCTCCGCCTGCGCGCCTCCCACCAGGCGGGCCTGCTGATCCTCGAGCTGAGCGACGATGGCGCCGGCATCGACCTTGAGCGGCTGCGGCGCAGCATCGTCGAACGGGCATTGTCGCCGGTCGAGACCGTGGCGCAGATGAGCGAGGCGGAACTGCTCACATTCCTGTTCCTTCCAGGCTTCAGCCTGCGCGACAAGGTCACCGAGGTGTCGGGCCGTGGCGTCGGCCTGGATGCGGTGCAGCACATGGTCCGTGAACTGCGCGGCTCGATCGAGCTGACCCAGGTCTCGGGCCAGGGGTGCTGCTTCCATCTTGAGGTGCCGCTGACGCTGTCGGTGGTGCGCAGCCTGGTGGTGGAGGTGGGGGGCGAGGCGTATGCCTTCCCGCTGGCGCACATCGAGCGCACCCTGGCGGTGGCAGCCGAAGACATCGTGCAGATCGAAGGGCGCCAGCACTTCTGGCATGAAGGACGGCATATCGGGCTGGTGTCGGCCAGCCAGTTGCTTAACCGCCCGGCCGGACAGGACGACGAGCGCAGCCTGCCGGTGGTGGTGATCCGTGAGCGTGACCAGCTGTATGGCGTGGCCGTGGAGCGCTTGATTGGCGAGCGGGTGCTGGTGGTGATGCCGCTGGACGCCCGGCTGGGCAAGGTTCAGGACATTTCCGCGGGGGCCTTGCTCGACGATGGTTCGGTGGTGTTGATCATCGACGTCGAGGATTTGCTGCGCTCGGTCGAAAAACTGCTCAGCACTGGCCGGCTGGAGCGCATCGAGCGCGGTGCCAGGGGCGGTCGCGCCATGGTGCGCAAACGCGTTCTGGTGGTCGACGATTCGCTCACCGTACGTGAACTGCAGCGCAAGCTGTTGGGCAACCAGGGTTACGACGTGGCCGTAGCGGTGGATGGCATGGATGGCTGGAATGCCCTGCGCGCCGAGGATTTCGACCTGCTGATCACCGATATCGACATGCCGCGGATGGACGGCATCGAGCTGGTCACCCTGGTGCGCCGTGACCAGCGCCTGCAATCGCTACCGGTCATGGTGGTGTCCTACAAGGATCGTGAAGAAGACCGGCGACGTGGACTGGACGCCGGTGCCGACTACTATTTGGCTAAGGCCAGTTTCCATGACGACGCGTTGCTGGACGCCGTGGTGGAGTTGATCGGGGGTGCCCAGGGATGAAGATCGCCATCGTCAACGATATGCCCATGGCTGTGGAAGCCCTGCGCCGGGCTTTGACCTTCGAGCCCGAGCACCAGGTCGTTTGGGTCGCGAGCAATGGCGCCGAGGCGGTGACGCGCTGCGCCGAGTTCACGCCCGACCTGATTCTCATGGACCTGATCATGCCGGTGATGGATGGCGTCGAGGCTACCCGGCGGATCATGGCCGAAACGCCCTGCGCCATCGTGATTGTCACGGTCGATCGCAAGCAGAATGTACATCGGGTGTTCGAAGCCATGGGTCACGGCGCCCTGGACGTGGTGGACACACCCTCGCTGGGCGCGGGGGATGCACGTGAAGCGGCAGCCCCTCTGTTGCGCAAGATCCTCAACATCGGCTGGCTCATCGGCCAGCAACGCCCCGCGGCGCCCCGGGCTGTCGCCGCTCCGCTGGTGGAGGCATCACAGCGTCGTGGCCTGGTCGCCATCGGCTCTTCGGCAGGTGGGCCAGCGGCGTTGGAAGTACTGCTCAAAGGGCTGCCGCGGGAGTTTCCGGCGTCGATCGTGCTGGTGCAGCATGTCGACCAAGTCTTCGCCGGTGGCATGGCCGAGTGGCTCAGCGGGGTTTCAGGCTTGCCGGTGCGCCTGGCGCGAGGGGGCGAGCCACCCCAGCCAGGGCAAGTGCTGCTGGCCGGCACCAATCATCACATCCGCCTGCTGCAGGGCGGCCAACTCAGCTATACGGCCGAACCTGTCGGCGAAATCTACCGCCCTTCGATCAATGTGTTCTTCGAGAGCGTGGCGCGCTTCTGGACCGGCGATGCCGTGGGGATCTTGCTCACCGGCATGGGCCGCGACGGCGCCCAGGGCCTGAAACAGATGCGCCAGCGTGGCTTTCTGACCATTGCCCAGGACCAGCAGAGTTCGGCGGTCTACGGCATGCCCAAGGCTGCCGCGGCGATCGAGGCTGCCGTGGAGATACGGCCGCTGGAACGCATCGCGGGCCGACTGATGGAAATCTTTTCGAAATGACGATATGTATTGAGTCACGCCGCGTGACCGGCAGTGACCTGGTGAATAGGCATGAATGATCTACCGATCGAAGGTTTCACGACCATCAATGAAAGTGCGGCGATGGTCCTGCTGGTCGACGATCAGGCAATGATCGGCGAGGCGGTGCGCCGTGGGCTTGCCCACGAGGAGAACATCGATTTCCATTTCTGCGCCGATCCCCACCAGGCGGTGGCCCAGGCCATGCGGATCAAGCCTACGGTAATCCTCCAGGACCTGATCATGCCGGGGCTGGACGGACTGACGTTGGTGCGCGAATACCGCAACAACCCGGCCACGCAGGATATTCCGATCATCGTCCTGTCGACCAAGGAGGACCCGCTGGTCAAGAGTGCGGCGTTCGCTGCCGGGGCCAACGACTACCTGGTCAAGTTGCCGGACACCATCGAGCTGGTGGCGCGGATCCGCTATCACTCTCGCTCCTACCTGACCCTGCTGCAACGCGACGAAGCGTATCGCGCGCTGCGGGTCAGTCAGCAGCAGTTGCTGGACACCAACCTGATGCTGCAGCGGTTGATGAACTCCGACGGGCTCACCGGCCTGTCCAACCGCCGCCATTTCGACGAGTACCTGGAGCTTGAATGGCGACGTGCGATGCGTGAGCAGCAGCAGTTGTCGCTGCTGATGATCGATGTCGACTACTTCAAAGCCTACAACGACAGCTTCGGCCATCTGGCGGGCGATGAGGCCTTGCGCCAGGTCGCCGAGGCCATCCGCGGTTCGTGCTCGCGCCCGACCGACCTGCCGGCTCGCTATGGCGGCGAGGAGTTCTCCCTGGTGCTGCCCAACACCTCGCCCGGCGGTGCGCGGCTGATCGCCGAGAAGCTGCGCCAGACCGTTCTGGCCCTGAACATCCCCCACACCGCGCCCGAGGCGGATGCGCGCCTGACGGTGAGCATCGGTCTGGCGACCCTCACGCCGAGCGTCGGCAGCCACAGCCGACAGCTGATCTCGGCGGCGGACAAAGGGCTGTACCTGGCCAAGAACAATGGCCGCAACCAGGTAGGCGTTGCCTGACGCTCTGCGGGGCTGCCGCGCAGCCCATCGCAGGCTGTCGCCGGCTCCCACACGTTCAGCGGCGGACCTTGTGGTTACCGCCCGGCGGGTCTGCCGTCAGGGCGAGGACTGCGTTATACTCGCGGGCTTTTCACCGAATTCGCACGAGTAGCCCGCCCATGGAAATCCAACCGATCCTGAACACCATCAAGGACCTCTCCGAACGCTCCCAGTCCATTCGGGGGTATCTTTGACTACGATCAAAAAGCTGACCGCCTGATCGAAGTCAACCGCGAACTGGAAGACCCTGCCGTCTGGAACAAGCCCGAGTACGCTCAGGGCCTGGGCCGCGAGCGCGCCATGCTGGCGCAGGTCGTCGAAACCCTGGACAAGCTGTCCAACGGTCTCTCCGACTGCAAGGACCTGCTCGACATGGCCGTCGAGGAGAACGATGAAAGCGCCGTCAACGACGTTGTGACCGAGCTGGAAGGCCTGGAAGAAAACCTGGCCCAGCTTGAGTTCCGTCGCATGTTCAGCGGCGAGATGGACATGAACAACGCCTACCTGGACATCCAGGCCGGCTCCGGTGGCACCGAGGCGCAGGACTGGGCCAACATCCTGCTGCGTATGTACCTGCGCTGGGCCGACAAGCGCGGCTTCGATGCCACCATCATCGAGCTCTCCGAAGGTGAAGTCGCCGGCATCAAGGGCGCCACCGTGCACATCAAAGGCGAGTACGCGTTCGGCTGGCTGCGTACCGAGATCGGCGTGCACCGCCTGGTGCGCAAGAGCCCGTTCGACTCCGGCGCCCGTCGCCACACCTCGTTCTCGGCGGTGTTCGTCTCGCCCGAGATCGACGACAAGGTCGAAATCGAGATCAACCCGGCCGATCTTCGCATCGACACCTACCGCTCCTCCGGTGCCGGTGGCCAGCACGTGAACACCACCGACTCGGCGGTCCGTATCACCCACGTGCCGACCAACACCGTGGTGGCCTGCCAGAACGAACGCTCCCAGCACGCCAACAAGGACACCGCCATGAAAATGCTGCGGGCCAAGTTGTACGAGCTGGAGATGCAGAAGCGCAACGCCGCCTCCCAAGCCCTGGAAGACAGCAAGTCCGACATCGGCTGGGGTCACCAGATCCGCTCCTACGTGCTCGATGACTCGCGCATCAAGGACCTGCGTACCGGCGTCGAGCGCAGCGACTGCCAGAAGGTCCTGGACGGCGACCTCGACCAGTACCTGGAAGCGAGCCTCAAGCAGGGGCTGTAAACCGCACACCACCGCCGCGATACGAGGCCATTGGCCCGTATCGCGTGCCCTGCCCGACAGGGGCACCGAACACCTGATGGAAACAATGACGACATGAGCGACCTCAAGACCGAATCGCAAGACCTGCAACAGGAAGAAAACGCCCTGATCGCGCTGCGCAAGGAAAAACTTGCCGCCGAGCGTGCCAAGGGCAACGCCTTCCCCAACGACTTCCGTCGCGACAGCTACTGCAACGACCTGCAGAAACAGTACGCGGACAAGACCAAGGAAGAGCTGGAAGCAGCCGCGATCCCGGTCAAGGTAGCCGGTCGCATCATGCTCAACCGTGGCTCGTTCATGGTCATTCAGGACATGACCGGTCGCATCCAGGTCTACGTCAACCGCAAGACCCTGCCCGAAGAGACCCTGGCCGCAGTCAAGACCTGGGACCTGGGCGACATCATCAGCGCCGAAGGCACCCTGGCCCGCTCGGGCAAGGGCGACCTGTACGTCGAGATGACCAACGTGCGCCTGCTGACCAAGTCGCTGCGCCCGCTGCCGGACAAGCATCACGGCCTGACCGACACCGAGCAGCGTTACCGCCAGCGCTACGTCGACCTGATGGTCAACGAGGAAACCCGTCACACCTTCCGCGTTCGCTCCCAGGTCATCTCGCACATCCGCAAGTTCCTGATCGAGCGCGACTTCCTCGAAGTCGAGACGCCGATGCTGCAGACCATCCCAGGTGGCGCCGCAGCCAAGCCGTTCGAAACCCACCACAACGCGCTGGACATGGCCATGTTCCTGCGTATCGCGCCGGAGCTGTACCTCAAGCGTCTGGTTGTGGGTGGCTTCGAGAAAGTGTTCGAGATCAACCGCAACTTCCGTAACGAAGGCGTCTCGACCCGGCACAACCCCGAGTTCACCATGCTCGAGTTCTACCAGGCCTACGCCGATTATCGCGACAACATGGACCTCACCGAGGAGCTGTTCCGCGAGCTGGCGCAGCTGGTGCTGGGCACCACCGATGTGCCGTACGGCGACAAGGTGTTCCACTTCGGCGAGCCGTTCGCCCGCCTGTCGGTGTTCGAGTCGATCCTCAAGTACAACCCCGAGCTCACCGCTGCCGACCTGCAGGACGTCGATCGCGCCCGCGAGATCGCCAAGAAGGCCGGCGCCAAGGTCCTCGGCCATGAAGGCCTGGGCAAGCTGCAGGTGATGATTTTCGAAGAGCTGGTGGAGCACAAGCTGGAGCAGCCGCACTTCATCACCGAATACCCGTTCGAAGTGTCGCCGCTGGCCCGTCGCAACGACGACAACCCGGCCGTTACCGACCGCTTCGAGCTGTTCATCGGTGGCCGCGAGATCGCCAACGCCTACTCCGAGCTCAATGATGCCGAAGACCAGGCCGAGCGCTTCCTGGCCCAGGTGGCCGAGAAGGACGCCGGTGACGACGAGGCCATGCACTACGACGCCGACTTCGTCCGGGCCCTGGAATACGGCATGCCGCCCACCGCCGGTGAAGGCATCGGCATCGATCGCCTGGTGATGCTGCTGACCAATTCGCCGTCGATCCGTGATGTGATCCTGTTCCCGCACATGCGTCCACAGGCCTGAAAAAACGCCTGTCAGGGCTGCTGCGCAGCCCTTTCGCGGTACGAGGCCGCTCCTGCAGGTCATGCAATGTCCCTGTAGGCGCGGCCTTGTGCTGCGAGAGGACCGCATAGCGGTCCCCTGCAAATCCAAGAGCAGCACCGCATCATGTCATCCGCCTCTCAGGCGGTTTTTTCTTGCCTGTCATTCATTCGTGACTGGTCGGTCATAATTTACGAGCCTTTACTGGAAAAGAGGGTTTTCCCTCACCGAGATTCAATGAGGTACTCATCGTGACTCCCGCAATGGCCCAACAAGGTGCAGCCGGCGTGGCAAGCGCCGTCGCTGAAAGCGTGCAATACCAAGGGCGCAAGACAGCCCGCCAGGGCAGTGAACAGCGCCGCCAGCAGATCCTCGACGCGGCCATGCGCATCATCGTGCGCGACGGTGTGCGTGGCGTACGCCATCGAGCGGTGGCTGCCGAGGCCGGCGTTCCGCTGTCGGCGACCACCTATTACTTCAAGGACATCGAAGACCTGCTGACCGACACCTTCGCCCAGTACGTCGAGCGCAGCGCCGCCTACATGGCCAAGCTCTGGGCAAGTTCCGAAGTGGTGCTGCGCCAGTTGCTCGCCCAAGGCGATGGCAGCGCCGAAGCTCGGGCGCGGCTGGCGGACGACGTGGCACGGATGATGGCCGACTATGTCAGCCGCCAGTTGCACACCCGGCGTGATTTCATCATGGCCGAGCAAGCCTTCCGCCAGGAGGCGTTGCTGTGCCCGCGCCTGGCCGAGCTGGTGAGCGCCCACGAGCAGATTCTCTTGCACGGCGCACGGCAGATGCTGCAGGTGGTGGGGTCGCGCCAGCCTGAGCAGGACGGCCAGATGTTGACGGCCATAATCGAGCAGATGGAATATCAGGGCCTGCTCAAGGATGCGAATGCGCAAGCCGATGGGCAGATGCTCGCTATCCTTACCCGATACCTGCACCTGGTGCTGGCATCGGCCTAGGCCACGACCGGCCCAAGGGGCGACCGACCTTTTCAAGGAGAACCTGATGAAAGCCTGGCGTCTGGTGTTGTTGACTCTGTCATTCCTGCTGCTTGGTGGTTGTCTGGTGACCTTCCATGAGCCTCTGCCCAGCAATCAGGCCGCGCCCAAGGCGCTGCTTGGTAAATGGAGCAGCAAGGACGCCTGGGGCGAGCCGCTCAAGCTCAGCATCAGCCGCGTGGGCGGGGACGCTTACAAGGCGGTGGCCACAGCCAAAGGCGAGGCCCCTGAAGAATATGTCTTCACGGTTTCCCGGCATGGCAACCGGTGGTATCTGTCGGCGGGTGTGCCCAAGCGCCTGGGCGGCAATTTCCTGATCGGTGGCTTCGAGGTCGTCGATGGCAAGGAGTTGGTGGTCTACAACCTTGATGTCGAGCAGGTGCAGCAGGCGGTCAAGAAGAAGGAGCTGACCGGTCGCAACATCGAAGTACCAGAGGACAATGGCGAAGGTGTGTTGATCGACAGCCCGTCCGCGCGGGTGCTGGCGTACCTGGATGATCCGGCCAACTCCGATCTGTTCGTCGAAGTGGCGCGCTTCCAGCGTAGTGGCAAATAGCGCACTATCGCTGGCCTGGCTGGCCTCTTCGCAGGTGAGGCGTCGTCCCTGAGATAGCGCTGCACCTGTGAGTACGAGTTTACCCGCGAAGGGGCTGACCACGATCTTGATTCAGTAAGGAGTCCGGGGTGGACGAGTACCAGCAGACCATACGCGCGCTCTCCGACCGCATCGTCGCGGCGCAGACGCCTATCCGCGTGCTCGATGCGGTGAAGTGGGACGACAACATCCGCAATGGCTTTCTCAAGGCCAAGGGCAAGGAGCCTCCGGCTGTGGACCGTGCCTATTACCAGGGGCGGCCGCTGTCGTTCGATTCCAACTCGGTGAAGGCCGAGTTCCAGAGCATCGAGCGTGACATCACCCGTCAGCTGGGCCAGTTCAACCCGGTCGGGCAGATCATGCGGCGCATGTGCAAGGAGTACCGCATGGTGGTGCGCATGCTCGAAGCCCGTGGCACCGAGGACTTCGGCCTGATCTCCCAGGAGCTGTATGGCGCGGCGTCCGACGCCTTCCATGCCGGCGACCCGACCCTGGCCGACCTTGGCCTGATGCTGTCCGATTACCTGAACAACATCGACGGTCGGGGCGACCTGAAGGACGAGCCGAAGAACCTCACCGCCAAGGAAGCCGTGGCGATCCTCCAGCGGCGCTTGAACAAGGTGTTCGGCGAGGCTGAGGAGACCATCCGCGTGTTCGAGTCCGACGGTATCGTCGCTGACGCCGCGGCCGGTGCCGACTACATCAAGGTGCGGGCCGATGCGATGTTCAACAGCCGTGACGTGCGCGCGCTGGAGGTCCATGAAGGGCTGGTGCATGTGGGCACCACGCTCAATGGCCTCAACCAGCCGATCTGCACGTTCCTGGCCAAGGGGCCGCCCTCGTCGACTGTGACCCAGGAGGGGCTGGCCATCCTCATGGAGGTGATCGCGTTCGCCTCCTACCCCAGCCGCCTGCGCAAGCTCACCAACCGCACCCGGGCCATCCACATGGTGGAGGAGGGCGCGGACTTTTTGCAGGTGTACGAGTTCTTCCGCGGGCAGGGCTTCGAAATGGCCCAGAGCTACAGCAATGCCAGCCGGGTGTTCCGGGGATCGGTGCCCAACGGCCTGCCATTTACCAAGGACTTGTCCTATCTCAAGGGTTTCATCATGGTTTACAACTACATTCAGTTGGCCGTGAAGAAAGGCAAGCTTGAGCAGATCCCGCTGTTGTTCTGCGGCAAGACCACCTTGGAAGACATGCGCACCTTGCGCCAGTTGGTCGAGGAGGGCTTGGTGGAGCCGCCCAAGTACCTGCCGGAACAGTTTCGCGACCTCAACGCCTTGTCCGCCTGGATGTGTTTCTCCAACTTCCTCAACCACCTGAGCCTGGATCGTATTGAAGCCGACTACGCGAACATTCTTTGACGCCTGTCGCCAGCTGATCCTGGGCTTGCTCGTGCTGGGCGTGTCCGGGTGCAGCAGCCTCTTGTTTTTCCCCGAGCCTGGCCAGCCGTTCACCCCGGAGAAGGCAAAGCTGGCGTTTAGTGACGTGACCCTCACTGCCGCCGACGGGACACGGCTTCATGGCTGGTGGATGCCTGCCAAGCCTGGCGTTCAGGTCAAGGGCACGGTACTGCACCTGCATGGCAATGGCGGCAACCTGGCCTGGCACCTGGGCGGCAGCTACTGGCTGCCGGAGCAGGGCTATCAGGTGCTGATGATCGACTATCGCGGCTACGGCCTGTCCCAGGGCAAGGCGAGCCTGCCGGCGGTCTACCAGGACATCCAGGCGGCCATGGATTGGCTGGACAAGGCCCCGCAGGTCAAGGGCAAGCCCTTGGTGCTGCTGGGCCAGAGCCTCGGCGGAGCCATGGCCATTCACTACCTGGCCGCCCATCCTGAACAGCGCCAGCGCTTCAGTGCCCTGGTCTTCGATGGGGTGCCCGCCAGCTATAGGGAGGTGGGGCGCTTTGCCCTGAGCACCTCATGGCTGACCTGGCCATTGCAGGTTCCGTTGTCCTGGCTGGTGCCAGACGGCGACAGCGCGATCCGCTCGATCGAGCGCCTGGACACCCCGCCCAAGCTGTTTTTCCACAGCATCGACGACGATCTGGTGCCCATGGACAGCGGCATTCGCTTATACCAACACGCCCCGCCACCGCGGGTGCTGCAATTGACCCGGGGGGCGCATGTGCAGACCTTCGCCGACCCGACCTGGCGCCAGGTGATGCTGCGCTTTCTCGACGACCCCAGCCATTTCAATGGCCTTCGGCGCCTGGCCGAAGTGCCCAACTACCCTGATGAGAAGAACGAGCAATGAGTGAAGAACGCAACGCCATCCCGATGATCCTGACCGCCGTCGGCACCATCATCGTGACGGTCGGGACCCTGTGGTACTACGGCTACGTGCATTTCGCCAAGCCCGAGGACGCCCTGTTGCTGCAGGACTACACCATGCTCAAGACCATCCCGGGCGAGGACTACAAGGTTTCCCTCGACCCCGCGCCCCAAGTGGCGCAGTGCGTCGATGGCGTGCTGGTGCTGTTCGATACCCAGCAGAAGGGCTTGACCGGTGTGCTGGTGGACAACCGCAAGCGCGCCATCCGTTGTATGGGGCAGGAGACTCCGCAACAGGTGCAGTGACCTGTGTGCGGTACCGCCTGCATTGGCAGGAAAAAGAAAAGCCCCGCGACGATCGCGGGGCTTTCTTATTTCATTGCGCCAGCCTTACTGCTGGATCTGGCTTACCGAACGTGGCTGCACCGGCTGGTTGTCATTGGAGATGGTCACCTCCACCCGGCGGTTCTGGGCGCGGCCTGTGTTGGTGCTGTTGTCGGCGACCGGGTACTCCTTGCCGTAGCCCTGGGCGACGATGCGTGCCGGATCGACGCCTGCGCGTACCAGCGCCATGCGCACACTGTTGGCGCGGCGCTCCGACAGGCCCTGGTTGTAACTCGCCGAACCGACGCTGTCGGTGTAGCCCTCGACGATCACCTTGCGTTCAGGGTTCTCCTGGAGGAACTGGGCCAGTTTGGTGATGTTGGGGTACGCGCTGCTCTTGAGCTCGGCCTTGTTGAAGTCGAACAGCACGTCGCCGAAGGTCACCAGGGTGCCTCGGTCGGTCTGCTTGGCGTTGAGGCTCTCCTGCAGCTTGCGGATCTGTGCGTCACGGGCGTCCAGTCGGGCCTGGGCACGCTGCGCGGAGGCGTTCTTCAACTCGTTCTCGGCCGAGCGCAGAGCGATGGTCTGCTTGGCCAGTTCCACGCGTTGGTTGGTCAGGTAGGCCAACTGGTCGACCGTCTTGTCGTCCTCGCGCTCCATGAACGCCTTGTCGGCTTTGTTCAGCCAGTCCTGGGCGTCCTTGGTCTCGAGGGCGGCCAGTTTGCTGGCCTGCGGATCGCTCTGCAGGCTGGAGAAGTTGGTGCGGGCCGACTCGAGGTTGGGGTTCGGGTCGTGGGAGCAGGCGGTCAGGCCTACGCTCAGGGCCAGCAGGGTGGGAATGAGGAGGTAATTGCGCATAGTGTTCATCCTTTGATCATTGACGAAGGCTCAAGGGGGCATGGCAGCGCTCATTCGGCGCTGCGCAGGCCTTCCTCGCGCAGGTCCTGGACACCCTCGTGGCTGTCCTGCAGGGCCTTCTGCGCCTTGGCGGCCTGAGCCTTGCGCTCGGCCACACGGGCGTCCCACTCGGCCTGTTCGGCCAAGCGCTTGGCTTCGTCGTACTGCTTGTCATGCATGGCAATCTCGGCCTGCTTGAACTTGTCCTGGGCAGCCTTCATTTCCACGGCCGCGAACTCGGTGCCACCTGCGCTGACCGCGGAATTGACCGCGGACTGGGTGACGGCATATTGCTCGGAGGGCGGTTTTCCTGCACAACCGGCCAGCACCAGGCTACCGCCCAGCGCCAGCGCGACGAGCTTGAGCCCGCGCCGCGGCGTGGCGGAGGGGTGGGATGTGCGGGTCTTCATGATGGTCAGCTCCATGGGATCACTCCTGTTTACGACGGTATCCATAGCAGTCCATCGCTTTTTCCCTGTCATCTGCGCGCATTTCAGCCGAACTGTGCACAACAGCCTGTGTGCAGGGTTTTAGCGTGATGGCTACAGGCTGTGACTTGGGCGTTTTTCCGATAGTTCAGAAAAAATGTCGAGGCAGGCTTGCTGTACAGGCCCGTAGGGACTGGATAGCCTAGGTGATCACTGGTGGCTAAATGATGTTGCGGATATGGGAAGCGGGTATGCAAACAGGTAAATCGACGGTAAGGGATATCTTCGATGGTCTGCGGATCTTCAATGTGCCCACCTACCAACGGGCGTACTCGTGGACGCGTGAGGACAACCTGGAGGACTTTCTGGGTGATCTACGTAGCCAGCATCCCGACAGGCCCTATTTCCTGGGGTCTTTTCTTTTCCATTTGCAAGAAAGTAAGCGCGAATTCGCACGGGTAGACATCGTAGATGGCCAGCAGAGACTAACGACACTTGTGATCTTCATGCATGTGCTGCTACGTCGGCTTGCAGAGCTTGGATCGATACAGGTCTCGGAACGCACACGACGGATCTACGTGCGTGATGGCGACATCTTCAAACTGGAGTCGGCCAACGAAGGCAATACATTCCTGCACGGTACCGTCCTGGGCGAGCGGCTCTGCTCGGTACAGGACATCACGCTGGTCACCCATTCGCAGCGCTTGTTGCTCGATGCTCGCTGCTACTTCGAAGAGCAGTTGGCCGACTGCGGACTCGCTCAACTTGAGCGAATCTATAGCACCGTCGTGAATGCAGACGTCCTGCTCTATGTGGTGGACAAAATCAGCACGGCGACGCAGATATTCGAGCTGTTGAACGACCGGGGACGACGCCTGACGGACCTTGAGTCGATCAAGAGCTTTCTGATGTACAACGCCGGTATCGTTTACGACCATCCCGAACAAGTGATCGGCGCGATCCAGGAGGATTTTGCGCAGATCTACCGCTTGATCGAATCCCACCGCATCAATGACCGGGACGTGCTGCGATATCACGTACTGGCCTTCGAGCCATATCCGAGCGAGTTCGCGGAAAAACCCAAGGCCTACATCAAGGACAAGATCCTGCGCTTGGTAAGTGATCCCGCCGAGCGCGAGGTCGCCCGAGCGCAGATTCGAGACTTCCCCGCCCGCCTGAGGCAGAGTTTCGAGTTGTTTGTCCAGATCCGGGACCGTCGACATGTCGACCAGGATTTGGCCCAGACCTACATGATTGGCCGGGTGGCACCGTTCTATCCGACGTTGATGAGGGTGCTGAGCGAGCGACGGGAGGCCTTTCCCCGTGTGGTCCGGGCCATCAATGCCTTTGCTTTCCGTTCCGCACTGGCGCGCCTGCGCAGCAATGGCGAGAGTTACCAATACACCTGCCTGCGTAACGGCGAGGATGTGATCGCGAAGATCGAAACCTTCGTTTCAGAGAACTGGTGGAATGTGAATGGACGCGCCCAGGAGGCCCTGAACTACGAAAATTATTACGACTGGCTGGACAAGAATATCGTCCGCTACCTGTTGTTCTCCTATGAAAATCATCTACGCCAGGCCAAGGGCTTCCCGGTGCTGTCCAGTCGTGTCTATGCCTCCAAGGACACCCGCGAGAAACTCAGCATCGAGCATGTCACGGCCCGAGAGGTCCAGAACGTCAGTTTCGATGACGACTTCAGGGAGCGCTACCTGAACAGTGTCGGCAATCTGGTCATCGACCATGCTGCATCCAACTCCAGCAAGGGGAGAAAAGACGGAAGCGAGAAGGCAATCGACTACCAGCAGGCGCCTTTGATGTCCCAGAACGAATTGAATGAGTTGGCGTGCGACTGGGATGATCTCGAAGCGATCAAGGACTTCATCCGTGCGCGTGAAGACAAGCTCAAGACCTTCATAACTGCCCGTTTCGGGCTTTGACCGTCAGGCAGCAAGACGGGGCGGGCGGGGCGATGAGCGTACAGACTCAGCGCCCCTGCAACTGCGGGCTGTCATGAACAACCCGTCAGGTTCTTCGACAAGGCCTGCTCGGCCTGGACATAGGCCGGTGTCTTGCCGATATCGGCGTAGATCTCCTCGCCTTCCTCGACGCGGATCACTTGCGAGCCTTTGACATAGGGGATGGCCTTTTCCGCTTCCTTTATGGCCGATTGCAGCAAACTCTCCGTGACGAAGGCTTCATCCAGCCCGTAGGCCTGCGCGAATGCCTTGATCTTGACCAGGTCCTGTTTGTGCAAGGTAAGGGTGTACTCGACGCGTTCGCAGCGCTCGCGGGCCTTGGATTCCCAGTTGTCCAACATGTGCCTGAAAGTGTCCATGGAAAACTCCTCGCTCGAAATCCGAAGTCGGCATGACTTCGGATGCCTTGCATTCACTTTAGTTGCTCGGTGCCGAACCGGCTTGCCAGTACGGCCTTGCCATGGGCACTCTTGGGCAATGTTCCTGAGCGGATGCGCGGTGAGCCGCGCCGGAGAGAAGGCCGATGACCGATATCGATGTACGCTTGCGTGAGGATGTCCATCTGTTGGGGGAACTGCTGGGCGAGACCATTCGCCAGCAGCATGGCGAGGCGTTCTTGCAGAAGATCGAGGACATCCGTCACAGTGCCAAGGCCGACCGCCGCGGCGCTGCCGAGCAACTGAGCTCGACCCTGGGCGACCTTGCCGATGACGACCTGCTGCCGGTGGCCCGGGCCTTCAACCAATTTCTCAACCTGGCCAACATCGCCGAGCAATACCAGTTGATCCGCCGCCGCGATGCTGGCCAACCCGAACCGTTCGAAGCGCAGGTGTTGCCGGAGTTGCTGGCCCGCCTGAAGCAGGCCGGCCATTCAAACGACGCCCTGGCCAGGCAGTTGGCCAAGCTGGATATCCAGCTGGTGCTGACCGCCCACCCCACCGAGGTGGCCCGCCGCACGCTGATCCAGAAATACGATGCCATTGCCGCACAACTGGCGGCGCAGGATCACCGCGACCTGACACCCGCCGAGCGCCAACAGGTGCGTGAGCGCCTACGTCGCCTGATCGCCGAGGCCTGGCATACCGAGGAAATCCGTCGCACCCGGCCAACCCCGGTGGATGAGGCCAAGTGGGGCTTCGCGGTGATCGAGCATTCCCTGTGGCAGGCGATTCCCAACCACTTGCGCAAGGTCGATCACGCGTTGTTCGACGCGACCGGCCTGCGCCTGCCGCTGGAGTCCGCGCCGGTCCGTTTCGCCTCCTGGATGGGCGGTGACCGTGATGGCAACCCCAATGTCACTGCGACGGTGACCCGCGAGGTCTTGTTGCTGGCCCGTTGGATGGCGGCAGACCTGTTCCTGCGCGACATCGACTACCTGGCGGCCGAGCTGTCGATGCAGCAGGCCAGCAGTGCGCTGCGCGAGCACATAGGCGACAGTGCCGAACCCTATCGCGCTGTGCTCAAGCAATTGCGGGAACGCCTGCGCGCCACCCGCGCTTGGGCCCACGCTGCGCTCACCAGCGCCCAGACACCCGGGCCCGACGTGTTGGTCAGCAACCGCGAGCTGATCGAGCCGCTTGAGCTGTGCTACCAGTCCCTGCATGAATGCGGCATGGGCGTCATTGCCGATGGCCCGCTGCTCGACACCCTGCGCCGGGCCGTGACCTTCGGCTTGTTCCTGGTGCGCCTGGACGTGCGCCAGGATGCCGCTCGGCATCGCGATGCGCTGACCGAAATCACCGATTACCTGGGCCTGGGACGCTATGCCGACTGGGACGAGGAGCAGCGCATCGCGTTCCTCCAGGCGGAGCTGAAAAACCGCAGGCCATTGTTGCCCGCGCACTTCAAGCCTGATGCGCAGACCGCCGAGGTGCTCGCCACTTGCCGCGAGATCGCCGCCGCTCCAGCGGCCTCGCTGGGGTCCTATGTCATCTCCATGGCCGGGGCCGCATCCGACGTGCTGGCGGTGCAGTTGCTGCTCAAGGAAGCCGGCCTGACTCGGCCCATGCGCGTGGTGCCGTTGTTCGAGACCCTCGCCGATCTGGACAACGCAGGGCCGGTAATGGAGCGCCTGCTTGGACTGCCCGGCTATCGTGCCAGTTTGCATGGGCCCCAGGAGGTGATGATCGGTTATTCCGACTCGGCCAAGGATGCGGGCACCACCGCTGCGGCCTGGGCCCAGTACCGGGCCCAGGAAAACCTCGTGCGCATCTGCCGCGAGCACCAGGTCGAATTGCTGCTGTTCCATGGCCGTGGCGGCACGGTCGGCCGTGGCGGTGGCCCGGCCCATGCGGCGATTCTGTCGCAGCCGCCCGGGTCGGTGGGCGGGCGGTTCCGTACCACCGAACAGGGCGAGATGATCCGCTTCAAGTTCGGTCTGCCGGGTATCGCCGAGCAGAACCTCAACCTGTACCTGGCTGCGGTGCTCGAAGCGACCTTGCTGCCGCCACCACCCCCGCAGCCCGCCTGGCGCGCGTTGATGGACCAGCTTGCCGCCGACGGCGTCAAGGCGTACCGCGCTGTGGTGCGGGAGAACCCCGACTTCGTCGAGTATTTCCGCCAGTCCACGCCGGAGCAGGAACTCGGACGTCTGCCGCTGGGCAGCCGCCCGGCCAAGCGCCGCGCTGGCGGCATCGAGAGTCTACGCGCCATTCCGTGGATTTTCGGTTGGACCCAGACCCGCCTGATGCTGCCAGCCTGGTTGGGTTGGGAGACAGCCCTGAGCAACGCCCTGGCGCGCGGCCAGGGCGAGTTGTTGGGGCAGATGCGTGAACAGTGGCCATTCTTCCGCACCCGCATCGACATGCTGGAAATGGTGCTGGCCAAGGCCGATGCCGAGATCGCCAAGGCCTACGACGAACGTCTGGTGCAACCGCACTTGCTTTCCCTGGGGGCGCATCTGCGCGACCTATTGTCGCAGTCGTGCCAGGTGGTGCTGGGGCTGACCGGTCAATCGGTGCTACTCGCACACAGCCCTGAGACCCTGGAGTTCATCAGCCTGCGTAACACCTACCTGGACCCGTTGCACCGCCTGCAGGCCGAGTTGCTGGCGCGCTCGCGCAGTCGTGAAGCCGCTCTGGACAGCCCATTGGAGCAGGCCCTGCTGGTCACGGTGGCGGGTATCGCTGCGGGCCTTCGCAACACCGGTTGAGGCGTCCGGTGGCTGACCTTGGCCGGGCGGCGCAGGCCCCTTGGCCGAGGTTGCGCAGGCAGGTTGCGCCGAGCGCAACCGCGCCTTGAAACGGGTCCAAGTGGCGATTTCCTGCAACTTTGGGACGCTTGTCTGGTTGCCGGGCGCTGTGTATCTTGAGCAGCCTTTTGACCGATTTTCGGTCTCACCCGATTTTTCGGAGTTGGCCTTCTGCGCCGAATCCGTTGATTTACATAGAAAAATATGAGGAGCACAAGATGCGCGTAATTCTGCTGGGAGCTCCCGGGGCCGGTAAAGGTACTCAGGCAAAGTTCATCACCGAGAAGTTCGGTATTCCACAGATCTCCACCGGTGACATGCTGCGTGCCGCCGTCAAGGCCGGCACCCCGCTGGGCCTGGAACTCAAGAAAGTCATGGACGCCGGCCAGCTGGTTTCCGACGAGCTGATCATCAGCCTGGTCAAGGAGCGCATCGCCCAGCCGGACTGCGCCAAGGGCTGCCTGTTCGACGGCTTCCCGCGCACCATTCCCCAGGCCGAAGCCATGGTCGCCGCAGGTGTCGACATCGACGCTGTGATCGAGATCGCCGTTGATGACGAAGAGATCGTCGGCCGCATGGCCGGTCGCCGTGTGCACCTGGCCTCGGGCCGCACCTACCACATTCAGCACAACCCGCCGAAAGTGGAAGGCAAGGACGACGTCACCGGTGAAGACCTGATCCAGCGTGATGACGACAAGGAAGAAACCGTGCGTCATCGTCTGTCGGTGTACCACAGCCAGACCAAGCCGCTGGTGGACTTCTACCAGAAGCTCTCGGCCACCAACAACGGCAAGCCGAAGTACAGCCACATCGAAGGTGTCGGCTCGGTCGAGGCGATCACCGCCAAGGTGCTGGCAGCCCTGAGCTGATCCACCTCCGTGCGTCACGACGGCCCGCTTGCGGGCCGTTGTCGTTTATACTGCCGCTCTTTTCCCCGCTGCCTGGATACCCTGTTCGATGACCACCCTGCTGGCCCTGGATACCGCTACCGAAGCCTGTTCCGTCGCTCTGCTGCATGACGGCAAGGTGACCAGCCATTACGAGGTGATCCCGCGCATGCACGCGCAAAAGCTGCTGCCGATGATCAAGCAGTTGCTGGCCGAGTCGGGCGTTGCGCTCAGCGACGTGGAGGCCATTGCGTTCGGTCGTGGCCCAGGGGCGTTCACCGGGGTACGGATCGCTATCGGTGTGGTCCAGGGCCTGGCCTTTGCCCTCGAGCGCCCGGTGCTGCCGGTCTCCAACCTGGCCGCACTGGCCCAGGGCGCGTTGCGCGAACGCGGCGTGCAGCATGTCGCCGCCGCCATCGATGCCCGCATGGACGAGGTGTACTGGGGCTGCTACGAGGCGCACGAAGGTGAGATGCGTCTGGTCGGACGTGAGGCAGTGCTGCCGCCGGAGCGCGTACAACTGCCAGATGCCAGTACCGAGGAGTGGTTCGGCGCCGGCACCGGATGGGGTTATGGCGAGCGTCTGGCGGTGCCGGTGAACGCAAGCGACGCCAGCCTGCTGCCCAATGCCCTGGATATCCTCGAATTGGCCCGTTTCGCCTGGGCACGCGGGGGGGCGATTCCCGCTGAGCAGGCGCAACCTGTGTATCTGCGCGATAATGTAGCGACACCCAAGGCGCGCTGAAACCTCTCGTCGGCCGAGGTGGCGACGCTGCAACCTTTTGTGCGAACTGTGGTCCAGTTATCAATTGGGCATTAGCAAGGGATCTCTGATGCTGCTAAATTGCCATCATTGATCCTGAGTACTTTGTCCATGCGTATCGACGGTTTCTCTTCGCAGTCCTATCCGATCAAGCGCACCACGCGCAAGGCACCGGTGCGCGACGAGAACATCGACGATGCCGAACTGGTCGAAGACGTCGAAGTCCCCCAGGAGGTTCGCACCAACCGCCGTTCCGGTGGTCTGCCGGCCCGCCAGCAGGATCTGATCTTCCCCCGTGCCCGTGATCGGCGCACCGCAACCGCCCTGGCCAGCTACCTGGCCACCGCTGGCTTCACCGACTGGGAGATGGAAGTGCTAGGGCTGGACCTGTACATTTGATGGATGAATCCATCGCCCCTGCCTTATTTTCTCGGTTGTCCGTCCTGGAGCGAAAACGCCTGGCGCGACTACCTTTATCCCGCTGACGCCCGTCCTGCTGAATTCCTTGGCCTTTACAGTCAGGTATTCAATGCCGTCGAAGGCAACACCACCTTCTATGCCCGTCCCGCGCCTGCCACAGTGGAGCGCTGGGCGCAGGTCATGCCCGTGCATTTTCGCTTCACTGCCAAATTTCCGGGTGATGTGAGCCATGAGGGTGACCTGCGTGAGCACCTGGAGTCCGCGCTTGCGTTCACTCGCCTGATGGCGCCGTTAGGCGAGCGTGTTTCGCCTTACTGGTTGCAGCTATCGGCCCAGTTCGGCCCTTCGCGGGTCGGTGAGTTGTGTCAGTTTCTCGATCAGATCGGCGTGCCGGTGGCGGTCGAGGTGCGCAACGAGGCGTTTTTCGCCCGTGGAGAAGAGGAGCGCCTGCTCAATCGACTGTTGCGGGAGCGGGGGGTCGAACGCATCTGCCTGGACCCCCGGGCGCTGTTCAGTTGCACCTCGCGCGAGCCGGGCGTATTGCATGCCCAGTCCAAGAAACCGCGGGTTCCGCCACGCCCGGCTGCTTTCAGCCAGCACCCTCAGGTACGGTTCATCGGGCATCCGCTGCTGGAGGCCAACGAGACCTTTCTTACGCCCTGGGTGGAAAAGGTCGGCGACTGGATCGAAGAAGGGCGCAGCCCTTATGTCTTTTTGCATACCGCTGACAACCTTCAGGCCGCAGCCCTGGCCCAGCGTTTTCATGAGCGTCTGATGGCGCGTTTGCCGGGTCTTGCTCCCTTGCGGGAATTGCCGCGTGCGCCCGAGGTCGAACAACTGGGTCTACTCTGACGACTCCTGACCAGCTGCCGGAGGTTGTGATCATGGATGTGCAAACCCTGCGAGCCGAAGCCTTCAAGGCCTTGCATGAGCGTGAGGGCGCTTTCGTCATTCCCAATCCCTGGGACGCAGGTTCCGCCCGACTGCTGGCAAGCCTGGGATTCGAGGCCCTGGCCACCACCAGCGCAGGTTTCGCGTTCAGCTTGGGGCGGCCGGATGCCGAAGGAGCCTTGAGCCTGGAGGAAACCCTGGGCAATGCCCAGTCGATCGTCGACGCCACGCCATTGCCCGTGGCCGCGGACCTTGAGAACGGCTTCGGAGATCTGCCGCAGGCGTGCGCCGAGACGATCCGGCGGGCGGCCGAGGCAGGGCTGGTGGGTGGTTCGATCGAAGACGCCAGCGGCCGCCCCGATGCCCCCATCTATGACTTCGGCCTGTCCGTGGAGCGCGTGCGCGCTGCGGTGCAGGCAGCCCGTGCATTGCCCTTTCCCTTCACCCTCTGTGCCCGCGCGGAAAACCTGTTGCATGGCCGTCTGGATCTGGATGACACCATCCGCCGCCTTCAGGCCTATGCCGAGGCCGGGGCGGATGTGCTGTATGCCCCCGGCCTTCGCAATGTCGATGAAATCCGCGCGGTGGTGCAGGCGGTCGCGCCCAAGCCTGTCAATGTACTGATGGGCCTGGCGGGTGTCCCGCTGAGTGTTAATCAGTTGCAGGATCTGGGCGTGAAACGCATCAGCGTAGGGTCCTCGCTCGCGCGTGCCGCCTTGGGCGCGTTTCAGCGGGCGGCACTGGAGATCCGCGATCAAGGTACGTTCGACTACAGCGCGCAGGCCATGCCGTTCGCCGCGCTCAACGACTTGTTCCGTCGCTGAGCCGCCATGCGTGTTGCCGTCCTTTCCAGTGCCTGCCTGCTGCTGATGGCGGGTTTGGCCTGGTACCTGGGCTGGCGCTCACCTGCCGCGTGGAACCCTTGGGCGGTGCTGGACGTGCGCCAGCCACCCAACCTGTTGACGCCATACAAGCTCGCGCGTCTAAGAAAAAACCCTGGTTTGTGTCAGGAGGCCTTGCAGACGTCGGCCTTGCGCTATCGCCCACAGGCAGACAGCGCCCCCACCGCTAACTGCCCGCTGCGCAACGTATGGCGTATCGAAGCGGGCGAGGCGCGTCTGAGCAGCAGCTTCCTGGCGTCCTGCCCATTGGCGGTGGCCTATGCGCTATTCGAAAACCATGGCCTGCAGCCTGCGGCGCAGCGTTTTTTCGGCCAGCCCGTGGCCCAGGTCGAGCATTTGGGCAGCTTTGCCTGCCGCAATGTCTATCACCGCAAGCAGGGGCGGCTCAGCCAGCATGCCAGCGCCAACGCATTGGACATCACGGGTTTTCGTCTCAAGGATGGGCGACACATCGTGTTGGCGCAGGATTGGCAGGGCAGTGGGCAGAAAGCGGCGTTTCTACGGGAGGTCCATGAAGCGGCCTGCGATAGCTTCAGTACGGTGCTGGGGCCGGACTACAACGCGGCGCACCACAACCACTTTCATCTGGATATGGGGTTCTGGCAGGTCTGTCGCTGAACTCAGGCGTACGTGCGCACGTTGTTCAGCACCACCGGGCGCGCCCAGTGCAGGTCGAACTCCAGGTCGTTCTGCTGCTTGGCCAGGGTGGGTTCGTCGTAGGGTTCGGGGGCCTTGTCCAGGAGGTCCGTTTCGAACTCTGCGATGGGCAGGAACAACGCCCGTGGCGAGGGAGCCGGGCCAGGTTCGGGCTGCGGATGGCCCTGGTTCATGACCACTGGACGCAACCAGCTGTTGCTCAAGTCGAGCTGGCGCTGTTGTTCGATCAGTTCGGCGGTGCTGAAGGGCTCGGGTGCGTTTTCCAGCAGCTCTGTCTCGAACTCCGCCTTGGGCAGGAACAGCGGCTCGGGCGGTTTGATCTCGCTGTCATGGACATCGCAGCTACGCTGGACGTGGATCTGCGCCAAGGTGCGCACGCCCCCAAGCGGCTCACCGCTGTCCTTGTCGATCTGCTGGGCAATGGCCTGGCTGACCGGGTCCGACTCTGTCCCTTGCTGTTCGGCCAACGCGCGGGCGAAGAAATCCTGCCACAGGTGGCTGACGCCCCCGAGTGCCTGGGTGTTCTGTCGACCGTAGTTGCCGACAGGCGACAGGTAGGTCAAGCCGATGGGAAGGGTTTCTGACATGGCAGTCGCGCGCGTTGTGCTCTGGCAGAATAGCGGATACTGCGTGTATCGGCGGTGGCCGGGATTTCATTAATTTTTTCGAGTGCGGGAACCGATGGTGGAGTTAGAGCAGGGCATGGGTATCAGAGTCGAGGCGTTGTCGGCTGAGTTCCAGGCCCAGGCAGAGGCGTGGGCCGAGCGCCTGGGTATGCCGCTTGTGGATGATGAGGCGGGGTTCGCCGTGCAGGTCGGGCCAGATGGGTTGCAGATCCAGCAGTTGGGGCCGCAGGCGCCGGGCCCCGTACGGGTCGACTTCGTCGAAGGACAGGCGGCGCATCGACGACTCTATGGTGGGGGTAACGGGCAGATGATCGCCAAGGCTGTCGGCATCGCCCAAGGCGTACGCCCCCAGGTGCTCGATGCCACTGCAGGGTTGGGCAAGGATGCGTTCGTGCTGGCCAGCCTGGGTTGCCAGATGACCCTGATCGAGCGCCAGCCGTTGATTGCTGCCTTGCTCGAAGATGGACTGGCGCGGGCGCGCGGGGATGAAGAAGTAGGCGCGATCGTCGAACGCATGCGTCTGCTGACCGGCAATGCCATCGAGCGCATGCGGGGGTGGGAAGGAGAGCCACCGCAGGTGATCTACCTGGATCCGATGTTCCCGCATCGTGACAAGAGCGCGCTGGTGAAGAAGGAAATGCGGGTGTTCCGGCCCTTGGTCGGCGATGACCTGGATGCGCCGGCGTTGCTGGAGGCAGCGTTGGCGTTGGCTTCACACCGCGTGGTGGTCAAGCGACCGCGCAAAGCGCCCATTATCGATGGGCCCAAGCCGAGCCACAGTCTGGAGGGGAAATCGAGTCGGTATGACATTTATCCCAAGAAGGCGCTCAAGGTTTGATTAGGTTTGGGGCTGGGTTGTGGTTTTGAGGTTTGTGGGCTTATCCGTTTGATTTGTCGACGCTGATTCACCTTTCCGCCCTTACGGCGGGTCACTTTGGTCTTGGCCAAAGTAACCAAAGCCGCTGCGCCCCCCGCATACGGCCCGGCGCTTCGCACCGGGTTCCCTCGCTGCGGTGCCTTACGGGGCCTCGCGGCTTCCGGCTGGCTGCGCCAGCCTCCATCTCGCGACTTCGGCTACCGCCGAAGGGCGCTACGCGCCTGCCCCTCCAGACACCTCCGCTCGGCCTGCTGATGGGGCGCAAGTTACGGGCGGCGCCTGGGCTTGCATTGTTTTATTCAGTAGTTTTTTTGGTGACCTTTTTGGCCCATTCGCGGGTAAATCGGAGCGCCGAACCGCCGCTCCCACAGGCTCACCGCTGTCCTTGAAAACGGCGCTGTACCTGCGGGTTTACCCGCGAATAGGCCGGAACTGCCGACAAACAATTAGCTTGTTTGCCGTTGCCGTTGATACGAGATGGTTCAGACACCACCAATCGCGACCTCAGGAGGCCGAGTGGAGGTGTCTGGAGGGGCAGGCGCGCAGCGCCCTTCGGCGGTAGCCGAAGTCGCGAGATGGAGGCTGGCCCAGCCAGCCGGAGGCCGCGAGGCCCCGTAAGGCACCGCAGCGAGGGAACCCGGAGCGAAGCGCCGGGCCGGATGTGGGAGCCAGCGGTTTTTGCCTACTTTTGCCCAAGACGGTGCGCGTCAAGGTAGTTGTCGTGCCTGGTTTAACCGGTGCGCTTTTGCTCTGGATCTCGCTCGCGATTCAAGTACACATGGTTAGGCAATTTCCAGTTACGGACATCTCGGGCCCATCGTCCTGGATTCTGACGCCGCGCTGCTTCGTATAACTGTTCACGCTGCCTCAGCGAAGCGCCATCTTGACCATGATGTCGCTGCGAGGGGGTGACATATTTGAGCGCGCTATGGCGATGTTCATTGTTGTACCAGGCAGCAAACCGCATTACCCACATACGAGCTTCATCGAGCGATCCAAAAGGCACGCTGGGCCACCGTGAGCAGTACTTAGCTGTTCGAAATAGAGCCTCGGCATAGGCGTTGTCGTTGCTGACCCGCGGGCGGCTGAAAGATGGCAGAACACCAAGGTCACGTAGCGCAGCGAGCATTGTCGCGCCCTTCATCGCACTGCCATTGTCTGAATGAAGCACTAATGTATCCGGGCGAATCCCTTCACGTAGGCAGGCGCGCTCCAGCAGGATACTGGCATGTTCAGCACTTTCTGCCTCGTGTACTTCATTCATGACCAGCTTGCGGCTGTAGATATCTTTGACCATATACCAATAGAAAAAACGTCCTTTGATAGTACTCGGTAACCAAGTGATGTCCCAACACCAAACCTGATTGGGCCCACTCGCCCTATGGGTCGTGAGTGGTCTGGCCTTTGGTCTTCGACTACGCCCACGCCTGTGTGCTTGGCCCGCTGACTTGAGCACTCGATAAAATGTCGATTCCGAGGCTAGGTAGAGGCCTTCATCTGCCAACTTCGGCACGATTTCATGCGGTGTGAGGTCGGCGCAATCAGGGCGATTGGCTGCATCCAAAAGGGCCAAGCGCTCACGTTCGCTGAGCTTGTTGGCTGGCTCAGGGCGGGCTGCGCCAGGCCGCCCATCTTCAGGTTGATGGCGCCATCGTTGCACCGTGCGCTCAGTGAGTCCCAACTCTTCACAGGCAGCACTTTGACGAGCGCCTGCTCTTACAGCGGCGTCAATCAACTGAAGGGCAGTTGTGCGATCTGCAGCACTGGTCATTCGTCCTCGTCCTTGCCCCAGATCGCATCGGCCTTTTTTCGCAGTACCAACAACGCCGCCGTTTCTGCCAAAGCCGCTTCTTTACGCCGTAACTCACGCTCCAGTTGCTCGATACGCTTGACCGACGCGATATCTTTGACGGGTTCTTGCTGGGTTGGAGTATTCGCCTGCTCACAAGCTGTACGCCACAGCACCAGATCCGACGGCAGAATTCCTGCACTTCGGCAGTATTCTGAAATCTCTGCTTCGCTCATTGCAGCCGTCTGAAGCACAGCTCTGAACTTGTCAGCGCTGCTCCAGCGCCCATTGCGTTTACCTGTTCCTGCCATTTGCACTCCCTGGGTCTTGGCTTCATTACGCCAAGCCCGAAGTGTGACAGTAGTAATGCCTGTTTGCTTAGCCAACTCTGTGACCGGACGGCTGAAAGGCGCCGACATTTGCTGCAACGCCCAGGCTTTCTCCTCAGCGGTATAACGGCGTTGTTTCATGAGACAGTCCTACGCCCTCCATCGAATGAGACGGGCGACAACTATCCTGACATGGAGGGAAGAAGAGCAAAAGTAGGTCGCCGTAAAGGCGAAAAGCCCGGTGGCGGAGGGTGCCCCCGGTGTCAGGATAGTTGTCGCCTCACCAGACTTACCTGAAACCATACCCCGGGGGCGGCAAGAGAGCCGTTGTGCCGTACTATTCCTCTGAGCGCAAAACCGAACTGCTCAAGATGCTGGGCCCTCCACTCAACCTGACGATGGCCGAAGTCGCCAGGCGCGAGGGCGTTACTGAAATGTCGCTGTATACCTGGCGCAAACGAGCCAGTGCCGAAGGATGTGTGGTGGTGACCGATCCCAAACACCCGACCGAGAGTTGGTCGGCAGAAATGAAATTCGCGGCTGTCGCCGAATGTGCCAGCTTGTCCGAGATTGAACTGGGTGAATACTGCCGCCGCAAAGGCTTATATCCCGAGCAGATTGCTGCCTGGCGGCAAGCCTTCCTGAGTGGGATGGCCTCTCAAAAAGCGCAGCCCAAGGTCGATCGGGAGCAGGCCCGCCAAGATCAGAAACGCATCAAGCAGCTTGAGCGCGAACTGCGCCGCAAGGATAAGGCGCTGGCTGAAACAGCCGCGTTACTGGTGCTGCGAAAAAAGCTCAACGACTACTGGGGAGTAGACGACGAGGACAATTGACCGCTCTGCCGGAACGGCAACTGCTAGTGGCGTGGCTGACAGAAGCGATCAATGCCGGCGCTCGAAAATCGGTGGCGTGCCAAGAAGTTGGATTGACGCTCAGAACGTTGCAGCGCTGGACTGAAACCCAGGAAATACTGGCGGATGCTCGCACTACCACCGCTCGTGCAGCCCCGGCCAATGCGCTGGACGAGCATGAACGGAAAGTAATTCTCAACCTGTGCAACAGCGCCGAATATGCTCACTTGCCACCCAGCCAGATCGTGCCGAGGCTGGCCGATAGGCAGATCTACGTAGGCTCGGAGTCAACGTTCTATCGTGTGCTTCGAGCTGCCGGGCAGAGGCAGCACCGAGGACGCGCTCAGCGCCCTGGACGTAATGCCGAGCCAACAACGCATGCGGCTCATGCGCCGAATCGTGTGTGGTCGTGGGATATCACGTACCTGCCGTCTTCGGTGCGTGGAAAGTACTACTACCTGTACCTGATCGAGGATATTTACAGCCGCAAGAGCGTCGGCTGGGAGGTGCATGAGGATGAGGACGGCGCCAAGGCCGCAGTGTTGCTGCAAAGGAGCGTGATCAGCGAACAATGCCTGAGAGAGCCCTTGGTACTGCACTCGGACAACGGCGCGCCAATGAAGTCGACCACTTTGCTGAGCAAGATGTATGAGTTAGGCATTACGCCATCGAGGGGCAGGCCGCGTGTCAGCAATGACAATCCGTATTCGGAGGCTCTTTTTAGAACGCTGAAGTACTGTCCGCAATGGCCGGCCAAGGGTTTCGAGACCCTGGATGCTGCAAGATGTTGGGTGCGTGATTTTATCCGTTGGTACAACCACGAACACCGGCACAGCCGGATCCGCTTCGTCACACCGGCAGAGCGTCATCGTGGTCAGGATAGGCAAATCCTTGCCCTGCGCCATGAGCTGTATGAGCAGGCTCGATGCAGGAATCCAGAGCGATGGTCAGGACGCACCCGTAACTGGGAGCCAATTGGGACGGTGCTGTTGAACCCTGATCGGGATCAACAGCACGAGAAGCAAGCTGCATAGCTGGATGGTTGACGCGACAACTACCTTGAAAAACGCCGGGTGTCAGAAATTTTGTGTTCGGGCATAACATGAGTAAGAGGTGCATGTATGCCAACCAAAAAGAAACCCCTGCGTGACCTGCCCAAAATCCCCAAAGAGCTGCTGGAGCAATTCGGCGAGGGCTTGATGACCGCAGAAGCTATCGAGGATGCCTCTGCGGCGTTCAAGAAGGCCCTGATCGAACGTGCTCTGCATGCCGAGCTTGGCCACCACCTAGGTTATCCGCCGGGCGCGCAGCGCCCAGAGGATGAAACCAACCAGCGTAACGGCAAGAGTGGCAAGACGGTTTTGACCGGGGATGGCCCGTTGCGGCTGGAGATCCCTCGCGATCGAGACGGAAGTTTTGCGCCCATTCTGATCCCCAAGCATGAGCGCCGTTACACCGGATTCGATGACAAAATCATCGCCATGTACGCCCGTGGAATGACGGTCAGAGAGATCCGGGCCTTCCTGTCAGAGCAGTATGGAACCGACGTTTCACCCGATTTCATCAGCTCTGTAACAGACGAGGTCATGGAAGAGATTGGCGCGTGGCAGCAGCGGCCGCTGGAGCCGATGTACCCGGTCATTTTCTTCGATGCGCTGCGGGTAAAGATCCGCGAAGAAGGCCTGGTGCGCAACAAGGCCATTTACCTGGCACTGGGCGTTCTACCCGACGGGACGCGCGATATTCTGGGTATCTGGATCGAAAACACCGAAGGTGCGAAGTTCTGGATGAAGGTCTTTAACGATCTCAAGACGCGTGGTGTCGAGGACGTACTGATTGCTGTGACCGATGGCCTCAAAGGCATGCCAGAAGCCCTCAGCGCAGTATTTCCAGAGACGACGCTGCAGACGTGCATCGTGCACCTGATCCGCAACAGTCTCGACTTCGCGGCCTGGGACAAGCGCCGGGCACTGGCCAAGGCGCTGAAGCCGATTTACCAGGCTATCAATGCAGAAGCGGCTGAGCAGGCATTGGATGAGTTTGAAAACGGGCCCTGGGGCAAGCAGTATCCAACGGTCGTTGCGGCCTGGAGACGCGCCTGGGATCGAGTGATTCCCTTCTTTGTCTTCCCGCCAGCCATCCGGAAAGTGATCTACACCACCAACGCCATCGAGAGTATCAATGCCCAGCTGCGCAAGATCATCAAGACCCGAGGCCATTTCCCGAACGACGACGCAGCCACCAAGCTGATCTGGCTGGGGCTGCGAAACATCACGGCGAACTGGGGCTCAGCGGCGCATGATTGGAAAAGCGCGATGAATCAATTTGCGATTCTGTACGGAGATCGATTCATCAGGCCAACCTGGTGAGAATCAGGGCCTGCCTAACGGCAGGCCGTTACCGGCCCGCACACAAAAAATCTGACACTTCCCGGTGGCGCCACCACCAACACCGGATATTCACGCAACCTGAAAGCCCAAGCCCAAGCCCAACCCCTTAAACCCGATACCCCCGCATGAACAACCCAACCACCTCCCGCACATGCGCCTCCGCCTCATCCCCCCTCAACGCTGGCGCGCACCCCAGCAGCAACCGATAATCCGGCGCGCCCTTCACCAGACAGAAGAAATGCTCAGCCGCCCGCAACGGATTGTCGATCGCCAACAACCCCCGCTGCGCGACACCACGCAGCAGTGCTTCCATCCCCGCCAGCACTCGCTTGGGCCCCGCCTCCCAGAAGTATTCGCCGAACCCAGGGTCCTGGTTCCCCAGGGCAATGATCAACCGACTCAACTTCACCGACTCGTCACTGCTGATCAACGCCTGGAACCCCCGCGCGATGTTCAGCAGCACCTGTTCCAGCGGCACGTCCTCGGGCAGCTCGAAGATCAGGTCAGGCAGTTGGGTCTGACACGTCGCCATGACGGCCGAACCGAACAGCGTCTGCTTGTCGTTGAAATGGCTGTAGACCGTGAGTTTTGAAACACCTGCCGCCGCAGCGACCGCATCCATGCTGGTGTTGGCATAGCCAAGGCTCAGAAACAGGGTCTTGGCGGCTTCGAGGATGGCCTCGCGCTTGGCCAGGTCCTTGGGTCGGCCAGGGCCAGTGGGTGCGTCGTTGGACATGGGAATCCGCATCGTGATGAAAAGAGCCCCATCTTAACGGGTCGCGGCCCATCCGGCTGCTACGGGCGTCATGTCGTCGATACGTTTTCTCTGCACTGCCCGCTTCCCGACCCCGAGGTCCTAACTTAATATACTCGCCAGTATAAATATTCGAGACGCGCCTCGCGAAAGGATATCCATCATGTTGCGTCATGCCTTGCCCATCGTTTTACCCGCTACCCTGGCGCTACTGCTGGTCGCCTGTGGTCAGGAGGCCGCAGCCCCTGCGGCGCCGCGTCCGGCTCTGGTGATCCAGCCTCAGCCAGCAGTCGCTTCGGCCGACAGTTATCCCGGCGAGGTGCGGGCTCGCTTCGAACCGGAGCTGGCCTTTCGCATTGGCGGCAAGGTGAGCAAGCGTCTGGTGGAAGAGGGGCAGCGGGTCAAGGCCGACCAGCCGCTGGCCGAGCTCGATCCACAGGACGTCCGCCTGCAACTGGAGGCCAACCGCGCCCAGCTCGCAGCCGCCGAAGCCAACCTGGCCCTGGTACGGGCCGAGCGCGATCGCTACCAGAAGTTGCTGGAGCGCCAGATGGTCAGCCGCTCTCAGTATGACAACGCCGAGAACCTCTACCGGGCAGGTCAGGCGCGCCTCAAGCAGGCCAAGGCGGAATTCGACGTCGCCGGCAACCAGGCCGAGTACGCCGTGCTGCGTGCACCCCAGGCGGGGGTGATCGCCAAGCGCCAGGTTGAAGTGGGCCAGGTGGTCTCGCCTGGTCAGACGGTGTTCACTTTGGCCGCCGATGGCGAGCGGGAAGTGCTCATCGGTCTGCCGGAGCAGCAGTTCGCCCGCTTCGGCGTGGGGCAAGCGGTGAGCGTGGAACTGTGGTCGCATCCGAACGCGCGCTATCCGGGGCGCATCCGTGAGCTGTCTCCGGCGGCCGACCCGCGCTCGCGCACCTACGCCGCACGGATTGCCTTCACCACCTCCAGCACGCCAGCCGAGCTGGGGCAGAGCGCCCGCGTGTTCATTGCCCACGCCGAACGCGCGCCGCTGTCGGTACCGCTTTCGGCGGTCACGGCCGAACAGGGCCAGGCCTACGTCTGGCGCATCGGCAAGGACAACCGCCTCGAGCGTGCGGTGGTGCGCCTGGGCCCCTATGGCGATGACAGCGTGCCGGTGCTCGAAGGCCTGGAGGCGGATGACTGGGTGGTGGCCGCAGGGGGGCATGTGTTGCGTGAGGGCCAGCAAGTCCGGCCCGTGGACCGTTCCAACCGTGATGTGAACCTGGTGACCAAGGAGTAAGTCCCGATGGGTTTCAACCTTTCCGCCTGGGCCTTGCGCAACCGGCAGATCGTGCTGTTCCTGATGATCCTCCTGGCCGCTATTGGCGTGATGTCTTACACAAAACTGGGACAAAGCGAGGATCCACCCTTCACGTTCAAGGCCATGGTCATCCGTACGATCTGGCCGGGAGCCACCGCCGAGGAGGTGTCCCGGCAGGTCACCGAGCGCATCGAGAAGAAACTGATGGAAACCGGCGAGTACGAGCGGATCGTGTCGTTCTCGCGCCCAGGTGAGTCCCAAGTGACGTTCATGGCCCGGGACTCCATGCGCTCCGATGCCATTCCCGAGCTGTGGTACCAGATCCGCAAGAAGGTCGCGGACATTCGCCATACCTTGCCACCCGAGGTTCAGGGGCCGTTCTTCAACGATGAATTCGGTACTACCTTCGGCAACATCTATGCACTGACAGGCCCAGGTTTCGACTATGCCGTGCTCAAGGACTACGCCGACCGAATCCAGATCCAACTGCAGCGGGTCAAGGACGTGGGCAAGGTCGAGCTGATCGGCCTGCAGGACGAAAAGATCTGGATCGAGCTTTCGAACCTCAAGCTGGCCACCTTAGGCGTGCCGTTGCAGGCGGTGCAGCAGGCGCTGAGCGAGCAGAACGCAGTGAGCACCGCAGGCTTCTTCGAGACCCCGAGCGAGCGGCTGCAACTGCGCGTCAGCGGGCGTTTCGACAGCGTCGAGCAGATTCGTCAGTTCCCGATCCGTGTGGGTGATCGTACGTTCCGCATCGGGGATGTGGCCGAGGTGCATCGCGGCTTCAACGACCCACCTGCGCCTCGCATGCGCTTCATGGGCGAGGATGCCATCGGCCTGGCGGTCTCGATGAAGGACGGTGGCGACATCCTGGTGCTGGGCAAGGCCCTGGAGGGTGAGTTCGCCCGCCTGGCACGCAACCTGCCGGCGGGCATGGAACTGCGCAAGGTGTCGGATCAGCCTGCCGCGGTGAAGGCCGGGGTGGGAGAGTTCGTCCAGGTGCTGGTCGAGGCCCTGGCCATCGTGCTGCTGGTGAGTTTCTTCTCCCTGGGCCTGCGCACCGGGCTGGTGGTGGCCCTGGCCATTCCGCTGGTGCTGGCCATGACCTTCGCCACGATGCACTACTTCGGCATCGGCCTGCACAAGATCTCTCTCGGGGCACTGGTGCTGGCATTGGGGCTATTGGTGGATGACGCGATCATTGCCGTGGAGATGATGGCCATAAAAATGGAGCAGGGCTTCGACCGGCTCAAGGCCGCGAGCTATGCCTGGTCGAGCACGGCGTTTCCGATGCTCACCGGCACCTTGATCACGGCGGCGGGCTTTTTGCCGATCGCCACGGCGGCCTCCAGTACCGGCGAATACACCCGTTCGATCTTCCAGGTGGTGACCATCGCCTTGCTGACGTCGTGGGTGGCCGCAGTGGTCTTCGTGCCCTACCTGGGCGATCGTCTGCTGCCAGATCTGGCCAAGCGTCACGCCGACGGCGGGCATGGCCCGGACCCGTATGGCACACCGTTCTACCAGCGCGTGCGCCGTGTGGTGGAGTGGTGTGTACGTCGGCGCAAGACGGTGATCGTGCTGACGGGGGTGGCCTTCGTCGGCAGCATCCTGCTGTTCCGCTTCGTGCCCCAGCAGTTCTTCCCGGCTTCGGGGCGGCCTGAGCTGATGGTCGACCTCAAGCTCACCGAAGGCGCCTCACTGGCCAACACGACCGAGCAGGTCAAGCGCCTGGAGGCGCTGCTCAAGCAACAGGAAGGCGTCGCCAACTATGTGGCCTATATCGGCACGGGTTCGCCGCGATTCTATCTGCCGTTGGACCAGCAACTGCCTGCGGCGAGCTTTGCCCAGTTCGTGGTCCTGGCCGAGAACCTGCAAGCGCGGGAAGCCCTGCGCAGCTGGCTGATCGCAACACTGGATGCACAGTTCCCTGAGCTGCGGGGGCGGGTCACCCGCCTGGAGAACGGCCCGCCGGTGGGCTACCCGGTGCAGTTTCGGGTGACGGGCGAGCATATCGAGAAGGTCCGAGCCTTGGCGCGGCAAGTGGCGGTCAAGGTGCGCGAGAATCCCCATGTGGTGAACGTGCACCTCGATTGGGAGGAGCCGAGCAAGGCGGTGTTCCTCGAGATCGACCAGGACCGTGCCCGCGCCCTGGGGGTGAGCACCGCGCACCTGTCGAACTTCTTGCGCAGCTCACTGACCGGCACGACGGTCAGCCAGTACCGAGAAGACAACGAACTGATCGAGATCCTGCTGCGCGGCACCGACCAGGAACGCCGCGAGCTGGGCAACCTCGGCAGTCTGGCGTTGCCCACCGACAATGGCCAGAGCGTGGCGCTGTCCCAGGTGGCGACCTTGGAATACGGCTTTGAAGAAGGGGTGATCTGGCACCGCAACCGTCTGCCCACAGTGACCGTGCGCGCCGACATCTACGACAAGGAGCAGCCCGCGACGCTGGTGAAGCAGATCCTGCCGACCTTGCAACCGGTGCGCGATGCCCTGCCAGAGGGTTACCTGCTGGAAGTCGGTGGCGCGGTGGAGGATTCCGAGCGCGGCCAGCGTTCGGTGAACGCGGGTATGCCGCTGTTCATCGTGGTGGTGCTGACGTTGCTGATGGTGCAGTTGCGCAGTTTCTCGCGCACGGTGATGGTGTTCCTCACCGCGCCCTTGGGGCTGATCGGCGTGACCCTGTTCCTGTTGGTGTTCCGCCAGCCCTTTGGCTTCGTTGCCATGCTCGGCACCATCGCCCTGGCGGGAATGATCATGCGCAACTCGGTGATCCTCGTGGACCAGATCGAACAGGACATCGCGGCGGGGCTGGATCGCTGGCAGGCGATCATCGAAGCCACAGTGCGGCGCTTCCGACCGATCGTGCTCACGGCCCTGGCGGCGGTGCTGGCGATGATCCCGCTGTCGCGCAGCGTGTTCTACGGGCCGATGGCGGTGGCGATCATGGGCGGGTTGATCGTGGCGACCGCGCTGACGCTGTTGTTCCTGCCGGCGCTCTATGCGGCGTGGTTCAGGGTCAGGAAGGGCTGAAGATCGAGGGGGAGGGCTTTGCCCTCCATTCGCGGGTAACCCGCCCACAGGGATTGCGTAAGTCTTTAGCGCGGCGCAATCCCTATGAGCAGCCCTAAGCCCTCACATTGCAGTGCGCGGTCAGAGGGCGCCGAAGACCTTCTTGGCCAGGCTGGTCGCGGCCTGTGCCGGGTTCTGGCGAATGCTCTGCTCCTGTTTGCCGATCATCTCGAACAGGCCATCGAGCGCTTTCTCGGTCACGTAGTTCTCGATGCTCGCGCTCTTGGCGTCCACCACGCCCAGGGCCACGGCCTGGCCAGCGAAGTTGTTGTACTGCTGCGCCAGGCCAACCTTGTCGGTGGCTTGCTTGACGATCGGCAGGAACTTGGCGCGGATCTCTTCACGGCTGCTCTTGTTCAGGTACTGGGTGGCCGAGTCCTGGCCGCCGCTCAAGATATCCTTGGCGTCGGTCACGGTCATCTTCTTGACCGCGTCGACCAGGATCGCCTGGGCCTGCGGCACTGCCGCTTCGGCTGCTTTGTTCATGCTGTTTTCCAGGGCTTCGACCTGCTCGCCCTTGCCGAACATCTTCATGGCCTTGGCGGCCTTGCCGAGGTTACCTGGCAACTCGATGCGCACATCCGGGTTGTTGCTGAAGCCGCCAGGGGTGCTCAGTTGCTTGACGGCGATCTGGGCGCCTTGGGTCAGGGCGTCCTTCAGGCCGCCGGTGGCGTCTTTCTGACTCAGGTCGCCGAGCGACAGGGCCAGTGCGCTGGCCGACAGCAGCAGGCCGGCGCACAGGGTGGTGAAGCGCAGGGAGGTGCGAATCATGTTGGGTATTTCCTTATAGCTGGGAGAGGGCGGGCTCAGCGCACCGGGTCGACCTTGATGCGCACAGGCTGCGGATCACTGCCGTCGAGGTTCACGCCGTGGTGCTCGGTATTGATGAACAGCAGCTTGCCATCCAGTTCGATGCGCGCGCTGACCGCATAGCGGTGGCCGGTTTTGATCTGGGTAGGGTCGTAGGTGAGGTGGAACGGCAGCGGGACATTGCCCTTCACTGGGCCGGCCTGGTTGGCCAGGGTCACCGCGGGGGCGTCCATCAGCGAGACATCCTGCAGGCTCACGCTGAGGGTGGCCGCTGGCGGCAGGGCCATGCGCTGCAGATAGAAGACTTCGCCATCCAGGCTGGCCTGGTGGGAGGGGGTGTTGCTGGTGCAGGCTGCGAGCAGGGATACGCCACACAGCATGAAGCGTTTTTTCATGGAATCTCCGGAGTCCTTGGCGTTGGCTTTTGGCCAACCTCAAGGACTTTAGCGGATTTTTCCGCAGGATTCAGCGTTGGCGCCGCCATGCAGCTGTAGGAGCGGCCTTATGTCGCGAAAGGGCCGCGCAGCGACCCCATGACTTGATTCGGCCTCAGGCCGATGCCAATTCCACCGATTCATCGCGATGCAGCGCCACCTGGCGGATCGAAAGGCGCAACTCGGCCGACAGCACACGCTTGGCCACGCCCTCGGCCAGTTCGGCGAGCTTGTCGTGATAGCCCAGCTTGCCCTGACTGTCGGGGCGCAGCACATCCTGGCTGATCAAGGTCTGGATGAAATGGCGGAACAGCGTCTTGTCGAAGAACTCCGGGGCGTTCAGGCCATGCAAGATCGAGAGGCGCTGGGCCATCATCACACACAGGTCTTCCAGCTCCTCGGCGCTCAGGGTGTTCTGGCCACTGTTGAGCAGCAAGGACGTGGCCATATAGAAGCGCTGCAACGTCTGGGTGATGGTCCGTGCCAGCAGCGTCAACAGCACGAACTGCCGCGAACTGGGGGCCGGGCGCAGGTAGACGCCGTTCTCCAGGCGCAGCAGCCCTTGCCCCACCAGCGCATCGAGCCACGGGTCGATGACGTCGTCCAGTTGCTCGGGTGTCCAGCGCAGGAACAATTCGGCCTGCAGGTAGGGATACAGCGCCCTGACGTACTGGCCGACCAGTTCGCGGCTCATGCGCGAGCTGCTCAGGAAGAAGCTTGCCAGCAAGGCCGGCAGGGCGAAGATGTGCAGGACATTGTTGCGGTAGTAGGTCATCAACACCGCATTGGCTTCATCCAGGTAAAGGATGCGGCCCAGGGCGTCGTTTTGCTCCGAGAGCAGGTCCATGCCCCTGACATGCTCGATCAAGGCCGAGCCGTCACCCTCCGGCAGGGTGGTGTGAGGCGAGTAGGGCACCTGGCGGAGCAGGGCCAGGTAAAGGTCCAGCACCCGGGTCAGGGCGCGTTCGTCCAGGGCCAGTCGGCTGGTGGACAGCAGCGCCAGGGCCACCAGGTTGACCGGGTTGATCGCCGCCGCCTCATTCAGGTGGCGGGCCACGGTCTCGCCTAGGCGGGTGGTGGTTTCGTTCAGCCAGGCCGGGCGGAACTGCGGGCCCAGGGCCTGCTCGCGCCAGCCGGGCTGCTGCTGGTCGAGGAAGGCGTTGAGGCGGATCGGTTCACCGAAGTTGACATAGACCTGGCCGAAACGCTGCTTGAGGGCGCCGATGACCTTGAAGATGTCGAAGATCGACTCCTTCTTCTTGCTCGCCCCGCGCAGCTCGCCCAGGTAGGTACGGCCTTCGAGCACGCGCTCGTAGCCGATGTACACCGGCACGAAGACGATCGGCGTGCGCGATGAGCGCAGGAAGCTGCGCAAGGTGATGGCCAGCATCCCGGTGCGCGGCTGCAACATGCGCCCGGTGCGCGAGCGCCCGCCCTCGACGAAGTACTCCACCGGGAAGCCCTTGGTGAACAAGGTGTGCAGGTACTCGTTGAACACCGCTGTGTACAGCGGGTTGCCTTTGAAGGTCCGGCGCATGAAGAAGGCGCCGCCACGGCGCAGCAAGCCGCCGATCACCGGCATGTTGAGATTGATGCCGGCGGCGATGTGCGGGGGCGTGAGGCCGTTGCGGAACAATAGGTACGACAGCAGCAGGTAGTCGATATGGCTGCGGTGGCACGGGACGTAGATCACCTCGTGCCCCGGAGCGATGCCTTGAACCTGCTCGATGTGGTTGACCTTGATGCCGTCGTAGATTTTGTTCCAGAACCAGCTGAGCACCACCTCGAGGAAGCGGATCGCCGTGTAGGTGTAGTCCGAGGCGATTTCGTTGCCGTACCGCAGAGCCTGGGCTTCTGCCTTGGCGTAGGGAATCTTCTCTCGCTCGGCTTCGTCGCTGATCGCCTGGCGCACCAACGGGTCATGGACCAAGCCTTTGACCAGGTTGCGCCGGTGGGAAATGTCCGGGCCGATGACGGCGGTTTTGAGGTTGCGAAAATGCACGCGCATGATGCGCTGGGCCATGCGCACGGTGCGCTCGTGGCCTTTGTTGTGCTGGACCAGCTCGCGCAGGTGGATCGGCGCGGAAAACTGCACACGGGTCTTGCGCCCCAGGATCAGCACGGTGAGCAAACGGCGCAGGCGCCCGGTGACCGCCCAGCTGTCGGCGAACAGCAGTTTCCAGGGGCTGGACTCGCTGGCCGGCGACTGGCCCCAGAACACGCTGACCGGAATGATCTGCGCATCTTCCTCGGGGTGCTGGCTTACGGCGCCGACCAGACGCTCCAGGGTCGGAGGCGCGCCGCGTTTGTCGTGGCGGCCGAGCCAGTCCGGGTCAGGCGTCAGGTAGAAGAAGGCCGCAGGCTCTTGCAGCGAGCCGACGGTGACAGGCAGCACGGGACGTGGCAGTCCCGCCTTGGTGCATTCGCGATCGACGACGGCAAGGTCCGTCAGCGAGGGCGAAGGCAGTGCATAGAACACCGGGCGACTGCGGTCGAGCTTGAGGGACAGGGACGACTGGTTGATGGTCTCGGAGCGCACCCACAGGTACAACAGGCGACGCAAGGCGCCGAAGATCATTCGGCGCAGGGGGGAACGGGTCATGGGTGTGTGCCCTGGGTGAGATTTTTAAGTGACATTCGAGGCAGTAAGTCTGCCGTATCTGTGCAAGTTCGGCAAAATTCGCCAATTCGACGCCCAGTCATGAAATTTTTTTGTTCGGTGTCATATACTCGGTCCGCTGCTTGCAAGATATTTCTGCGAGCTGCGTCGGCACGAGGTGGTGACCTCGTGCTTGCAAGGCGATCTTCAAAATAAAAATCCGGAGTAGTTCAGATGTCGTCTCGTGAGACTGGGAATGTGAAGTGGTTCAACGATGCCAAGGGTTATGGCTTCATTCAGCGCGAAGGTGGTGCGGATGTCTTCGTCCACTATCGTGCTATCCGCGGTGAGGGGCATCGCACCCTGGTCGAGGGACAGCAAGTGGAATATGCACTCGTGCAGGGCCAGAAAGGCCTGCAGGCTGAGGACGTCGTCGGTCTGTGACCGCCGTCTGAAGCGATAAGCTTCAAGCTGCAAGCTGTCCGTGGAGCTTGCAGCTTGTCGCCAGAAACGTCAGTGGGTGCGCCAGGTGATTTCCTGTTCACCGTCGGCGCTGATGCGGATCCAGCGATCGGCATCTTCTTCACCATCTTCCTCGGCCCAACTGCCCGGCGCGCAGCGCACTTCAACGCCCAGTGCCGCATAGGCGGCGCGAGCACAGGCGATGTCGTCGTCCCATGGTGTCTGGTCGCTTTCGAGGAACAGGCTGTTCCATTTCCCCACAGCCTTGGGTACCCAGGTGACCGGAATGTTACCGGCCATGCATTTCCAGGTCTGGCCACGTTGCTGCCATTCGCTGCAAGCGCCCAGTGCCTGGCTGAGCCATTCGGCCACTTGCTTGTGGTCGACGTCGGTGTCCTTGAGGTAGATCTCGATATCGGGTTGGCGCATAAAAAGGCTCCGGGTGTGCTCAGTCTTGGCGCACGAAATAGTCATAACGCATGGAAACCGTCACGTCGAACGGCTCGGGCTGCTCAATCACCCGCGCGCGTCTTTCGGCGCTGGCGCGCCAGCCATGGGGGGTCATGGCCAGCAGGTCGGCGCGGGCCTTGGGCTCGACCAGGCTCAGGCGAAACTCCAGCACTTCGCCATGGGCGTGATGCATGCCGTCCGGGACCAAGGCCAAGTGTTTATCATCGGTGTAAGGGCGTACTTCATCGTAGAGCACCTGGCGCAGCTCCATCAGGTGGCCGCTGGTCGGTCCCACCCGCATCAGACCGCCACCGGGGCTGAGCAGGCGCTTGGCCTCCTGCCAGTCCAGTGGACTGAACACGCTGGCGATGAACTGGCAGCTGGCATCGAGCAGAGGCACGCGGGCCATGCTCGCGACCATCCAGGTCACCTGGGGGGCGCGACGGCAGGCGCGCTTGACGGCCTCGCGGGAGATATCCAGCGCATAGCCTTGGGCCTGCGGCAACGCCTGGGCGATCTGCGCGGTGTAATAGCCTTCGCCGCAACCGATGTCGAGCCAGGCGCCAGGATGGCGTTCGGCGGCCAGTTCAGCCAGGCGTCGCGCGACCGGCGCGTAGTGGCCGGCGTCGAGGAAGTCGCGTCGGGCTTGGACCATCGCCTGGTTGTCGCCTGGGTCGCGGCTGTTCTTGTGCTGCACCGGCAGCAGGTTCAGGTAGCCTTGACGGGCGCGGTCGAAGCGGTGCCCGGCGGGGCACGCGACGCCGTTGTCGAGCCGTGTCAAGGCAGCCTGGCAGAGGGGGCAGGCGAGCATCAGGCGAGCAACCGTACCAGGGTCTGGTAGTAGATTTCGGTCAGCAGGTCGAGGTCACTGGCCAGGATGCGTTCGTCTACCTGGTGGATGGTCGCATTGACCGGGCCCAGCTCGACCACTTGAGTGCCCATGGTGGCGATGAAGCGGCCGTCGGAGGTGCCGCCGCTGGTCGACGGCTGGGTCTCGCGGCCGGTGACGGCCTTGATGCTCGAAGACACCGCGTCGAGCAGCTCACCCGGTTCGGTCAGGAAGGGCAGGCCCGACAATGCCCAGTCGATGCTCCAATCCAGCTGATGCTTGTCGAGGATCGCCGCCACACGCGCCTGGAGGCCTTCGACCGTGGATTCGGTGGAGAAGCGGAAGTTGAACAGCGCGGTCAGCTCGCCTGGCACCACGTTGGTGGCGCCGGTACCGGAGTTGAGGTTGGAGATCTGGAAACTGGTCGGCGGGAAGAACGCATTGCCTTCGTCCCAGTGCTCGGCGGCCAGTTCTGCCAGGGCCGGCGCGGCCAGGTGGATCGGGTTGCGCGCCAGGTGTGGGTAGGCCACGTGGCCCTGCTTGCCGCGCACGGTCAGCTTGGCGCCGAGCGAGCCGCGACGGCCGTTCTTCACGACATCGCCCAGCAGGCTGGTGCTGGAAGGTTCGCCCACGATGCACCAGTCCAGGCGCTCGTTGCGCGCCTTCAGGCGTTCGACCACGGCCTTGGTGCCATGGTGCGCCGGGCCTTCCTCGTCGCTGGTGATCAGGAAGGCGACCTTGCCGCGGTGGTTCGGGTAGTCCCGCACGAAGCGTTCGCTGGCCACCACCATCGAGGCCAGGCTGCCTTTCATGTCTGCTGCGCCACGGCCGCAGAGCATGCCATCGGCATCGATCAGGGCTTCGAAGGGCTCATGTTGCCAGGCTTGCACGGGGCCGGTTGGGACCACATCGGTGTGGCCGGCAAAGCACAGCACCGGGCCTTCCTGGTTGCCGTGGGTGGCCCAGAAGTTGTCCACGTCCTCGATACGCATCGGTTCGAGCTCGAAGCCGACGGCGCCCAGGCGCTGCATCATCCGGGCCTGGCAGTCGGCATCGACGGGAGTGACCGAGGGGCGACGGATCAGGTCGCAGGCCAGTTGAAGGGTGGGCGAAAGCTCGGCTGGGGCCGTCATGAAGGACTCCGGGGGCAAGGCGGGCGGGAAAACAGGGGCGTTATCTTATATCAAACGAGTACGACGGGCACTGGGAATGGGGCCGCTGAGCGGCCCTTTCGCGACACAAGGGCCGCTCCGGCAGAGATCGCCGCCAACCCTGCGGGTGCGGAGTTATCCGCGAACCAGGGCGCAGCCTGGGCCAGGCATTGGAGTCAGGTCGCCTTGGCCTCGACGGCCTCATCGCCAGGTTTTGGCAAGGACGACAGCATCGCCATCACCAGCGCCGCCAGGTAAGGCAGCGACTGCACCAGCAGCATGGCCACCCAGAAGCGCATGTCTGCCCCCGGCAAGCCTTGGACCAGATAGATGCCCAGCGCCGCGCCCCAGAGAAGCAGCATGATGAACAGCTCCTCGCGCGCCTCCGAAATCGCCACCAGCAAGCCATGGCTGTCGGCGTTCTTCGGGGTGCGGAAGAACGGCATGCTGCTGGTGAAGAACCCATACAACACTGCCTTGGCGATGGTGTGCGACAGCGCAAGGCCCGCCAGCGCCGCGGCGAAGGCGTCCTTGAGGTTCACGCCCACCGCACGGCGATAGAGGAAGATGATCTTGCCGACTTTGAAGAAGAACAGCGCCAGCGGCGGGATGGCGAAGATCATCAGCGGCGGGTCGACCCGCTGCGGAACGATGATCATCGCCGCCGACCAGAGCAGGGCGCCGACCGTGAAGAAGATGTTCATGCCGTCGGCGATCCACGGCAGCCAGCCGGCCAGGAAGTGGTAGCGCTGGCCGCGGGTCAGTTCGCTGCCCTTGCCGCGCAGCAGGGCGGCGGCGTGGTGCTTGATGATCTGAATCGCGCCGTAGGCCCAGCGGAAACGCTGCTTCTTGAAGTCGATGAAGGTGTCGGGCATCAGGCCCTTGCCGTAGCTGTTGTGGGCATAGGCGGCCGACAACCCCTTCTCGAACACCCGCAGCCCTAACTCGGCGTCCTCGCAGATGCACCATTCGGCCCAGCCCAACTCCTCCAGAACCGAGCGTCGGGTCATGGTCATGGTGCCGTGCTGGATGATCGCGTCACGGTCGTTGCGAGTGACCATGCCGATGTGGAAGAACCCTTTGTATTCGCTGTAGCACAGCTTCTTGAAGGCGCTTTCGTGCTGGTCGCGGTAGTCCTGTGGCGACTGCACCACGGCGATCTTCGGGTCGGCGAAGTGCGGCACCATGTGCTTGAGCCAGTTGCGGTCGACGCAGTAGTCCGAGTCGATCACCGCGATAACCTCGGCGTCCTTGGCCGTATGAGGAATCAGGTAGTTCAGCGCGCCGCCCTTGAAGCCGGCAAGCGGTGCGACGTGGAAGAAGCGGAAGCGCTCGCCCAGACGCTCGCAGTGCGCCTTGAGCGGCTCCCAGACGGCCGGGTCCTTGGTGTTGTTGTCGATCACCAGGACTTCGTAGTCCGGGTAGTCCAGTGCCGCGAGGGCGTCCAGGGTCTGCTTCACCATCTCCGGCGGCTCGTTGTAGCACGGCACATGAATCGACACCTTGGGCCGGTAGGCCGAATCGCCTTGCACCGGTAGGAACTCGCGCCGACGCTTGTGGATCCAGACCGCTTCGGCCAATTCGTGCGCTTCGGTCAGCAGCACGATGAACACGCCCAGTGCGCCCAGAGCCAGAAGCACGCCCACGGTCAGGCTGAACCAGGTGCTGTATTGTTGGCTGTAGTCATAGGCGATCCACACCAGCACCGACCCACACAGGAAGGTGATGAAGGTGAGGAAGGTACGACCGCGCTGGCGCAGCGCCGAGCCATCGATCAACAGCACGGTCAGAGCGATCATCGCCAGCACCACCGACGCCACCGCCAGGGCGCGCCATTGCGGGATGGCCACGACCGGCCCCTCGAAGTTGAACTTCTGCTGGCGCGCAGCGTTGTACACGCCCCAGTAGGCGCCCACCGAACCTTCGTCGCTGGCCTTCCAGGGTTGGTCGTAGGCCTCGATGACGAAGTAGTTGTAGCCGCGACGGTTGAGCGTATTGACCAGCGTGCGCAGGTAGATGGCCTGATCGGCCTGGGTCGCGTCGGCACCGCCGCGCATGCGGCCATTGCTTGGCCAGCCGACTTCAGAAAGCAGCAATGGCTTGCGGGGGAACTGATGCTTAAGCTCGCGGGCCCGGTCGAGAACGAACTGCAGGGAGTCCTTCATCGGCACGAACTCCCAATAGGGCAGGATGTGCGCGGCGATCAGGTCGACATGTTTGGCCAGTTCCGGGTTTTCCTTCCAGATGTGCCATTGCTCGCTCGTGGTGACCGGCACTTTGACCGCCGCGCGCACCCGGTCCAGGTAGCCAATCAGCGCCTCGGGCGTAACCTCCTTGCGGAACAGCGCCTCGTTGCCTACCACGACCCGGACTACGCTGCGGGAGGTATTGGCCAGTTCGATCGCCTTGGCGATTTCGCGTTCGTTGCGCTCCAGATCAGGGCTGATCCAAATGCCCAGGGTGACGCGTAGGCCGAGTTCTTCAGCCAGACGCGGGATGTCGGCCTGGGTGCCCTCGACGGTGTAGATGCGGATGCTGTCGGTCAGCTTGCTCATCTGCTCCAGGTCCTGGCGGATCTCCTCGTCACTGGGGTACTGCCCCTTTTGCGGGCTTTGCCCCAGGCGGAACGGCGAATAGGAGAAGCCTGAGATCTGCTCTGGCCAGGCGGGGGCGGACACTGGGCGGTTGATCAGTGCCCAGAAACCGGTGAACAGTGCGGCAATAGCCAGGACCACCACCAGGTTGAGACCAAATTTGCGTGATGACATAGGTGTTTCAGATTCCGAAGGTGAGCGGGGCGGGCAACGGCTTGGATTTCCCGCTGGAGATGAAGTTCTGAAGCCGCTCGGCTATTGCTCAGGACCACTGCGATTAGTGGGATATTAAAGCAGGATTTGTAGGGGCTTTACTAACCAGCCCCAGGCTGGGGGCAATCTGGTACCACGATCGGGCGCCACGACAGCCCCGGGACGGGCCCATTGGCATATAATGCGCGCCGTTTTTTCAGGGGGTGAGCATGAGCACAGAAGATCCACGCTTCGCCGGCGTTGCCCGGCTGTATGGCGAGCAAGGCTTGGAGCGCCTGCGCCAGGCCCATGTGGCGATCGTCGGTATCGGCGGGGTCGGGTCCTGGGCCGCAGAGGCCATGGCCCGCAGTGGTGTAGGCGAAATCACCCTGTTCGACTTGGACGATGTCTGCGTGAGCAACACCAATCGCCAGGCCCATGCCCTGGAAGGGCAGGTCGGGCGGCCCAAGGTCGAGGTCATGGCCGAGCGCCTGCGGGCGATCAACCCGGCGTGCACCGTGCATGCGGTGGCCGACTTCGTCACCCGCGACACCATGATCGAGTACATCACTGAGCAACTCGATTGCGTCATCGACTGCATCGACAGTGTGATGGCCAAGGCCGCGTTGATCGCCTGGTGCCGGCGTCGCAAGATCTCCATCGTCACCACCGGTGGCGCGGGTGGGCAGATCGACCCGACCCAGATCCAGATCGGCGATCTGAACAAGACCTTCAATGACCCGCTGGCCTCGCGGGTACGCTCGACCCTGCGGCGCGACTACAACTTCTCGCGCAACGTCTCGCGCAACTATGGCGTGCCTTGTGTGTTTTCCAGCGAGCAGCTGCGTTACCCCAAAGGCGATGGCAGCGTGTGCCTGCAGAAGAGCTTCGTGGGCGAGGGCGTACGGCTGGACTGTTCGGGCGGTTTTGGAGCAGTGATGATGGTCACCGCGACCTTCGGCATGGTCGCGGCGAGCAAAGCGGTGGAAAAACTGGTGGGCGGAGCTCGGCGGCCGTCGGAGCGGGTCAAGGCCGAGTGAGCCGGTGATCGCTCCCCGACGCCTGGTGGGAACTAAGGGCGACGGATTGTGGTGGCCCCAGGCACCCTTTGTGGGTTTACAGGCACAGCGGTAAGTCTGAGTGCAATACAGAACCTGTGGGAGCGGGTTCACCCGCGAAGAGCGCAGCGCCGAATCACGGGCAAGCCGCCAATTCGGCCATCCGCTGCAACACCGCATGCAAGCCATTGCTGCGTGACGGCGAGAGCTGGCGCTCCAGCCCCAACTGGGTAAACCAGCCGCGCAGATCGACCTGCGCCAGCTGCTCATTGGGCAAGCCCTGCACCCGCACCAGCAACAGCGCCAACAGTCCGCGCAGCAGACGTGCGTCGCTGCTGGCCTTGAAGTGCCATTGGCCATCGTTGTGCTCGGCCACCAGCCACACCACGCTTTCGCAGCCGTGCACACGATGCTCTTCGGTCTTCTGTGCCTCTGTCAGCGGCTCCAGGCGATCGCCCCACTGCATCAGCAACCGTGCTCGTTGCTCCCAGCCCCGGGCTTGCTCGAAGTGCTCCAGCGCTTGGCTGGCAGCAGTGGGCAGGCTCATCGCAGCAGCTCCAGGCCTTGATCCAAGGCGTCGAAGAACCGCTGCAGGTCGTCGCTGTCGTTGTACAAAGCCAGGGAGACGCGGATTGCCCCCTCCAGGCCCAGCCCTTGGAGCAGCGGCATGGCGCAGTGATGGCCAGCTCGTACGGCGATGCCTTGCTCCGTGAGCAGGTGGGCGATATCGGCATTGTGCACACCTTCCACCACAAAGCTCACCAAGGCCGCTTGTGGCGTGCCCAGGATGCGAATGCCTTCGCGATCGCCCAGGCCACGCAGCAGGTAGTGATGCAGGCTGGTTTCGTGGTGGGTCACGGCCGTGGCATCGAGGCTGGCCAGGTAATCGAGTGTCGCCCCTAGCCCGATGACGCCAGCGATCGGCGGCGTACCAGCCTCAAAGCCCAGTGGCGCGGGACGGAAGCTGGCGCTGTGGTAGTCGGCCAGTTGCACCATCTCACCGCCAAACTGCCAATGATGCGTTTGCTCCAGTGCCTGCTGGCGGCCATAGAGTACGCCGACACCTTCAGGGCCATAGAGTTTGTGGCTGGAGAACACGTAGAAGTCGCAGTCCAGTTGCTGCACATCATGGCGGCCATGCACCACGCCCTGGGCACCGTCGACCACGGTCAACGCGCCTTGGGCACGCGCATGGGCGAGCAGGGCCGGCAATGGCTGCCAGGTGCCAAGCACGTTGGACAGCTGGCTGACTGCCAGCAGGCGGGTGCGTGGGCCGATCAGTTGCAGGGCCTGGTCCAGGTCGATGCGGCCGTGTTCATCCAGTGGCAGCACCACCAGGCGCAGGTTGCGGCGACGCGCCAACTGCTGCCAGGGCAGCAGGTTGGCGTGGTGTTCAAGGGCGCTGATGGCGATCTCGTCGCCCGCTTCGAAGCGGTATTCCAGTCCATAAGCCAGCAGGTTGAGGGCCGAGGTGGCGCCATGGGTGAACACGATCTGCCGGGAGTCGGAGGCGTTGAGCCAGGCGGCGACCTTGTCGCGGCTGGCCTCGAAGGCCTGGGTCGCCAATGCACCGGGTAGGTGCTGGGCACGATGCACATTGGCCGCGCCATGGCCGTAGTAGTGGCTCAGGGCATCGAGCAGGGCCTGGGGCTTCTGGGTGGTGGCGGCGCTGTCCAGGTAGGTCTGGTGCTGGCGTTGCAGGGCGGCGATGGCGGGGAAGTCGGCACGCCAGGGGGAGGGCTGGAACATGATCGCGGGGCCTGGAATGAAAAATCGGGACTGACACGACGTCAGCCCCGATCTTATCACTTCAAACCTGGGCAGGTTCTCAGTTGTGGGCGTGCAGCGCCTCATTCAGCTCGATGGCCGACTTGTGGGTCTTGCACTCCACCGCGCCATTGAGCGAATTGCGACGGAACAGCAGGTCGGTCTGGCCGGCCAGGTCACGTGCCTTGACCACTTTGACCAGCTGGTTGTTTTCGTCCAGCAGGTTCACCTTGGTACCGGCGGTGATGTACAGGCCAGCTTCCACGGTGTTGCGATCGCCCAACGGGATACCGATACCGGCGTTGGCGCCGATCAGGCAGCCTTCACCGACCTTGATCACGATGTTGCCGCCACCGGACAGGGTACCCATGGTCGAGCAACCGCCGCCCAGGTCCGAGCCCTTGCCGACGAAGACGCCTGCGGAGACGCGGCCTTCGATCATGCCTGGGCCTTCGGTGCCGGCGTTAAAGTTGACGAAACCTTCGTGCATGATGGTGGTGCCTTCGCCGATGTAGGCGCCCAGGCGCACGCGCGCGGTGTCGGCGATACGCACGCCGGCCGGAACCACGTAGTCGGTCATCTTCGGGAACTTGTCCACCGAGAACACTTCCAGCAGCTCGCCCTTCAGGCGCGCTTCCAGTTGCAGCTCGGCCAGCTCGCTCAGGTCCACCGCGCCCTGGTTGGTCCAGGCGACGTTCGGCAGCAGCGGGAAAATGCCGGCCAGGCTCACACCGTGCGGCTTGACCAGGCGGTGCGACAGCAGGTGCAGCTTCAGGTATGCCTCCGGGGTGGAGGTCAGGGCGCCGTCCTCGGCCAGCACGGTGGCGACCAGTGGCTTGTGGCTTTCGGCCAGGCGTGTCAGCAACGCGGCCTGGGCGGCGTCTACGCCCTTGACGGCTTCAGCGAGCTGGGCGGCCTGGGCGTTGCTGAAGGCAATGGCCTGGTTGCCACCTTCGTAGCCGAGGATCGGCGCGATGGCTGCGACCAGCTCGGCGCTCGGGGCGAGGACGGGCTGGGCGTAGAAAACTTCCAGCCAGGTGCCCTGGCGGTTCTGGGTGCCGACACCGAAGGCCAGGCTGAACAGGGTAGTGGACATGCAATTACCTCATGCGAATAAGGGGTTGAAGCGAAGGCGGTTCAGGCCAGTGCCGCGGCGTACAGGTCGGGCTTGAAGCCAACCAGGGTGCGGTCACCGAGATCGAGCACGGGGCGCTTGATCATCGAAGGCTGGGCCAGCATCAGTTCGACGGCTTTGGCCTGGTCGAGATCGGCCTTGCTGACGTCGTCCAGCTTGCGGAAGGTGGTGCCGGCGCGGTTGAGGACCACTTCCCAGCCATGTTCGTCGCACCAGCGGTTCAGGCTGTCGCGGTCGATGCCCTGGGTCTTGTAGTCGTGAAAGGCATAGCCGACGGCTTTTTCGTCAAGCCAGGTACGGGCCTTCTTCATGGTGTCGCACGCTTTGATGCCGTAGAGAGTGTAAGCCATTGAATTCATCGGGGATCATTGGCTTCCCCAATCCTCCCCATGTTCTCCCGAAAGTAAGTCGCCGGATTATGCGGCATCGTTCCATCGAGCGCCACGGCTGTGGTCGCGCAGGCTTGTCGCATCGAGGTGGGTAGCATTGTGTTACATATTGGGCGGGCGGCTGCGACTATCGTGCAGCGGCTCAAGCTAGCGGAGCACCGCTAACATATTGTTTCAAAGACGATGTCTCGCCTGCGCTGTCGTTTGTCCGTTCATAGAGGAAGCTTTGCCGATGCAGTCAGCCTATACCGTTCTAATCCTGCTGATGCTGGTGAGCTTGTCGAAGTTGGTGGGGCGGGTGATTCCGCTGCCACTGCCGCTGGTGCAGATTGGCGCCGGGGCGCTGCTGGCCTGGCCCACCCTCGGGCTGCATGTCGCGCTGGATCCGGAGTTGTTCCTGTTTCTGTTCCTGCCTCCCTTGCTGTTCGCCGATGGCTGGCGCATGCCCAAGCGTGAACTATGGCGCATCCGCGGGCCGGTGGTGGCGCTGGCAGTGGGGCTGGTGCTGTTCACCGTGGTCGGTGCCGGTTACTTCATTCACTGGCTGCTGCCAAACATTCCCCTGGCGGTGGCCTTCGCCCTGGCGGCAGTGCTGTCGCCTACCGATGCGGTGGCGGTATCGGCCATCACCCAGGACCGCCTGCCCACGCCGCTGATGCACATGCTCCAGGGCGAAGCGCTGATGAACGATGCCTCGGGTCTGGTGACCTTCAAGTTCGCCCTGGCTGCGGCCATTACCGGTGTGTTTTCGTTGGCCGATGCCAGCCTCACTTTCGTGCTTGTCGCCCTGGGTGGCCTGGGTGTGGGCGTGGTACTGAGCTGGCTGGTCGGGCGCCTGCGCATGTGGATGATCACCCGGGGCTGGGACGATCCGGCGACCCATGTGGTGTTCATGCTGCTGCTGCCGTTCGCCGCCTATGTGTTGGCCGAGCGCCTGGGAGTGTCGGGCATCCTCTCAGCGGTGGCAGCGGGGATGATGCAGAGCTGGCTCGACCTGTTGCCGCGCCAGACCAGCACACGCCTGCTCAATCGCAGTGTCTGGTCGCTGCTGGAGTTCGCCTTCAATGGCCTGATCTTCCTGTTGCTGGGGTTGCAGTTGCCGGACATCGTCAAGGCCGTGGTCACCGATGAAGCCGCGGTATGGCCAACGTTGGCCTGGCGCTGCCTTGACGTGGTGGCCATCTTCGCGGCACTGATCCTGTTGCGTTTCATCTGGGTGCAGAGCATCTGGCGTGCGATCGGTGTGGTGAGGCGCTGGCGCGGCAAGCCGGAGCTGGTGCTGCTGCCGACTGCGCGCTCCTGCTGGCTGCTGACCTTGGGTGGGGTACGCGGTGCCGTGACCCTGGCCGGTGTGATGTCGATACCTTTGCTGATGGGGGCCGGTAAAGCCTTCCCTGAGCGCGACCTGCTCATCTTCATTGCCGCGGGGGTGATCCTGCTGTCGCTGATCTGTGCGGTGATCACCTTGCCGGTCCTGCTGCGCGGCGTTACCCGCAGCCCGGATGATCGCTTGCGCCAGGAGGTCCAGGAGGCCTGGCGACGGACGGCAGAAGCGGCGATCCATGCGCTGGAGGCGGAGGAAGTGATCGATACCAGCGCCCCGCAGGACGCAACCCAGGCCACCTTGGCCACCGAGTTGAAGGCGCGTCTGATGGCCGAATACCGCGATGAACTGGACAGCTACAACGACTCGGCGGAGGCCCGAGCCCTGGCCGAGCAGATGGACCTGCTGGAGCGTCGCCTACGCCTGCGTGCGCTGCGCGCCCAGCGGCTTGAACTGTACAACCTGCATCGCCAGCATCTGGTGGGCGATGAGGTGGTGCGCCAGGTGCTGGGCGAACTCGACCTCAGTGAGGCGAACCTAGGCCAGGTGCGCTGAGGCCATCAGTCGTGGGGATAGGCCAGGCGCATGAACGCGAGGTCTTTTTCGCTCAGCTCACTGTTCAGCCCTATTTCCCAGTCGCCTAAGGTGAAGGACTGGGGAACCGGATAGTGCATGACCGAGCCGGGATCGTAGTCGGTCTTGATCAGGCCGACGTCATCCCGCGTACTGATCATTTCCTGCATCACATGCTGGTAGGTCCAGCCCGGTATCGCGGTGACGCTTTTCAGCACCTCGGGCAGGTTCCAGGGGATGTTTGCCCCAGGGTGCTGATGCTCGTGCTCCGCGCCCAGGGCGTGGCCGAATTCATGCAGCACGACATGTTCGAAGCTGGGATGTGCCGGTACAACGTTCAGGTTCATGGTTTCGCCCCTCGCCGTCAGCGCGTCGGTGCCAACCAGGGATTCGTTGTGCACCAGCGACGGGTGTGCACGTACCCGGATCTGCGCCCGCGGGTTGTCATCCAGCGCAAGCTCGAGCGACAGGTTGGCGTCGGATTGGTCTAGCCATTGGCTGGCCAGGTCGAAGATATCGGTCTTCAGGCGCCGATTAGGCGAGCCCAGGAATGAGACCCAAATCGTACGGCCTGGGCGCCATAGCTTGCCATGTACGGCAAGGGCGCGTTTGCGGCGATTGGCCTGCGGCGCGGGGCCGGCGTTGCGAGGGTTTTCAGCGATCGCCAGGGCGTGCGCTTGTTGCATGTCCAGGGGCGCGCGTCGACGAGGAAAGATCAGTGAATTCAAGGGAAAAGCTCCGCAATGAGAAAAGGTTTGCGGAGCTTTGCCTGTCGCCAATGGCTAGGTGCGGTACATATTGCTCAAGCGCGTGTCGCCATTTCAGCGCATCAGGAATGCGCGAATCCGCTCCGCCGCCTCGATGCACTCGGCCAGCGGTGCGACCAGCGCCATGCGCACGCGGCCAGCACCTGGGTTGACCCCATCCGCTTCACGAGACAGATACGAGCCCGGCACCACGGTCACATGCTCGGCTTCGAACAGATCGCGGGTGAAGTCAGCATCGCTGCCGGGCACCTTGGCCCACAGGTAGAAGCTGCCATCGGGACGCTGCACGTCCATCACGGGCTGGAGAATGTCCAGCACCGCGTCGTACTTGGCCCGGTACTGGTCGCGGTTCTCGCGCACATGGGCTTCGTCCTGCCAGGCCGCGACGCTTGCCAGTTGGGTCTGCACCGGCATGGCGCAGCCGTGGTAGGTGCGATAGAGCAGGAATGGCTTGATGATCTTGGCATCGCCGGCCACGAAGCCGGAGCGCAGGCCTGGCAGGTTGGAGCGCTTGGACAGACTGTGGAACACCACGCAGCGCGCGAAATCGCTGCGGCCCAGCTCGGCGCAGGCGCTGAGCAGGCCAGGTGGCGGGGCGTCTTCGTCGAAGTACAGCTCGCTGTAACACTCGTCGGCGGCGATCACGAAGTCGTGCTCATCGGCCAGGGCGATCAGTTTCTTCAGGGTATCCATCGGCACCAGGGCGCCGGTGGGGTTGCCGGGCGAGCACAGGAAGAGGATCTGGCAACGCTTCCAAACCTCGGCCGGTACGGCGTCGAAGTCAGGATTGAAGCCATTGCTTTCCAGGCACGGCAGGTAGTGCGGCGTGGCGCCTGCCAGCAGGGCCGCGCCTTCATAGATTTGGTAGAACGGGTTGGGGCTGACCACCAGGCCGTCATCGGCGCGGTTGACCACGGCCTGGGTGAAGGCGAAGAGCGCTTCGCGGGTGCCGTTGACTGGCAGGATATGGCGGTCGGCATCGAGCCAGCCGGCCGGTACGCCGAAGCGTCGTTCGCACCATTGGCCGATGGCCTGGCGCAGGGCCGGCAGACCGATGGTGCTCGGGTACACCGCCAGCTTGTCGAGGTTGTCGGCGATGGCCTGGGCGACGAACGCCGGCGATTCGTGCTTCGGCTCGCCGATCGACAGGGCGATGGCGCGCTTGTCCGCCGCAGGCTTCACGCTGCCCAGCAGGGCGCGGAGTTTCTCGAACGGGTAGGGCTGAAGCTGGGTCAGGGCATGGTTCATCGGCGCAAGGTCTCGTCAATCGTCTAATCGTTAAAAGGTCACGCGGGTCGGGCTGGCGTCGCTGGCCTGGCCGGCCTGCAACTGCTTGATGATGGCTTCCTGCAGGCGAAGGCACAGTTGCGGGTCGGACAGCGGCTGGTTGTTGGCATCGGTGATGAAGAACACGTCTTCCACGCGCTCGCCCAAGGTGGCGATCTTGGCGTTCTGCAGCGACAGGTCGAACTCCAGGAAGATCCTGCCGATCCTGGCCAGCAGGCCAGGGCGGTCGGGCGCGGTGATCTCGAGGATGGTCACCGGCCGCTGGGCGTCGTTGTGAATGGTCACCTGCGGGGCGAAGGTGAAGTGCTTGAGCTGGCGCGGCACCCGGCGCTGGATGATGGTCGGGTAGTTCTCGGGATTGCGCAGGGCTTCGGTCAGGCCGTCGCGGATCTGCTTGACCCGCTGTGGATTGTCGCCGATCGAGCCGCCGTCGTTGTCCAGGACAATATAGGTGTCGAGGGTGAACTGGCTGCTGGAGGTGATGATCCGTGCATCATGGATGTTCAGGTTGAGCTGGGACATCGCAGCCACGGTCACGGCGAAGAAGTCGTGCTGGTCCGGTGCATAGATGAAAATCTGCGTGCCGCCTTCGAACTCGCGCTGGGTGGTTTCCTTGATCAGCACCAGCGGGCCGCCATCGGCCGGTTGCTGGAGGATCGCATCGCTGTGCCAGGCCACGTCGGCGGCGGTGTGACGCAGGAAGTAATCGTCTCCCAACTGGGCCCAGAGCTGCTCCACATCGTCCGGGTCGGTGCCCTCGCGTACCAGGATGTCCAGTGCCGCGGTCTGCGTCTGACGGATCTGCTCCTCGCGGTCCAGCGGGTTTTCCAGGCCCCGGCGCAGGGCGCGCTTGGTCTCGGTATAGAGTTGGCGCAGCAGGCTGGCGCGCCAGGAGTTCCACAGGCTGGGGTTGGTGGCGTTGATGTCGGCCACGGTCAGCACGTAGAGGTAGTCCAGGCGTGTCTCGTCGCCCACCAGCAGGGCGAAATCGTTGATCACCTGTGGGTCGGAGAGGTCCTTGCGTTGGGCGGTGGTGGACATCACCAGGTGCTGCTGCACCAGCCAGACGATCAGTTTGCTGTCCCAGGCGGGCAACTGATGGCGCTCGCAGAAGGCCTGTGCGTCCACCGCGCCCAGCTCGGAGTGGTCGCCCTGGCGACCCTTGCCGATGTCGTGATACAGGCCGGCCAGGTAAATCAGCTCGGGTTTGGGCAGGCGGCCCATGAGCTTGCTGGCCAGCGGGAATTTCTCCGACACCGGGGTGTACTGTAGTTTGCGCAGGTGCTTGATCAGGTTGAGGGTGTGGGCATCGACCGTATAGATGTGGAACAGGTCATGTTGCATCTGCCCGACGATCAGGCCGAATTCCGGCAGGTAACGGCCAAGGATGCCGTAGCGGTTCATTCGGCGCAGGTTGCGATGGATGCCGATCTCGCACTTGAACAGCTCGATGAACAGACTGGTGTTGCGGATATCGTTGCGGAACTTGTCGTTGATCAGGTGACGGTGTTCACGCAGCTGACGCACGGTGTCGGCGCGCACGCCCTTGATCTCCGGGTGCTGGGCCATCAGCACGAAGATCTCCAGCATGGCGAATGGCGTGCGCTTGAACACGTTCGGGCTCACCGCTTCGATGTAGCCATCGTGCAGGCGGAAGCGAGCATTGAGCGGCTGGGTGGTGCCGCTGTCCTCGTCAGCGAGGATGACTTCCTCGAAGTGCTGGATGATCAGGTCGCACAGCTGGCTGATGCTCATCACCACCCGGTAGTACTGCTGCATGAACTGCTCGATGGCCCGCTTGGGGTTCTCATCGCTGTAGCCGAGCAGTGCGGCGATACTGCGCTGGTGGTCGAACAGCAGGCGGTCCTCGGCGCGCCCGGCAAGCATGTGCAAGGCGTAGCGCACGCGCCACAGAAAGGCCTGGGAAGAGGCCAGCAGCTCGTTCTCGCTTTCCAGCAGGAAGTCTTCACCGGCTAGGGCGTGGAGGTTCAGTGTGCCGTACTGCCGGCGCGCCACCCAGAGGACGGTCTGGATGTCGCGCAGGCCGCCTGGAGAGCCTTTGACGTTGGGTTCGAGGTTGTATTCGGTGTCGTTGTACTTGTGGTGGCGGGCCTTGAGTTCGGCGCGCTTGGCCAGGAAGAACTCCTTGCTCGGCCACATGTGCTCGGTGCTGGTCACATCCAGCATGCGCTGGCGCAGGGCTTCGGGGCCGGCGATGGTGCGGCTTTCCATCAGGTTGGTGATGACGGTCAGGTCGGCGCGGGCCTGTTCGGCGCATTCATCGACCGTGCGCACGCTCTGGCCGACTTCCAGGCCGATGTCCCAGAGCAGTGTGAGGAAGCGCTCGATGGCATCGCGATACTGCTCATGCTCGGCGCTGTCGAGCAGGATCAGCAGGTCTATATCCGACCAGGGGTGCAACTCGCCACGGCCATAGCCGCCGACGGCCACCAGGGCGATGCCGGTCTGGTCGCGCCAATCGAACTGGTTCCAGGCCTGTTGCAGGATGTTGTCGACGAACCAGGCGCGGGCCTCGATGAGGGGGCGGATCTCGCAGCCCCCCCGAAAGCGTCGGTCGAGCACCGTACCCGCCTGGCGGATGGCTTTCTTGAAGGCCGCGATGGGGCTTGCCTTGAGGGCCAGTTCCGCCTGGAACTGGCCCCGGTCGAACAGCTCGGGATCCACCTGGGTCATCGAGTCGCGTTCCTGTGTGGTTGGCCCAGGGTCAGGCCGAGGTGCGCGGGAGGGTGTCGTCCTTGCGCAGGGTGAAGATCTCGTAGCCGGTGGCGGTCACCAGGATGGTGTGTTCCCACTGGGCCGAGAGCTTGCGGTCCTTGGTGATGGCGGTCCAACCGTCGCCCAGCACCTTGGTGTCGGCTTTGCCCTGGTTGATCATCGGCTCGATGGTGAAGGTCATGCCTTCCTTGAGTTCCATGCCGGTGCCGGCGCGGCCGTAGTGCAGCACCTGCGGCTCCTCATGGAACACCTTGCCGATGCCATGGCCGCAGAACTCGCGAACCACGGAGAAACCGTTCTTCTCGGCGTGCTTCTGGATGACTTCGCCGATATCGCCCAGGCGGCAACCCGGCTTGACCAGTTCGATGGCCTTGTACATGCACTCCTGGGTCACCTTGGACAGGCGCTCGGCCCACGGGGCGACGGTGCCGACATGGAACATGCGGCTGGTATCGCCGTGGTAGCCATCCTTGATCACGGTGATGTCGATGTTGATGGTGTCGCCATCCTTGAGCGGCTTCTCATTGGGGATGCCGTGGCAGACCACATGGTTGATCGAGGTGCAGATCGACTTGGGGAAGCCTTTATAGTTGAGCGGCGCCGGAATGGCCTGCTGGACGTTGACGATGTAGTCGTGGCAGATGCGGTCCAGTTCTTCGGTGGTGACACCGGGCTTGACGTGTTCCTCGATCATCTCGAGGACTTCGGCGGCCAGGCGGCCGGCGATGCGCATCTTCTCGATGTCTTCTGCGGTCTTGATGGTGACGGTCATTACAGGCTCTCTACGGCGCCACGAGGGCGCGAACAAACGGGAAAGGCCGGATTCTAGCAGAGCAGGGCGCCAATCTGTCGGGATAAAGGCGCAGGTTCTGCTGTCTATCGAAGGCATTCTGGCGCGATTGCCAGGCTGCTGCAAAAGCCGCTGACGGACGAGACATCAACCGGGTTCCGTTCGCTCGCGGTCTGTGGTATAAAATGCGCCGCTTTCGGGGGAGGTCCTCCGGAAGCTCAAACCCACACACGTGTCGACACGATGACCTGGGTGCTCCGAGTCCGATGGGCTCGCGGGTTGGTCATTGGGATACGTGGAGGCCCAACCCGACTTATCAAGGAACTATCATGTCCCAAGTCAACATGCGCGATATGCTGAAGGCCGGTGTGCACTTCGGCCACCAGACCCGTTACTGGAACCCGAAAATGGGCAAGTTCATTTTCGGCGCGCGTAACAAGATTCACATCATCAACCTGGAAAAAACCCTGCCGATGTTCAACGACGCTCTGTCGTTCGTAGAGCGCCTGGCCCAGGGCAAGAACAAGATCCTGTTCGTCGGCACCAAGCGTTCCGCTGGCAAGATCGTCGCCGAGCAAGCTGCTCGTTGCGGTTCGCCATACGTTGACCACCGCTGGTTGGGCGGCATGCTGACCAACTACAAGACCATCCGTGCTTCGATCAAGCGTCTGCGCGACCTGGAAACCCAGGCCGAAGACGGTACTTTCGCCAAGCTGACCAAGAAAGAAGCCCTGATGCGCTCCCGCGACCTGGAAAAACTGGATCGCAGCCTGGGCGGCATCAAGGACATGGGCGGTCTGCCTGACGCACTGTTCGTCATCGACGTTGATCACGAGCGCATCGCGATCACCGAAGCCAACAAGCTGGGCATCCCGGTCATCGGCGTTGTCGATACCAACAGCAGCCCGGAAGGTGTCGATTACATCATCCCAGGCAACGACGACGCCATCCGCGCCATCGAGCTGTACATGACTTCGATGGCTGACGCCGTCATCCGCGGCCGCAACAACGTTGCTGGCGGCACCGAAGTTTACGCTGAAGAAGCGGCGGCACCAGCTGCCGAGTAATTGACGCCTGCGTCTACTTGGCACGCAAAAAGGGGGCTTGGCCCCCTTTTTGCCACCTGAAATCCTCCTGTCAGCATCACGTCGCATCCTGTAGGGTGCTGACACCAAGACAGTGGGTTTCCAGAATTGAACGCCCGTGATTGAGCGGGTGGAATGGTTGAAAAACTTTCCAAGAGGATTTTGAAATGGCAGCAATTACTGCAGCGCTGGTAAAAGAACTGCGTGAGCGTACTGGCGAAGGCATGATGGATTGCAAAAAGGCCCTGGAAAAGGCCGGCGGCGACATCGAGAAAGCCATTGATGACATGCGCGCTTCGGGCGCGATCAAGGCTGCCAAGAAAGCTGGCAACGTTGCCGCTGAAGGCGCTATCGCCGTCAAGACCGACGGTAAATCCGCCGTCCTGCTGGAAGTGAACTCGCAGACCGACTTCCTGGCTCTGCAAGACGACTTCAAGAACTTCGTCGCTGAAAGCATCGAAGAAGCCTTCGCCCAGAAGCTGACCGACGCAACCCCGCTGATCGCCTCGCGCGAAGCCGCTCGTGAAGCCCTGGTCGCCAAGTGCGGCGAAAACGTCAACATCCGCCGTCTGGCGCGCGTTGAAGGTGACGTTGTCGGTGCCTACCTGCACGGCAACAAGATCGGTGCCGCTGTCGTCCTGAAAGGCGGCGACGTCGAGCTGGCCAAGAACATCGCCATGCACGTTGCAGCTTCGAACCCAGAGTTCCTGCTGCCTTCGGAAGTCTCGGCCGAAGCCATCGAGCGCGAGAAGGGCGTCTTCCTGCAGCTGAACGCTGACAAGATCGCTGGCAAGCCAGAAAACATCGTCGAGAACATGATCAAAGGTCGTATCTCGAAGTTCCTGGCTGAAGCCTCCCTGGTCGAGCAGGCTTTCGTCATGAACCCGGAAGTCAAAGTCGGCGACCTGGCCAAGAAAGCCGGTGCTGAAATCGTTTCCTTCACCTACTTCAAGGTCGGCGAAGGCATCGAGAAGCCTGTCGACAACTTCGCTGAAGAAGTTGCCGCCCAGGTAGCTGCCGCCAAGCAGTAAGACGGACTCGTCTGTCGCCCCAAAGAGGCTGCCCGCTCACGCGCGCAGCCTCTTTGTCAAACCGGAGCCGGGTTTATCCGGCCAGGCTCCGCTGGCGCTGAAGCAGCGCCACGCTACAGTTAGCAGGCTGTTACCCAGCCCGCGCAGAATTTACTTAAGACGCCGCAGGAGAGACTCGCAATGGCCCAGCAGGTGAGTGGTCGCCAACCTCGCTATAAACGCATTTTGCTCAAACTTAGCGGCGAGGCCCTGATGGGCTCGGAAGAGTTCGGGATCGACCCGAAAGTACTTGATCGCATGGCTCTGGAAGTCGGCCAGCTCGTCGGCATCGGTGTTCAGGTCGGCCTGGTGATCGGTGGGGGCAACCTGTTCCGCGGCGCAGCGCTCAGCGCAGCCGGCATGGACCGCGTCACTGGCGACCACATGGGGATGCTGGCGACCGTGATGAACGCCCTGGCCATGCGTGACGCCCTGGAGCGCTCGAATATCCCGGCCTTGGTCATGTCCGCCATTTCCATGGTCGGCGTCACCGATCATTACGATCGTCGCAAAGCTATTCGTCACCTCAACTCCGGGGATGTGGTAATTTTCTCCGCCGGTACCGGCAACCCGTTCTTCACCACCGACTCCGCAGCCTGCCTGCGCGCCATCGAAATCGATGCCGATGTGGTGCTGAAGGCGACCAAGGTCGACGGTGTCTACACTGCCGATCCATTCAAGGATCCGCACGCCGAGAAGTTCGATCACCTGACCTACGACGAGGTTCTGGATCGCAAGCTCGGTGTCATGGACCTGACCGCAATTTGCCTGTGCCGCGACCACAAGATGCCATTGCGGGTATTCAACATGAACAAGCCTGGCGCCCTGCTGAACATCGTGGTGGGTGGCGCTGAAGGTACTCTGATCGAGGAAGGCGAAGCATGATCAACGACATCAAGAAAGACGCTCAGGAGCGCATGGGCAAGTCCATCGAGGCCCTGGGTCGCAACCTGGCGGCGATCCGCACCGGTCGCGCTCACCCGAGCATCCTGGACAGCGTCAAGGTGCCGGCCTGGGGTAGCGAGATGCCGCTGAACCAGGTAGCTGCTATCACCGTCGAAGACGCCCGTACCCTGAAGATCGTGGCGCACGACAAGAACCTCAGCGCCGCCATCGAGAAGGCCATCCTGACCTCCGACCTGGGTCTGAACCCGTCGAGCGCCGGCACCACCATCCGCGTGCCGATGCCAGCCCTGACCGAGGAAACCCGCAAGGGTTACACCAAGCAGGCTCGTGGCGTTGCCGAAGACGCCAAGGTTTCGGTGCGCAACGTGCGTCGCGATGCCCTGGCCGATCTCAAGAAGCTGGCCAAGGACAAGGAAATCAGCGAAGACGAAGAGCGTCGCGCCGCCGACGAGCTGCAGAAGCTGACCGACAAGTTCATCGCTGAAGTCGACAAGGCTCTGGAAGCCAAGGAGAAGGACCTGATGGCCGTTTGAGGCCGGGGGTTCTCTCATGGAAAAGACCAAGTCAGCGGCATCGCCTTCGGTGCCGCGTCACGTCGCGATCATCATGGATGGCAACAATCGCTGGGCCAAGCGGCGCCTGCTGCCCGGCGTTGCCGGGCACAAAGCGGGCGTCGATGCCGTGCGTGCGGTGATCGAAGTCTGTGCCGAGGCCGGGGTCGAGGTGCTGACCTTGTTCGCTTTCTCCAGTGAGAACTGGCAGCGTCCGGCCGATGAGGTCGGTGCGCTGATGGAGCTTTTCTTCACGGCCCTGCGCCGTGAAGCCAGACGCCTCAACGAGAACAAGATCAGCCTGCGGATCATTGGCGATCGCTCGCGCTTCCATCCTGAGTTGCAGGCTGCAATGCGCGAAGCCGAAGCCCTGACTGCCGGCAACGACCGCTTCATCCTGCAGGTTGCCGCCAACTACGGTGGGCAGTGGGATATCGCCCAGGCTGCACAGCGTCTGGCGCGTGAAGTTCAGGCGGGCCACCTGCGCCCCGAGGACATCACGCCCGGCCTGTTGCAAACGTGCCTGGCCACCGGTGACCTGCCGCTGCCAGACCTGTGCATCCGCACCGGGGGCGAGCACCGCATCAGCAACTTCCTGCTGTGGCAGCTGGCCTATGCCGAGCTGTACTTCTCCGACCTGTACTGGCCGGACTTCAAACACGAGGCCATGCGCAACGCCCTGGCCGATTTCGCTTCGCGCCAGCGCCGCTTCGGTAAGACCAGCGAGCAGGTCGAGGCTGGAGCTCGTGCTTAATGCTTAAACAACGCATCATTACCGCGCTGATCCTGCTGCCGATCGCGCTGGGTGGTTTCTTCCTGCTCAACGGTGGGGAGTTCGCCTTGTTCATCGGCCTCGTGGTGACCATCGGTGCCTGGGAGTGGGCGCGGCTGGCAGGGCTGGTGGCCCAACCGCTGCGCCTGGCCTATGCCGCCGTGGTGGCCGGGGCATTGATGCTGCTCTACCTGATGCCGGACCTGGCACCCTGGGTCTTGGGAGCGTCGGTGATCTGGTGGGCGCTTGCCACCTGGTTGGTACTCACCTATCCGCGTACCAGTGAACTGTGGGCCAGTGCCGCCTGCCGTCTGCTGATCGGGCTGCTGGTGTTGCTGCCAGCCTGGCAAGGCCTGGTGCTGCTCAAGCACTGGCAGTTGGGCAACTGGCTGATCCTGGCGGTGATGGTGCTGGTCTGGGCGGCCGACATCGGTGCCTATTTTGCCGGGCGTGCATTTGGCAAGCGCAAGCTGGCACCACAGGTCAGTCCGGGCAAGAGCTGGGAAGGTGTCTATGGCGGCATGGCCGTCAGCCTGCTGATCGCCCTGGGCGTGGGCCTGGCCCGTGACTGGAGCTTCGGGCAGGTGCTGCTTGGCCTGCTGGGCGCTGTGGTCGTGGTCATGTCCTCAGTGATCGGTGACCTGACCGAGAGCATGTTCAAGCGTCGCGAAGGCATCAAGGACAGCAGCAATCTGTTGCCAGGGCATGGTGGCGTGCTTGATCGCATCGATAGCCTGACCGCGGCGATCCCGATGTTCGCCGTGCTGCTCTGGGCGGCCGAATGGGGTGTCATGTGAGTCGCCTGCAACGCATCACTGTGCTGGGCGCCACCGGTTCGATCGGCCTCAGCACCCTGGATGTCATCGCGCGCCATCCAGAGCGCTACCAGGTATTTGCCCTGAGCGGTTATTCCCGTCTCGATGAACTGCATGCCCTGTGCGTGCGGCACCGTCCGGCCTATGCCGTGGTGCCGAGCGCCGATGCCGCTGCGCGCCTGCGTGACGGGCTGGTGGCTGCCGGTTGCGCCACCGAGGTGCTGGAAGGGGAGGCTGGCCTGTGCCAGGTCGCTTCAGCGTCCGAAGTGGACGCCGTGATGGCGGCCATCGTCGGTGCTGCGGGCCTGCGTCCGACCTTGGCTGCCGTCGAGGCGGGCAAAAAGGTGTTGCTGGCCAACAAGGAAGCGCTGGTGATGTCCGGTGCCCTGTTCATGGATGCGGTGCGGCGCAGTGGTGCCGTGCTGTTGCCGATCGACAGCGAGCACAACGCGATCTTCCAGTGCCTGCCGACCGACCACGCGCGGGGCTTGGCCCAGGTAGGCGTGCGCCGTATCCTGCTGACCGCTTCGGGCGGGCCGTTCCGTGAGACGCCCGTGGCCGCGCTGGCGGATGTGACGCCCGAACAGGCCTGCGCCCATCCCAACTGGTCCATGGGGCGCAAGATTTCCGTCGATTCGGCCAGCATGATGAACAAGGGGCTGGAGCTCATCGAGGCCTGCTGGCTGTTCGATGCGGCGCCGGCAAAAGTGGAAGTGGTGGTGCATCCACAGAGCGTCATCCATTCGCTGGTGGATTATATCGACGGTTCGGTGCTCGCTCAGCTGGGCAATCCGGACATGCGCACACCGATCGCCAATGCCCTGGCCTGGCCAGAGCGTATCGATTCCGGTGTCGCGCCGCTGGATCTGTTCGCGATCGCCCGTCTGGATTTCCAGGCGCCCGACGAGCAGCGCTTCCCCTGTCTGCGCCTGGCGCGGCAGGCTGCCGAGGCCGGTAACAGCGCGCCTGCCGTGCTCAATGCCGCCAACGAAGTGGCTGTGGAGGCATTTCTCCAGCGGCGTATCCGCTTCCCCGAGATCGCGGGTATGATCGAACAGGTGCTTGACCAGGAGCCAGTGGTGGCGCTGCCGACACTGGAGGCGGTGTTCGCCGCCGATCAGCGGGCGCGGGAGCTTTCCCGTGAATGGTTGAGGCGTCGCGGTTACTGATGCTGGTGGCCTGCATGCTCAAGCCTTGCAAGCCGCGAGTTCCAGGGATGGGCTGAACGTCATTCGGAGATGGTTATGACAGCGCTCTACATGATAATCGGCACCCTGGTCGCTCTGGGTGTATTGGTCACTTTCCATGAGTTCGGCCACTTTTGGGTTGCGCGACGCTGTGGCGTCAAGGTGCTGCGGTTCTCGGTGGGCTTTGGCACGCCGTTGGTGCGCTGGCACGATCGTCATGGCACCGAGTTCGTGGTGGCGGCCATTCCCCTGGGGGGTTACGTCAAGATGCTTGACGAGCGCGAAGGCGAAGTGCCGCCTGCGCTGCTCGGGCAGTCCTTCAACCGCAAGCCGGTAGGCCAGCGCATCGCTATCGTCGCTGCGGGCCCCGTTGCCAACTTCCTCTTGGCGATCCTCTTCTTCTGGGTCGTGGCTTTGCTCGGATCCCAGCAGGTTCGTCCGGTCATCGGTGCGGTCGAGTCGGGAAGCCTGGCGGCCTCCGCCGGTCTGGTCGCAGGGCAGGAAGTGGTATCGATCGATGGCAAACCGACCAACGGCTGGTCGGCAGTCAATTTGCAATTGGTACGCCGTCTCGGCGAGAGCGGCACCTTGCGGGTCGGTGTGCGTGATGAGGGCGCTACCGTCGAGCGTCAGCATGAAATCAACCTTGATCATTGGCTCAAAGGTGTCGACGAGCCGGATCCGATCCAGTCGCTGGGGTTGCGCCCCTGGCGTCCAGCCATAACCCCGGTGCTTGCCGAGATCGATCCCAAGGGGCCGGCGGCTGCTGCAGGGCTCAAGACCGGCGACACACTGCTCGCTCTTGACGGTGTCGCCCTCAAGGACTGGCAGCAAGTCGTGGACAGCGTTCGCGCGCGCCCCGAGGCCAAGGTGCGGCTGCACGTCGAGCGTGATGGTGCGCAGCTGGATGTCCCGGTAACCCTCGCCCGTCGCGGGGAAGGGCAGGCGTCCGGGGGGTATCTGGGGGCTGGCGTCAAGGCGGTCGAATGGCCTGCCGACATGCTTCGCGAAATCAGCTACGGGCCGCTGGATGCGGTGGGCGAGAGCCTTTCCCGGACCTGGAACATGAGCGTCCTGACCCTTGAATCGCTGAAGAAAATGCTGTTCGGGGAGCTCTCGGTAAAAAACTTGAGCGGACCGATAACCATTGCTAAAGTGGCGGGCGCTTCAGCCCAGTCGGGCATGGGGGATTTCCTGAATTTCCTGGCCTACCTGAGCATAAGCCTGGGGGTTCTTAACCTGCTGCCCATTCCAGTACTGGATGGGGGGCATTTGCTGTTTTACCTGATCGAGCTGGCGCGCGGTCGTCCGCTCTCGGATCGGGTGCAAGGTTGGGGGGTCCAGATCGGTATCAGTTTGGTCATTGGGGTGATGTTGCTCGCCCTGATCAACGATCTGGGTCGACTATAAAAAGCTTCGCTCAATTGCGAACGAACCTGCCGTCTTATCGCGGCGGGTTGTTTATTGCCAGTTGGAATAAAAGGACTTCATGAAACGTCTGCTGCTAACTGCGGTCCTCTCCGCACTGATGATCGCTGAAGTTCACGCCGAGTCCTTCACCATCTCCGATATTCGCGTCAACGGTCTGCAGCGGGTCTCCGCGGGCAGCGTGTTCGGTGCCTTGCCCTTGAACGTGGGTGATCAGGCCGATGATCGCCGCCTGGTCGAGTCCACGCGCTCTCTGTTCAAGACCGGCTTCTTCCAGGACATCCAGCTGAGCCGCGACGGCAATGTCCTGATCATCAATGTGGTCGAGCGCCCATCGGTTTCGAGCATCGAGATCGAAGGCAACAAGGCGATCAGCACCGAAGACCTGATGAAGGGCCTGAAACAGTCTGGCCTGGCCGAAGGTGAAATCTTCCAGCGCGCGACCCTCGAAGGCGTGCGTAACGAACTGCAACGCCAGTACGTTGCCCAGGGCCGCTACTCGGCCGAAGTCGATGCTGAAGTGGTGCCGCAGCCACGCAACCGTGTCGGCCTGAAGATCAAGATCAACGAAGGCACCGTCGCTGCTATCCAGCACATCAACATCGTTGGCAACAACGTCTTCGATGACGAGGAGCTGGGCCAGCTGTTCGAGCTCAAGACCACCAACTGGCTGTCCTTCTTCAAGAACGACGACAAGTACGCCCGCGAGAAGCTCTCCGGTGACCTGGAGCGCCTGCGCTCCTACTACCTGGACCGCGGCTACATCAACATGGACATCGCCTCCACTCAGGTGTCCATCACCCCGGACAAGAAGCACGTCTATATCACCGTCAACATCAATGAAGGCGAGAAGTACACCGTCCGCGACGTGAAGCTCTCCGGTGATCTCAAAGTGCCGGAAGACCAGGTCAAGTCGCTGTTGCTGGTGCAGCCAGGCCAGGTGTTCTCGCGCAAGGTGATGACCACCACCTCCGACCTGATCACCCGTCGCCTGGGCAACGAAGGCTATACCTTCGCCAACGTCAACGGCGTACCGCAGCCCCACGACGAAGACCACACCGTCGATATCATGTTCGTGGTCGATCCGGGCAAGCGTGCCTACGTCAACCGTATCAACTACCGCGGCAACACCAAGACCGAAGACGAAGTGTTGCGCCGCGAAATGCGCCAGATGGAAGGCGGCTGGGCTTCGACCTACCTGATCGACCAGTCCAAGACCCGTCTGGAGCGCCTGGGCTTCTTCAAGGAAGTCAACGTCGAAACCCCACCGGTGCCGGGCACCGACGACCAGGTTGACGTCAACTACAGCGTCGAGGAGCAGGCTTCCGGTTCGATCACCGCCAGCGTCGGTTTCGCCCAGAGCGCGGGTCTGATCCTGGGGGGTTCGATCAGCCAGAGCAACTTCCTGGGTACCGGTAACAAGGTGTCCGTCGGTCTGACCCGTTCGGAATACCAGACGCGCTACAACTTTGGCTTCGTGGATCCCTACTGGACCGCCGATGGCGTCAGCCTGGGCTACAACGCCTTCTATCGCAGCACCGACTATAACGATCTCGACGTCGACGTGGCCAGCTATGCGGTGGACAGCCTGGGCGCTGGTGTCAGCGTGGGTTACCCGATCAGCGAAACCTCGCGCCTGACCTTCGGCCTGAACGTACAGCAGGACAAGATCAAGACCGGCAAGTACACCGTCGATGAGATCTTCGACTTCCTCGACAAGGAAGGCGGCGACAGCTTCCTGAACTTCAAGGCCTCGGCCGGTTGGTCGGAATCGACCCTCAACAAAGGTGTTCTGGCGACCCGTGGCCACTCTCAGAGCCTGAGCGCCGAAGTGACCACCCCGGGCAGCGACCTTTCGTTCTTCAAGATCGACTACCGCGGCCAGCTGTTCAAGCCAATCACCAACGACTACACCCTGCGCCTGCACACCGAATTGGGCTATGGTGATGGTTTCGGTTCCACCGACGGCCTGCCGTTCTACGAGAACTACTTCGCGGGTGGTTTCAACTCGGTACGTGGCTTCAAGGACAGCAGCCTGGGGCCACGCAGTACGCCGAGCCAGGGCACCAAGCCGGGCACCATCAAGGACCCGGATCAGGACCCGCTGCCGTTCGGTGGTAACGTCCTCGTCCAGGGCGGTGCCGAGTTGCTGTTCCCGCTGCCGTTCGTCAAGGACCAGCGCTCCCTGCGCACTTCCGTGTTCTGGGATGTGGGTAACGTGTTCGACACCAATTGCGGCAACAAGCCTGATTGCGAAAAGGTCGGCTTCTCGGGCATGGCAAGCTCTGTCGGCTTGGGTGTCACCTGGATCACTGCGCTGGGGCCGCTGAGCTTCAGCTTGGCGATGCCGGTGAAGAAGCCGAACGACGCCGATACCCAAGTGTTCCAATTCTCTCTGGGCCAGACCTTCTAAGGTCGGCCCTTGCTTAACGACAACGGTTTATCCAGGAGTGCATCGTGCGTAAGTTGACCCAACTGGCCGTGATGGCCGCGGCGCTGGTCGCCACCCCGGCTTTCGCCGAAATGAAGGTCGCCGTGCTGAACTATCAGATGGCACTGCTCGAATCCGACGCAGCCAAGAAGTACGCCGTCGATGCCGAGAAGAAGTTCGGTCCGCAGCTGACCAAGCTCAAGAACCTGGAAAGCAGCGCCAAAGGCATCCAGGACCGTCTGATCAAGGGCGGCGACAAGATGCAACAGCAGGAGCGCGAGCGTCTGGAACTCGAGTTCAAGCAAAAGGCCCGCGACTTCCAGTTCCAGTCCAAGGAGCTGAACGAGGCCAAGGCCGTAGCTGACCGTGACATGCTCAAGCAGCTCAAGCCCAAACTGGACGGCGCTGTTGAGGAAGTGATCAAGAAAGGCGGCTACGACCTGGTGCTCGAGCGCGGCGCGGTAATCGATGTCAAGCCGCAATACGACATCACCCGCCAAGTCATCGAGCGCATGAATCAAGCCCGTTGATATGACCGTGACCATGACGCTCGGCCAGCTGGCCGAGGCCCTCGGGGCGCAACTCAAAGGCCCCGAGACCCTACAGATCACCGGGTTGGCCACCTTGCAGGAGGCCACCGCCGGGCAGTTGAGCTTCCTTGCCAACAAGCAGTATCGCAAATACCTGGACGATTCCCAGGCAGGCGCGGTGCTGCTCAAGGCCGAGGACGCCGAAGGCTTCGCCGGAAACGCACTGATCGTGGCGGACCCCTACCTTGCGTACGCCCGGATTTCGCACCTGTTCGATCCAAAGCCCAAGGCTGTGGCGGGAATCCATCCCAGCGCCGTGGTGCATGAGGACGCGCAGGTCGATGCCAGCGCCAGTGTCGGCCCGTTTGCGGTGATCGAAAGCGGCGCGCGGATCGGCGCGAACGTGACGATCGGTGCCCACTGTTTCATTGGCGCACGTTGTGTGATCGGTGAGGGCGGCTGGCTCGCACCGCGTGTCACGCTGTATCACGACGTGACCATCGGTAAGCGCGTGGTGATCCAGTCCGGTGCCGTGATCGGTGGAGAAGGCTTTGGCTTTGCCAACGAGAAGGGCGTGTGGCAGAAGATCGCCCAGATCGGCGGCGTTACCCTGGGTGACGACGTTGAGATCGGCGTGAATACCGCCGTTGACCGTGGGGCCCTGTCGGACACCCGAATCGGCAATGGCGTCAAGCTCGACAACCAGATCCAGATCGCCCACAACGTGCAGGTTGGTGACCACACGGCGATGGCGGCCTGTGTCGGGATTTCCGGCAGCACGCGCATCGGCAAGCATTGCATGATCGCCGGTGGCGTCGGCATGGTGGGTCACATCGATGTTTGCGACAACGTATTCGTTTCCGGTATGACCATGGTCACCCGTTCGATCACTGAACCGGGCGGCTATTCTTCCGGCACGGCCATGCAACCTTTGGCCGAATGGCGCAAGAGCGCCGCGCGTATCCGCCAGCTGGATGAAATGTCCAAGCGTCTCCAGCAGGTGGAAAAACGTGTCGATACCGTGACCTCAGGTGGCCAGCCGGCATCAGAAGGCTGATACCATTCCCTGAGCAAGAGTGAACAGACGCTAGCTGGCTCCTCTTTGGATTGCAAAAGGAGCGTATGGTCAGCACCTGCGCTCCCTATTCTTATTACAGGCTTCCCCCCGAAATGATGGACATCAACGAGATTCGCGAATACCTGCCTCACCGTTACCCGTTCCTGCTGGTGGACCGGGTGACGGATCTGGATTTCGAGGCCCAGAGCATTCGTGCCTACAAGAATGTCAGCATCAACGAGCCGTTCTTCAATGGCCACTTCCCGGCGCATCCAATCATGCCGGGCGTGCTGATCATCGAGGCGATGGCCCAGGCGGCCGGGATTCTCGGATTCAAGATGCTCGATGCCAAACCGGCGGACGGCACCCTTTACTATTTCGTCGGCTCCGACAAGCTGCGCTTCCGCCAGCCGGTGCTGCCTGGTGACCAGCTGGTGCTGGAAGCCAAGTTCCTCAGCCGCAAGAGCATGATCTGGAAGTTCGAGTGCCGCGCCCTGGTCGACGGCAAGCCGGTCTGCTCGGCAGAGATCACTTGCGCGGAACGCTCCCTATGAGTTCGATTGATCCTCGGGCGATCATCGATCCGTCGGCCAAGATTGCCGACGGTGTCGAGGTAGGCCCCTGGTCGATCGTAGGCCCAGGCGTGGAGATTGGTGAGGGCACCGTCATTGGCCCTCATGTGGTGCTCAAAGGGCCGACTCGCATCGGCAAGCACAATCGTATCTTCCAGTTCTCCTCCATCGGCGAGGACACCCCTGACCTCAAGTACAAGGGTGAGCCCACGCGTCTGGTGATCGGAGATCACAATGTGATCCGCGAAGGCGTGACCATTCACCGTGGCACCATCCAGGATCGCTCGGAAACCACGCTGGGCGACCACAACCTGATCATGGCCTATGCCCATATCGGGCATGACAGCGTCATCGGTAACCACTGCATCCTGGTCAACAACACCGCGCTGGCCGGCCATGTGCACGTGGGAGACTGGGCGATCCTGTCCGGTTATACCCTGGTGCACCAGTATTGCCACATCGGCGCCCACGCCTTCTCCGGTATGGGAACAGCCATTGGCAAGGACGTGCCAGCGTTCGTCACGGTGTTCGGCAGCCCTGCCGAGGCCCGCAGCATGAACTTCGAGGGCATGCGTCGTCGGGGCTTCAGCGACGAGGTCATCCATGCCCTGCGCCGTGCCTACAAGATCGTCTATCGCCACGGCCTGACCGTGGAGGATGCGATCAACGAGCTGGGCGAGCTTTCTTCCCAGTTCCCCGAGGTCGAGCTGTTCCGTCAGTCGATTCTCAGTTCCGCCCGCGGCATCACCCGCTGACATGGCCCAGCTTTGCGTGGCGCTGGTCGCGGGTGAGGCCAGTGGCGATATTCTTGGCTCCGGTCTGATGCGTGCCCTCAAGGCGCGCCATCCTGATGTGCGTTTCATCGGTGTCGGCGGTCCCTTGATGGAAGCCGAGGGCCTGGTGTCCTACTTCCCCATGGAGCGCCTGGCGGTCATGGGCTTGGTCGAAGTGCTCGGGCGCCTGCGCGAGTTGCTCAAGCGCCGAAAGGAGCTGATCAGCACCCTGATCGCCGAAAAGCCCGACGTATTCATCGGCATCGATGCGCCGGATTTCACCCTCAATATCGAACTGAAGCTGCGTCAGGCCGGGATCAAGACCGTGCATTACGTGAGCCCTTCGGTATGGGCCTGGCGGCAGAAGCGCGTGCTCAAGATTCGCGAAGGCTGCGACCTGATGCTCACCCTGTTCCCCTTCGAAGCGAAGTTCTATGAAGAGCAGGGCGTTCCGGTGCGCTTCGTCGGTCATCCGCTGGCTGACACGATCCCCCTCGAGGCCGACCGCCAGGCGGCCCGTGAGGCGATAGGTGCTGGCGATGGGCCGTTGGTGGCGTTGATGCCGGGCAGTCGCGGTGGCGAAGTCGGCCGTCTGGGCGAGTTGTTTCTCGATACAGCCCAGCGGCTGCGTGAACTCGTGCCGGGCGTGCGTTTTGTCTCGCCCTGCGCCAACCCGGCGCGACGTGCTCAGCTCGAACAGATGCTGCAAGGGCGCGATCTGCCGGTAACCCTGCTCGATGGTCGCTCGCACCAGGCCCTGGCGGCCTGTGACGCCGTGCTCATCGCTTCGGGCACCGCGACCCTGGAGGCGCTGCTGTACAAGCGGCCCATGGTGGTCGCCTATCGCCTGGCGCCGCTGACCTACTGGATTCTCAAGCGCATGGTGAAGAGCCCCTACGTGTCGCTGCCCAACCTGCTGGCCCAGCGCCTGCTGGTGCCGGAGTTGCTGCAGGATGCCGCCACCAGCGAAGCCTTGGCCCAGACCGTGGCGCCGCTGATCGGCAATGGCACACAGCAGACCGAAAGCTTCGATCAGATTCACCGCACCCTGCGCCGTGACGCCTCCAACCAGGCGGCCGAGGCGGTGCTGGCCTTGCTGAGAGACCGATAGGATGCAAATGGGGCTGGATTTCAACCTGGTCGAGGAACTGGTCGCCGGCGTCGATGAAGTCGGCCGTGGCCCGCTGTGCGGGGCTGTGGTCACTGCCGCGGTGATCCTCGATCCACAGCGGCCGATCCTGGGGCTCAATGACTCGAAGAAGCTCACCGAAGCCAAGCGTGAAGCGCTGTTCGACGAGATCTGCGAAAAAGCCTTGAGCTTCTGCATTGCGCGGGCCGAGGTCGAGGAAATCGACCGGCTGAATATACTTCAGGCCACCATGCTGGCCATGCAGCGTGCAGTGGAAGGGTTGAGCATCACGCCCAAGCTCGCGCTGATCGACGGCAACCGCTGCCCCAAGCTGGCGGTGCCAGCGGCGCCGGTTGTTCAAGGGGATGCCAAGGTACCGGCCATCGCGGCTGCCTCGATCCTGGCCAAGGTCACCCGTGATCGGGAGATGAGCGCATTCGAGCTGATCTATCCCGGCTATGGGATCGGGGGACACAAGGGGTATCCAACGCCTGTTCACCTTGAGGCGTTGGCGCGTCTAGGGCCGACACCGATTCATCGGCGTTCCTTTGCGCCGGTGCGCGCAGCGTGGGAGGCCCGCGAGGGCATTACCGACTCTTTGATCTGATCCATTGGGGCCGCTTCGTGGCCTTTCGCGGGTAAACCCGCTCCCACAGGTGTTGCATCGCGTTCGCGGGTTGTGACGGTTGTGAGAGGGGCTTTTACCCGCGAAGGGGCGCAAAGCGGCCCCAAAACTTTCATGGCTTTTACGCTACAATCCCGCTCTTGTTGTCTGGCACTGCTATAGGATTTTCCATGTCGGTTTCCTTCATTCACCTTCGCCTGCACTCCGAATTCTCGCTGGTCGACGGCTTGGTGCGGATCAAGCCGCTGGCCAAGGCGCTGGCTGGAATGAACATGCCGGCGGTGGCGATTACCGACCAGAGCAACATGTGCTCGCTGGTGAAGTTCTACAAGACCGCCATGGGGGCCGGCATCAAGCCGATCTGCGGTGCCGACCTGTGGCTGGCTGGCAGCGACCCCGAAGCGCCGCTCTCGCGTATCTGCTTCCTGGCCATGAATCCCAAGGGTTATCGCAACCTTACAGAATTGATCTCTCGCGGCTGGACCGATGGTCAGCGCAATGGCCTGGTCATCATTCAGCGTGAGTGGATCGCCCCGGCGAGTGAGGGTTTGATCGCCCTGTCGGCGGGCAAGGAGGGCGATATCGGCATGGCGCTGATGGCCGGGCGCCAGGATGAGGCCCAGGCGTTGCTCAGCGATTGGATGGGCATGTTCCCTGACCGCTTCTATGTCGAGGTGCAACGTACCAATCGCGCCGGAGACGAAGAATACGTGCACGCCGCCGTGGCCCTGGCCGACCAGTTCGGCGCGCCACTGGTGGCGACCAACGATGTGCGCTTCATCAAGCAGTCCGACTTCGATGCCCACGAGACCCGGGTTTGCATCGGCGAAGGCTGGACCCTCGACGATCCCCGCCGGCCACGGTCCTACAGCGATCAGCAGTACCTCAAGTCCGCCGAGGAAATGGCCGAGCTGTTCAGCGACCTGCCGGACGCCATCGCCAACACCGTGGAAATCGCCAAGCGCTGCAACATCACCGTGCAGTTGGGCAAGTACTTCCTCCCCGATTTCCCGACGCCCAACGGCATGGGCATCGACGACTACCTGCGCCATGTCTCCCACGAAGGCCTGGAAGAGCGCCTGGCGGTGCTCTGGCCCAAAGAGACCACGCCCAACTATGAAGAGAAGCGCCAGGTCTACCTGGACCGCCTGAAGTTCGAACTGGATATCATCATCCAGATGGGCTTCCCCGGTTACTTCCTGATCGTTATGGACTTCATCAAGTGGGCCAAGAACAACGGCGTGCCAGTGGGGCCAGGCCGGGGGTCGGGTGCGGGCTCGCTGGTCGCCTATGTGTTGAAGATCACCGACCTCGATCCGTTGGCCTATGATCTGCTCTTCGAGCGCTTCCTCAACCCTGAACGTATTTCCATGCCCGACTTCGACGTCGACTTCTGCATGGATGGCCGCGACCGGGTGATCGACTACGTGGCTGAGGCCTATGGGCGCAATGCGGTGAGTCAGATCATCACATTCGGCACCATGGCGGCCAAGGCGGTGGTGCGGGATGTGGCACGGGTCCAGGGCAAGTCCTATGGCCTGGCCGACCGTCTGTCGAAGATGATCCCGTTCGAAGTGGGCATGACGCTGGAGAAGGCCTACGAGCAGGAGGAGATTCTGCGCGACTTCCTCAAGGGCGACGAGGATGCCCGCGAGATCTGGGACATGGCCCTGAAGCTCGAAGGCGTCACCCGGGGTACTGGCAAGCACGCCGGTGGCGTGGTGATCGCGCCGACCAAGCTCACCGACTTCTCGCCGATCGCCTGTGACGAAGAGGGCGGCGGCCTGGTGACCCAGTTCGACAAGGACGACGTCGAGGCTGCGGGCCTGGTGAAGTTCGACTTCCTCGGTCTGCGTACATTGACGATCATCAAGTGGGCGATGGAAATCATCAACCGCGAACAGGCCAAGAAGAACCTGCCTGACGTCAATATCGACTTCATCCCGCTGGATGACCGCAAGACCTACGAGCTGCTGCAGAAGGCCGAGACCACGGCGGTGTTCCAGCTCGAATCGCGTGGCATGAAGGAGCTGATCAAGAAGCTCAAGCCCGACTGCCTGGAAGACCTCATCGCACTGGTGGCGCTGTTCCGTCCAGGTCCGCTGCAATCGGGCATGGTGGATGACTTCATCAACCGCAAGCACGGCCGCGCCGAGCTGGCCTATCCGCACCCGGACTACCAGTACGACGGCTTGAAGCCGGTGCTGGCACCGACCTACGGCATCATCCTGTACCAGGAACAGGTGATGCAGATCGCTCAGGTCATGGCCGGCTATACCCTCGGTGGCGCCGACATGCTGCGTCGCGCCATGGGTAAGAAGAAACCCGAAGAAATGGCCAAGCAGCGCGGCGGTTTCATCGAAGGCTGCGCCAACAACGGCATCGATGCGGACCTGGCCGGTAACATCTTCGACCTGGTGGAAAAGTTCGCAGGTTACGGTTTCAACAAATCCCACTCCGCCGCCTATGGTCTGGTGAGCTACCAGACGGCCTGGCTCAAGACCCACCACCCGGCGCCGTTCATGGCCGCGGTGCTGTCGGCGGATATGCACAACACCGACAAGGTGGTGGTGCTGGTCGAGGAAGTGCGCAGCATGAAGCTGCGCCTCGATGCGCCGGATGTGAACTTCTCGGACTTCAAGTTCACGGTCAACAACGACGGTCGTATCGTCTACGGCCTGGGGGCGATCAAGGGCGTCGGCGAAGGGCCGGTGGAGGCCATCGTCGAGGCGCGTGCCGAGGGCGGGCCGTTCAAGGACCTGTTCGACTTCTGCGAGCGTGTCGACCTCAAGCGCATCAACAAGCGAACGCTCGATGCCCTGATTCGCAGTGGCGCGCTGGACCGTCTAGGGCCGTACTTCCACGACGAGATCAAGGCTTACCAGGCCAACATCGACCGCAACCGGGCAGTGCTGCTCTCGGCCCTGGAAGAGGCGATCAAGGCGGCCGAGCAGATCGCCCGTACCGCCGACAGCGGCCACGTGGACCTGTTCGGGGGCCTGTTCGTGGAAGAGGATTCCGATGTCTACGCCAATCACCGCAAAGTACGCGAGTTGACCCTCAAGGAGCGTCTGCGGGGCGAGAAGGACACCCTGGGCTTGTACCTGACCGGTCACCCGATCGACGAATACGAAACCGAGATCCGCCGCTTCGCGCGCCAGCGCATCATCGACCTCAAACCGTCCCGCGACACCCAGACCGTGGCCGGTATGATCATTGCGCTGCGGGTGATGAAGAACAAGAAGGGGGACAAGATGGGCTTCGTCACCCTCGACGACCGCTCTGGGCGTATCGAGGCCTCACTGTTCGCCGATGCGTTCATGGCAGCACAGGCCCTGCTGCAGACCGACGCGATGGTGGTGGTGGAAGGGGAGGTCAGCAATGACGACTTCTCCGGTGGCCTGCGCCTGCGGGTCAAGCAGGTGATGACCATGGAGGACGCCCGCACCAAGCTGGCCGAAAGCCTGCGCCTGAAGGTGGCCCATGAGGCCCTCAAGGGCGACCGACTGGCGTGGTTGGGCGAGCTGATCACCCGTCACCGCGGCGGCTGCCCGATCACCCTGGAGTACACCGGCAGCGATGCGCGGGCGATGCTGCAATTTGGCGACGAGTGGTCGATCGACCCTGCCGATGGCCTGATTCAAGCGCTGCGTGACCAGTTCGGACGTGAGAACGTCTTCCTGCAATACCGCTGAACCGACGAATTTTAATCTCGACCTGAATGCGCCTGATCCCTTAAGGTAGGGCGCCAAACGGATCAACCGGCCGGCCGCCTGGCCGTAGACCCAAGACGGATGCCTATGAACCCGAATTTCCTCGATTTCGAACAGCCGATTGCCGACCTGCAAGCCAAGATCGAAGGGCTGCGCCTGGTGGGCAACGACAATTCGCTGAACATCAGCGATGAAATTGCCCGTCTGCAAGACAAGAGCAATACCCTGACCGAAAGCATCTTCGGCAACCTGACCAGCTGGCAGATCGCCCGCCTTGCCCGTCATCCTCGTCGTCCCTATACCCTGGACTACATCGACCACATCTTCACCGAGTTCGAAGAGTTGCACGGTGACCGTCACTTCGCTGACGACGCCGCGATCGTCGGCGGTACCGCGCGTCTGGACGGCAAGCCTGTGATGGTCATCGGTCACCAGAAAGGCCGTGAAGTGCGCGAGAAAGTCCGTCGCAACTTCGGCATGCCGCGTCCGGAAGGCTACCGCAAGGCCTGCCGCCTGATGGAAATGGCCGAGCGCTTCAAGATGCCGATCCTGACCTTCATCGACACCCCGGGTGCCTACCCTGGGATCGACGCCGAAGAGCGCAACCAGAGCGAGGCCATCGCCTGGAACCTGCGTGTGATGGCACGCCTGAAAACCCCGATCATCGCCACGGTCATCGGTGAGGGTGGTTCCGGTGGTGCGCTGGCCATCGGTGTGTGCGACCAACTGAACATGCTGCAGTATTCCACCTACTCGGTGATCTCGCCGGAAGGCTGCGCCTCGATCCTCTGGAAAACCGCCGACAAGGCTGCCGATGCTGCCGAGGCCATGGGCATCACCGCTGAGCGCCTGAAGAGCCTGAACATCGTCGATAAAGTCATCGGCGAGCCTCTGGGCGGCGCCCACCGTGACCCTGCAAAGATGTCCGAAAGCATTCGCGCCGATTTGGTCGAGCAGCTGGAGATGCTGGGCAAGTTCGACAGCGATGCGCTGCTGGCCCGTCGTTACGACCGCCTGATGAGCTACGGCGTCTGATTCATCCGGGGCCGCTCCCACAGGTACAGCGCTGCCATCGAGAGCAATGCTGTCGTTGTGGGAGCGGGTTTGCCCGCGAATGGGGTGCAAAGCGCCCCCGATGATCCTCCGTCATGTGAGGTCCTGATGATCAACCTCACCCCCCAGCTTTCCCCCTGGCTCAATGCCCCCGCCTGGCACGTCGCTTTCTCCGGCGGCCTCGACTCCACCGTCCTCCTGCACCTGCTGGCCGATTACGCTCGTCGTCATGAGACCCCGCCATTGCGCGCCGTGCACATTCACCATGGCCTGCAAGCGGCTGCGGATGATTGGCCGCAACATTGCCAGTCGATCTGCGATGGGCTGGGTCTTGAACTCCAGGTCATCCATGTTCAGGTCGCGCCTGGTGCAAGCTTGGAACAGTCGGCCCGCGATGCCCGCTACGCGGCGTTCACGCAGATACTCGGGGCCGGGGAGGTGCTGTTCACGGGGCAACACCGGGAGGACCAGGCCGAAACATTGCTCTTTCGCCTGTTGCGCGGCGCCGGCTTGCGTGGGTTGGCGGCCATGCCGAGGATGCGGCCCTTGGGGCAAGGGTGGCTGGCTCGGCCTTTGCTGACGGTCGGTCGGGCGCAGTTGCTCGCGCAGGCCAGTGCCCATGGGCTTCGCTGGATCGAGGATCCGTCCAACGCCGATACCACCTATGCCCGAAACTACCTGCGTGGCGAGGTGTTTCCAGTGCTGAATCAGCGTTGGCCCCAGGCTGTGGGCAACCTGGCGCGCAGTGCCGGGCATCTGAGTGAGGCGCTGGGCCTGCTGGATGAGCTGGCGGCAGATGACTTGGCGGGTGCAGCCCAAGGGGCGCCGTTTGCCTGGCTCGGGCTGGACTCTCTCGACCTGGCCGCGCTTGAGGCGTTGTCGCCAGCGCGTCAGCGAAATGCCCTGCAGTATTGGTTGAGCAGTCGGACCCGGTTACCCGATGCCCGTCACTGGGCTGGCTGGGACAGCCTGCGTGACGCAGCCATCGATGCCCAGCCTGTGTGGCAACTGGGCGATGGCATGCTGCAGCGCAGCCATGGGCGCATCTGGTGGTTGACTGGTCCATGGCTGACGCCGGTCGAAGGGGGGCTGAACTGGGCGGACCCAGAGGAGCCTTTGACGCTGCCGGGCAATGGTTGCGTGTCCTTGCAGGGGGATTGTCCGCCAGGTGAGGTGCAGGTGCGCTACCGCGTGGGCGGCGAGGTGCTCGAGGTGCCAGGACGAGGCCGTCGTGACCTCAAGCGCCTGCTCAACGAGCTGCAGGTCCCGCATTTTGTACGCTCGCGTCTGCCGTTGCTGTGCCAGGGCGAGCGCCTGCTGGCGGTGGCCAACCTGCCCCTGGCAGGGCAGGGCGGTATCCAGTTGCACTGGCGGGCGCCGACGAGCGTGCAAGGTTTGAGCTGAAGGGTACATTCGGGTAGACTACCCTCCCTTCTTGATACAGCTTCTGTGGGTTCCTCGAAAACACAGCAGTTGCCGATTACCAAGCAGTTTTTTGCTGGGCTGATTCTTAAAATGACGAGCGAGCTCCATGCCGGGGATACCCCTGGTTTGTACAGACGCGGCAGTTGTTCGAGATGCACTGTGATTGACGCAGGTGATCGGGGGCTTCGGCCTTCCTTCGCTTTCTCCGGCGGCGCTGACCGCTTTAACGCAGACTTCTAGGGTTTTTCATGACGCGCTACATATTCGTCACGGGCGGTGTTGTTTCTTCATTGGGGAAAGGCATTGCCTCGGCTTCCTTGGCGGCCATCCTGGAGGCGCGGGGGCTCAAGGTCACCATGCTCAAGCTGGATCCGTACATCAACGTCGACCCCGGCACCATGAGCCCGTTCCAGCATGGTGAAGTGTTCGTCACTCACGATGGCGCCGAGACCGACCTCGATCTGGGGCACTACGAGCGGTTCATCCGCACGACCATGACCCAGAACAACAACTTCACCACCGGCCGCATCTACGAGCACGTGCTGCGCAAGGAGCGCCGTGGTGACTACCTGGGCGCAACCATCCAGGTCATCCCGCACATCACCGACGAGATCAAGCGTCGCATCATCAAGGGCGCTGGCGATGCCGACGTGGCCCTGGTCGAGATCGGCGGTACCGTCGGTGACATCGAGTCGCAGCCGTTCCTCGAGGCGATCCGCCAACTGCGCGTCGAAGTGGGCTCCAAGCGCGCCATGCTGATGCACCTGACCCTGGTCCCGTACATCGCCACTGCCGGCGAGACCAAGACCAAGCCGACCCAGCACTCGGTCAAGGAACTGCGCTCCATCGGCCTGCAGCCAGATGTGCTGATCTGCCGTTCCGACCACCCGGTAGATGCGTCGTCGCGCCGTAAGATCGCCCTGTTCACCAACGTCGAAGAGCGTGCGGTGATTTCCCTGCAGGACGTCGACACCATCTACAAGATCCCAGGTGTATTGCACGCCCAGGGCCTGGACGACTTCGTCGTCGAGCGCTTCGGCCTGCAGTGCAACAGCGCTGACCTGTCCGAGTGGGACCAGGTGGTCGACGCCAAGCTCCACCCTGAGCACGAAGTCACCATCGCCATGGTCGGCAAGTACATGGAACTGCTGGATGCGTACAAGTCGCTGATCGAGGCAATGAGCCACGCCGGCATCAAGAATCGCACCAAGGTCAACCTGCGCTACATCGACTCCGAGGACATCGAGAACCAAGGCACCAGCCTGCTCGAAGGCGCCGATGCCATCCTCGTGCCGGGTGGGTTCGGCCTGCGCGGCGTGGAAGGCAAGATCACCGCTGTCCAGTACGCTCGCGAAAACAAGGTGCCTTACCTGGGCATCTGCCTGGGCATGCAGGTCGCGGTCATCGAGTTCGCACGTAACGTGATGGGCTGGAAAGACGCCAACTCCACCGAGTTCGATCGCAGCAGCGGCCATCCGGTCGTGGGCCTGATCACCGAGTGGGCCGACGCCACTGGTGCGGTCGAGACCCGTTCCGAGGCTTCCGACCTGGGCGGCACCATGCGTCTGGGCGCCCAGGACTGCCAGCTGGCGGCCGGCTCCAAGGTCCACGACTGCTACGGCAAGGACGTGATCACCGAGCGCCACCGTCACCGCTACGAAGTGAACAACAACCTGCTGCCACAGTTGGTCGAGGCCGGCCTGGTGGTTTCCGGTCGCTCCGAAGACGGTGCGCTGGTCGAAGTGGTCGAGTCCAAGGACCACCCATGGTTCGTCGCCTGCCAGTTCCACCCTGAGTTCACCTCGACCCCGCGTGACGGCCACCCGCTGTTCAGTGGTTTCGTCAAGGCGGCCCTGGCCCAGAAGAACAAGGCCTGATCCATGACCCAGAAGATCATTCGCGTCGGTAGCATCGAGATCGCCAACGACAAGCCGTTCGTCCTGTTCGGCGGCATGAACGTCCTGGAGTCCCGTGACCTGGCCCTGAAGGTCTGCGAAGAGTACGTGCGGGTCACCGAGAAGCTCGGTATCCCGTACGTGTTCAAGGCCAGCTTCGACAAGGCAAACCGCTCGTCGATCAACTCCTACCGTGGTCCAGGCATGGAAGAAGGGCTCAAGATCTTTGAAGAGATCAAGCAGACCTTCAAGGTGCCGGTGATCACCGACGTGCACGAGCCCTACCAGGCCGAGCCCGTCGCCAAGGTGTGCGACATCATCCAACTGCCGGCCTTCCTGTCGCGTCAGACCGACCTGGTCGTGGCGATGGCCAAGACCGGCGCTGTGATCAACATCAAGAAGGCCCAGTTCCTCGCGCCCCAGGAAATGAAGCACATCCTGACCAAGTGCGAGGAAGCCGGTAACGACCAGTTGATCCTCTGCGAGCGTGGTTCGAGCTTCGGCTACAACAACCTCGTCGTGGACATGCTTGGCTTCGGCATCATGAAGCAGTTCGAGTACCCGGTGTTCTTCGATGTGACCCATGCCCTGCAGATGCCAGGCGGTCGTTCCGACTCCGCCGGCGGTCGCCGTGCCCAGGTCACCGACCTGGCCAAGGCCGGCATGAGCCAAGGCCTGGCCGGGTTGTTCCTGGAAGCCCACCCGGACCCGGACAACGCCAAGTGCGATGGTCCTTGCGCCCTGCGTCTGGACAAGCTGGAGCCGTTCCTGGCCCAGCTCAAGCAACTGGACGATCTGGTGAAAAGTTTTCCGACGGTAGAGACCGCGTAAAGCTCATTTCTCCGGTAAAGTACCGCCCTCACCCCTGACCGAACGGTCAGGGGCCGCCTTCGCCAGGCCTGCCCGTTCTCGAACTGCCTGGCGAACGCCCGGATTTCCTTAGCTGCGTTGTTTTCGTCAATTCTGGAGTGCTTACAACAATGGCAAAAATCGTCGACATCAAAGGTCGTGAAGTTCTCGATTCGCGTGGCAACCCCACCGTGGAAGCCGATGTTCTGCTCGACAACGGCATCATCGGCAGCGCCTGCGCGCCGTCCGGTGCTTCCACCGGCTCGCGTGAAGCGCTGGAGCTGCGTGATGGCGACAAGAGCCGTTACCTGGGCAAGGGCGTGCTGAAGGCTGTCGCCAACATCAACGGCCCGATCCGCGACCTGCTGCTGGGCAAGGACCCGGCCGACCAGAAGGCCCTGGACCGCGCCATGATCGAACTGGACGGTACCGAGAACAAGGCCAAGCTGGGCGCCAACGCCATCCTGGCCGTCTCCCTGGCTGCCGCCAAGGCCGCTGCCCAGGACCAAGACCTGCCGCTGTACGCGCACATCGCCAACCTCAATGGCACCCCAGGCCAGTACTCCATGCCGGTTCCGATGATGAACATCATCAACGGCGGCGAGCACGCCGACAACAACGTCGACATCCAGGAGTTCATGGTTCAGCCGGTCGGCGCCAAGACCTTCTCCGATGCCCTGCGCATGGGTACCGAAATCTTCCATCACCTCAAAGCCGTGCTCAAGGCCCGTGGCCTGAACACCGCCGTGGGTGACGAAGGTGGCTTTGCGCCTAACCTGGCCTCCAACGAAGACGCCCTGGGCGCCATCGCCGAGGCTGTCGAGAAGGCCGGCTACAAGCTGGGCACCGACGTGACCCTGGCCCTGGACTGCGCGGCTTCCGAGTTCTATGAAGACGGCAAGTACAACCTGTCCGGCGAAGGCAAGTCGTTCGACGCCGAAGGCTTTGCCGACTACCTCAAGGGGCTGACCGAGCGCTTCCCGATCATCTCGATCGAAGACGGCCTGGACGAGTCCGACTGGGCTGGCTGGAAGATCCTCACCGACAAGATCGGTGCCAAGGTACAGCTGGTCGGCGACGACCTGTTCGTGACCAACACCAAGATCCTCAAGGAAGGCATCGAGAAGGGCATCGGTAACTCGATCCTGATCAAGTTCAACCAGATCGGCTCGCTGACCGAAACCCTGGAAGCCATCCAGATGGCCAAGGCCGCCGGCTACACCGCGGTGATCTCTCACCGTTCGGGTGAAACCGAGGACTCCACCATCGCCGACCTGGCCGTAGGTACCGCTGCTGGTCAGATCAAGACGGGTTCGCTGTGCCGTTCCGACCGCGTCTCGAAGTACAACCAACTGCTGCGTATCGAAGAGCAACTGGGTGCCAAAGCCGTGTACCGCGGTCGTGCCGAGTTTCGCGGCTGAGCAAGAGATGGTAAAAAGGCAGCAGCCGAGGCCGTCTGAACGTTCGCACTGAACCGTCAGACGCCTCTTACGGGTTTCTGTCGACGAAGCCTGGCCTCGGCCAGGCTTCGTGCTATCGGAAGCTCGCTGCGGCGGCCTTTTACCTCTGGATATCTTGATGCGCAGTCCCTATTGGTTGTTTCTCGTCCTGCTCCTGCTGCTCGGCGGCCTGCAGTACCGCCTTTGGGTGGGTAACGGCAGCCTGGCGCAAGTGGCCGAGCTCAAGCAGCAGATCGCCGAACAGCATGCGGAAAACGAGCGGCTGCTCGAGCGTAATCGCGTGCTGTATGCTGAAGTTCTGGAGTTGAAAAAAGGTATGGAGACCGTGGAAGAGCGGGCTCGTCACGAGCTGGGGATGGTCAAGGAGGGCGAAACCCTCTACCAGTTGCCGCAGAAATGACGCAAACGCTACCGGCTTTCTGGGCCGTGATTCCCGCCGCGGGCATTGGTGCCCGCATGGCTGCCGATCGTCCCAAGCAGTACTTGCAACTGGGCGGGCAGACCCTTCTCGAGCATAGCCTCGACTGTTTTCTCGACCACCCCGCGCTCAAGGGCGTGGTGGTCAGCATTGCCCTCGATGACCCCTATTGGCCTGGCCTGCGCTGTGCCACCGACCCGCGTATCCAGCGGGCGGCCGGTGGTCGCGAGCGGGCAGACTCGGTGCTCAATGCATTGCTGCTGCTGCATGCCCAAGGTGCGGCTGACAACGACTGGGTGCTGGTGCACGACGCGGCGCGACCGAATCTGGCGCGCAGCGATCTGGACCGACTGCTCTCGGAGCTGGCCGATGACCCCGTTGGTGGTTTGTTGGCAGTGCCCGCGCGTGACACGCTCAAGCGCGCCGATGCCAACGGGCGGGTCGGTGCCACGGTGGATCGCAGCACCATCTGGCAGGCCTACACACCGCAGATGTTCCGTCTGGGCGCCTTGCACCGAGCCCTGGCCGAATGCCTGGTCTCCGATGTGGTGGTCACGGACGAGGCCTCGGCCATCGAATGGTCCGGCCAGGCACCGCGCTTGATCGAAGGACGCAGCGACAACATCAAGGTCACCCGCCCGGAAGACTTGGAATGGTTGCGCCAGCGTTGGACGACGCGGCGCTGAAGGCCTGACGCCTGCGTCGGTCTCTTCGCGGGTAAACCTGCTCTCACAACGCCGCGCTCAAGCCTTGCGCAATCCCTGCGCGGGTTTGCCCGCGAAGAGGTCGCCGGAACTCCTCAGCCTTGCCGATACTCGGGCAGCCCCGCCAGCCCTTCCTTCAAATAATCCACCAGTCGCCGTACTTTCGGTGACAAGTGCCGTTGCTGAGGGTGCAGCGCCCACACCGCCGTGTTCGGTGGCTGATGCGCTTCGAGCAATGATACCAGTGCACCGCTGTTGAGGTGCTCGAGCACGTAGTAATCCGGCAACTGGCATAACCCCATGCCCAGCAACGCCGCGTCCAGCACCGCCTGCCCGCTGTTGCAGCGCCAATTGCCTTGCACCCGCTGGCTCAACTCCCGTCCATCCTGTTGCAACACCCAAAGGTCTGAGCTGCCAATCAGGCAGTTGTGCCGCGCCAGTTCCGACAGACTGTGGGGCCGTCCATAGCGCTCAAGGTAGGCAGGGGAGGCGCACAGGTACATGCGCCGTGGGGCGAGGCGGGTGGCCACCAGGCGTGAGTCCTGCAAGCGCCCGAGGCGTATCGCCAGGTCCATTCCTTCATGCACCAGGTCCAGCGTTCGGTTGCTCAGTTCCACCTCGACACGCAATTGCGGATACAGGGCCATAAAGCGCGTCACCAGGGGCACGATGAAGCGTTCGCCATACGCCACCGCACAGGTCATGCGCAGCAGGCCTTTGGGTTCGCTGGCCAGATCGCCCATGGCACGCAGGGCTTCCTCGCGGCCGTCCTGCAAGCGCTGACAGTGTTGCAGGAAGGTCTGGCCTGCCTCGCTCAGGGTCACCCGCCGGGTACTGCGGTACAGAAGCCGCGTTTGCAGGCGCTCTTCCAGGCGGGCGATCTGCCGGCTGATGTGGGACGAGGAAACACCCAGACGTTCGGCGGCGGCGGTGAACTGACCTGATTCGGCCACCGCGACGAATTCGTCGATGCCTTCCCAGCGACTGCTCATTGATTATCCCTGTATGGCAATAATGTTTTTACTTCAGCCGGATTATTCATCAAAAGCGCCTGAATTACACTGGCACCCAGCAACCATCCCTTGTCTGGAGTCCCGTTGATGATCAAGTCCCGCGCCGCTGTTGCCTTCGAGGCCAAGAAACCCCTGGAAATCGTCGAAGTCGACGTGGCCATGCCCAAGGCCGGTGAAGTGCTCCTGCGTGTGGTGGCCAGCGGTGTCTGCCACACCGATGCCTACACCCTGTCGGGCGCTGACCCGGAAGGCATCTTCCCGTCGATTCTCGGTCATGAGGGCGGTGCGATCGTCGAAGCCGTGGGCGAGGGCGTCACGTCGGTCGCCGTCGGTGACCATGTGATCCCGCTGTACACCCCCGAATGCGGGCAGTGCAAGTTCTGCCGCTCGGGCAAGACCAACCTGTGCCAGGCTATTCGCGCCACCCAAGGCAAGGGCCTGATGCCTGACGGCACCACCCGTTTCTCCTATAAAGGCCAGCAACTCTTCCACTACATGGGCACCTCGACCTTCTCCGAGTACACCGTGTTGCCGGAAATCTCCGTGGCCAAGATCGCCAAGGAAGCGCCGCTGGAGAAGGTCTGCCTGCTCGGTTGCGGCGTCACCACCGGTATCGGCGCCGTGCTCAACACCGCCAAGGTCAAGGCTGGCGACACCGTGGCCATCTTCGGCCTGGGCGGCATCGGCCTGTCGGCAGTGATCGGTGCGGTGAAGGCCAAGGCCTCGCGCATCATCGCCATCGACATCAACCCGGCCAAGTTCGAGATCGCTCGTCAACTGGGCGCCACCGACTGTGTCAACCCAAAAGACTACGACCGCCCAATCCAGGAAGTGATCGTCGATCTCACCGACGGTGGTGTGGACTTCTCCTTCGAATGTATCGGCAATGTGCAACTGATGCGTGCCGCGCTGGAGTGCTGCCACAAGGGCTGGGGCGAGTCGGTGATCATCGGCGTAGCCGGTGCCGGCCAGGAAATTTCCACCCGTCCGTTCCAGTTGGTGACCGGCCGCGTCTGGCGTGGTTCGGCATTCGGCGGCGTGCGTGGTCGCAGCGAGCTGCCAAGCTACGTGGAAATGTCGCAGAAAGGCGAGATCCCGCTGGATACCTTCATCACCCACACCATGGGCCTGGAGGACATCAACAAAGCCTTTGACCTGATGCATGAAGGCAAGAGCATCCGTAGTGTCATCCACTTCTGAGGTCTGCCATGAGCCTGGAAAACATCTCCTGCCAGAAGAGTTTCGGCGGCTGGCACAAGCGCTACCGGCACCACTCCAAGGTGCTGGGCTGCGACATGGTGTTCGCCGTGTACCTGCCGCCGCAGGCCGAGCAGGGCGAGAAGCTGCCGGTGCTGTACTGGCTCAGCGGTCTGACCTGCACGGACGAGAACTTCATGCAGAAGGCCGGCGCCCAGCGCCTGGCCGCAGAGCTTGGCCTGATCATCGTCGCGCCCGACACCAGCCCGCGGGGCGAGCAGGTGCCGGGTGACCCGGATGGCGCCTGGGACTTTGGCCTGGGCGCAGGCTTCTACCTCAACGCCACCCAGCAGCCCTGGGCTCAGCACTACCGCATGCACGACTATGTGGTGCAGGAGTTGCCCGCCTTGGTCGAGGCGCATTTCCCGGCTTCCGACCTGCGCAGCATCAGCGGTCACTCCATGGGCGGGCACGGGGCCCTGGTTTGCGCCTTGCGCAATCCCGGGCGCTACCGCTCGGTGTCGGCCTTTTCGCCAATCAGCAATCCGATGGATTGCCCGTGGGGCGAGAAAGCCTTCTCCCGTTACCTGGGGGACGACCGGGCGCGCTGGCGCGAATGGGATGCCAGCGTGCTGCTGGCCGAGACGGGCGCCGGGCAATGCCCGCCGCTGCTGGTCGACCAGGGTGACCGGGATGACTTTCTCGAGAAGCAGCTCAAGCCGCAGGCGCTGGAGCAGGCTGCGCGCAAGGGTGGGCATGAGCTGACCCTGCGTCTGCAGCCAGGCTATGACCACAGCTACTACTTCATCGCCAGCTTCATCGATGAACACCTGCGTCATCACGCGGTGGCGTTGGGCAGGGTCTGAACCAGGGGGCCGCTTTGCGGCCCTTTCGCGGCTTAGGGCACTGTGGGAAAGGGGTTGCAAAGCAGCCCCAATATCCAGCAAAGCAGGTAGAATCCAGCCCTGACTCATTCAGGGCTTTTTCTTATGCGTATTGGCCACGGCTACGATGTGCACCGTTTCTGCGACGGTGATTTCATTACCCTGGGTGGGGTGCGTATCCCCCACAAATACGGCCTGCTGGCCCACTCCGACGGCGATGTGCTGCTGCACGCGCTGAGCGATGCCTTGCTTGGCGCTGCGGCGTTGGGCGACATCGGCAAGCATTTTCCCGATACCGACCCTCAGTTCAAAGGGGCTGACAGCCGCGTGCTGCTGCGCCACGTGGTCGGCATCGTCCGGGCCAAGGGCTGGAAGGTCGGCAACGTCGACACCACCATCGTTGCCCAGGCACCCAAGATGGCACCGCATATTCAGACCATGCGCCAGTTGATCGCCGAAGACCTGCAGGTCGAACTCGATCAGGTCAACGTCAAGGCCACCACCACCGAGAAGCTGGGCTTCACCGGCCGTGAGGAGGGCATCGCCGTGCATGCGGTGGCCCTGTTGCTGCCCGCATGACGGAACTGGATCTACTGGGCCCGCGTGCCTCGGGTGAGTCGCTGGGGCACGCCGTGCTCAAGGCGGTGGCCGAAGACTTCCAGGTCGATGAAGTACTGGATATTCCCCTCTCCGGTCAGGGCGAGCACCTCTGGCTGTGGGTCGAAAAACGTGACCTGAACACCGAAGAAGCCGCCCGCCGACTGGCACGCGCCGCCGGCGTGCCGGTGCGGTCGATCAGCTACGCCGGGCTCAAGGACCGACAGGCCTTGACCCGCCAGTGGTTCAGCCTGCACCTGCCGGGCAAGGCCGACCCGGACCTGTCCCGTGCCGAGGATGCCAGCCTGCGTGTGCTCAAGCAGGTACGTCATCAGCGCAAGCTTCAGCGTGGCGCCCATTCGGCCAATGGCTTCACCTTGCGCCTCACGGCCCTTGCGGCCGATCACCAGGCGCTCGACGCGCGGCTGGAGCACCTCAAGCAGCACGGGGTGCCCAACTATTTCGGCAGCCAGCGTTTTGGCCATGACGGCGGCAACGTGCATGACGCCCGTCAATGGGCCGAGCGCAAGGCACTGCCGGAGCAGCGCAATGTCCGCTCGCGGCTGTTGTCCGCCGCGCGCAGCTACGTATTCAACCAGGTGCTGGGCGCGCGCGTCGCCGATGGCAGCTGGAACACCGCGCAGGTCGGCGACTTGCTGGCCTTCACCGACAGCCGCAGTTTCTTTGCGGCGGGCGAGCAGGAATGTGCCGATCCACGATTGGCGATCCTCGACCTGCACCCCACCGGGCCGCTCTGGGGCGAAGGTGCCTCACCGGCCAGCGGCGAGACCTCTATGCTGGAAACAGCCATCGGCGATCAGCATCTGGCGCTGTGCCAGTGGTTGGCACAGGCAGGCATGAGTCACGAACGACGCATCCTGCGGCTCCCTATTGGCGGGCTGACGTGGCATTATCCCGAGCCTGATATCCTGCAACTGGAATTCGTCCTTCCGGCCGGATGCTTCGCCACCGTGGTGGTGCGCGAGCTCGTCGATCTGGTGCCGGCAGGGCAGACGGACAGCCCATGCGTATTCTGATTTCGAATGATGACGGTGTAACCGCACCTGGCCTTGCCGCGCTGCATGCTGCGCTGGTGGACTATGCCGAGTGCGTGGTGATTGCCCCGGATCAAGACAAGAGCGGTGCGAGCAGTTCGCTGACGCTGGACCGGCCGCTGCATCCGCAGACCCTGGCCAACGGTTTCATCAGCCTCAACGGCACGCCGACCGACTGCGTGCACCTGGGGCTCAATGGGTTGCTGCCCGAGACGCCCGAGATGGTCGTGTCCGGTATCAACCTGGGGGCCAACCTGGGGGACGACGTGCTCTATTCCGGCACGGTCGCCGCGGCACTGGAGGGGCGCTTCCTGGGCGGTACGTCGCTGGCGTTCTCGCTGTTGTCGCGCCTGCCGGACAACCTGCCGACCGCGGCTTATATCGCTCGCCGTCTGGTGGAGGCGCAGTCGCGCCTGGAGCTGCCTCCTCGCACCGTGCTCAATGTGAACATCCCCAACCTGCCCCTGGAACACATTCGTGGGATCCAGCTCACCCGTCTCGGCCATCGGGCACGGGCGGCGGCGCCGACCAAGGTGGTCAACCCGCGCGGCAAGGAAGGCTACTGGATCGCCGTGGCCGGTGACGCCGAGGACGGTGGGCCGGGGACCGACTTCCACGCGGTGATGCAGGGGTATGTGTCGATCACCCCGCTGCAACTGGACCGCACCTTCAATGAAGCCTTCGAGCGTCTCGACGGCTGGCTGGAGGGATTGCTCTGATGCGCGAACAGGACGATCTGCTGCGCCGAGGCATCGGCATGACCTCCCAGCGTACCCGGGAGCGATTGATCCAGCGTTTGTACGAGGAAGGCGTCTCGAACACCCAGGTGCTCGATGTCATCCGTCGTACCCCGCGTCATCTGTTCGTCGATGAGGCACTGGCGCATCGAGCCTATGAGGACACCGCGCTGCCGATCGGGCACAACCAGACCATCTCGCAGCCTTTCATGGTGGCGCACATGAGCGAGCTGTTGCTGGAGGCCGGGGCGTTGGACAAGGTCCTGGAGATCGGTACGGGTTCGGGCTACCAGACCGCCATCCTGGCGCAGTTGGTGGAACGGGTGTTTTCGGTGGAGCGGATCAAGGTCCTGCAGGATCGGGCCAAGGAGCGTCTGGTCGAACTCAACCTGCGCAACGTGGTGTTTCGCTGGGGCGATGGCTGCGAGGGATGGCCGGCGCTGGCGCCCTACAACGGCATCATCGTGACCGCCGTGGCACCGGAAGTTCCCCAGGCCTTGCTGGACCAACTGGCACCTGGCGGGCGCATGGTGATCCCGGTGGGCGCTGCCGGGGAGTCCCAGCAGTTGATGTTGATCGTGCGCGAGGAGCATGGGTTCTCCCGCCGCGTACTGGGCGCCGTGCGTTTCGTGCCACTGCTCAATGGCCCGGTGGCGTGAGGGTGCGCTGAATATTTGCGTCGTCGACGAATTCTTGTGCCGCGAACCTGTCTATCGTGCGGGGTTTCGTCGCGCTTTTCGCGGCGCCTGAGCCAGCCACCCAAGCCGGTCTGTCTCGTTTATAATTGCAACAATATTGCATTTCGTATCGTCATATCGTTTTTCGGCACCATGAGGGGAGCGCGGGTGGGTCACACAATCATGCGGCAACGCAAGGATCGGTCGGTTTTCAAGCTTCTGGTGATTGCGCTGGCCATGGCGACATCGCTGGCGGGCTGCTCCAGCACCGGTTCGAGTGGCGCCCGCGTGGTGGATCGCAACAACACGGTACCCAAGCGCCCGACCGTCACCTCCGGCCAGTATGTGGTCAAGCCTGGCGACACCCTGTACTCCATCGCCTTCCGCTACGGTTGGGACTACAAGGAGCTGGCCGCACGCAACGGCATCCCGGCCCCCTACACCATTCGCCCCGGCCAGCCGATCCGCTTCAGCAGCGGCAGCGGTGGCAGCACCACGGTGGTGTCCAGCCCATCCTCTTCGAGCAAGACCACGGTCATCCGCCGCCCAGTGGGAAGCACTTCCACGCCGCCTGCCAGCAACAGCAGCAAACCGGTCACAGCACCTGCGACGACCACCGCCCCAGTGGTCACACAGGTGCCCGCCGCCGAGCGTTCCGTGGGGGGCTGGACCTGGCCTGCCAACGGCGTGCTGATTGGAAAATTCGCTTCAAACGGTAGTTTGAATAAAGGCATTGATATCGCCGGTGATTTGGGACAGCCTGTTTTTGCTGCGTCTGGTGGTTCAGTGGTGTACGCCGGAAGTGGCTTGAGGGGCTACGGCGAGCTGATCATCATCAAGCACAACGATACCTACGTCAGTGCCTACGGTCATAACCGCAGGCTTTTGGTTCGGGAGGGGCAGCAGGTCAAGGCAGGGCAGACGATCGCTGAAATGGGGTCCACGGGCACTGATCGGGTGAAGCTGCATTTCGAGATTCGCCGCCAGGGTAAACCCGTCGATCCGCTCCAGTTCTTGCCACGTCGTTGATCTTTGCACCCGGCCTGTTCCTGCTGACGTAGAGGGGACAGGCTCCAGCGCTGCCAGGGAAACAGGTGCCGCTCGAGTCTGAGTTCGAACTCAGCAAAGGACTATAACAATGGCTCTCAGCAAAGAAGTGCCGGAGTTTGACATCGACGATGACCTCCTTTTGATGGAGACGGGCATCGTTTTGGAAACGGATGTGGTGTCAGACGAACCTGCTGTACCTTCGGTTCGGACCAAGGCCAAACAAGGCTCATCGCTCAAACAGCACAAGTACATCGATTACAGCCGGGCGCTCGACGCCACCCAGCTGTATCTCAACGAAATCGGCTTCTCGCCACTGCTTTCCCCCGAAGAGGAAGTGCACTACGCACGCCTGTCGCAAAAAGGCGACCCGGCTGGCCGTAAGCGCATGATCGAAAGCAACCTGCGCCTGGTGGTCAAGATTGCGCGCCGCTACGTCAATCGTGGCCTGTCGCTGCTCGACCTGATCGAAGAGGGCAACCTCGGCCTGATCCGCGCGGTGGAGAAGTTCGACCCGGAGCGTGGTTTCCGATTCTCGACCTATGCGACCTGGTGGATTCGCCAGACCATCGAACGGGCGATCATGAACCAGACCCGCACTATCCGCCTGCCCATCCACGTGGTCAAAGAACTCAACGTCTACCTGCGCGCCGCGCGGGAGCTGACCCAGAAGCTCGACCACGAGCCGTCCCCGGAGGAAATCGCCGGGCTGCTGGAAAAACCAGTAGCCGAGGTCAAGCGCATGCTTGGGCTCAACGAGCGTGTCTCTTCGGTGGACGTTTCGCTCGGCCCGGACTCCGATAAGACCCTGCTCGACACCCTGACGGATGATCGTCCCACCGATCCGTGCGAGCTGCTGCAAGATGATGACCTCTCCCAGAGCATCGACCAATGGCTGGGCGAGCTGACCGACAAGCAGCGCGAGGTTGTGGTGCGTCGATTCGGCCTGCGTGGGCACGAGAGCAGTACCCTTGAGGATGTAGGGCTGGAAATCGGTTTGACCCGGGAGCGAGTGCGGCAGATCCAGGTCGAGGGGCTCAAGCGTCTGCGCGAGATCCTTGAAAAGAATGGCCTCTCAAGCGAGTCGCTGTTCCAGTAAGCGCGAGTGCAACACCCAACGCCCCGAAGATCTCGGGGCGTTTTTGTATCTGAGAGGATTGTTTACTTTGCTACCTACGTTGCTTCGCGTGTAAGAGATCGCTTACTCATGGTGTAAGACTTCCCCGCAAGGATCAGTAAATCATTGTCGTTTCTAAGCTATCTATTTATGTAAGCGACTGAAATATAAAGAATTTTTTGATATTAAAAGATGTGTCAACTGTAGCATTTTGAGAGGTTTAGCCCTTGCTCGCTAGGCAGGAATGGCTAGTATTCGAACTGTGTCTACGGACTGACACAGCCTTCAAGGATGAAGGTCAAGGACATCGCAAGATGCGATTCATCAGGATGATGTTTAGGACAAGCAGGGACTACGGAAAAAATGTGGGCGGGTCAAACCGCCCCTTTTTTTGCCTTGAATTTAGTGGCAGGGGCTGCCCCTCGGGTTTGTGGAAGCGCCCACGAACCGATCGATTCCCCGCTTGGCTTCGAATGAAGTCATCTCGGCCCTTGAGGCTGCGTTGCAGCCCCATCGCCAGTTCGCCAGCCCCTACAAAAGCGGGGGTACTTTCGAGTGAATACACACAAATGAAAAAGGCCTCAATTCAGACTGTGTGAAAACACACTGACAGGCCCTAGACCAAACGCCCCGACTTATTCGGGACGTTTGTTTTTGTGCTGAAAAGGGCTCACCACCTGCTCGCCCTGAGTCTTATCAGCGGCATCCAGGTCAGCCAAGTATTGGACGATCCGCTTATTCAGCTTCTCCTCCTGACGCTTGAGTTGATTCAAATTCAAATGAAGTCGGATCTGAGTCGGTTGATCAACCACATCACTTCGATGTTGCGCTGGCACTCGGCTTCCAGACGCCGGGACGAGCGAATGCGCTGGAAATAGCCATAAAGGTAGAGTTTGAGCTGATCGGCGGGGTCGTATGCAGGGCGCCCAGTGGCCTAGGGCTGAGCTTTCTCAAAGCCCAGCTGACCCAGATCGAGTTTGGCGATATACAGGTCGATGACCCGTACGAGGTGATCTTCAGGGATCAATTCCTCCAGCAGACCGGGAACAGGCTGGTCTGGCTGCGGGACTCTCCTCGTATGTAGGCCATAACGAAAAATGCTCCGTATCTTTCGATACGGAGCATTCTCTTAAAGGGCCGGACAGATTGCTAGGTTTTCACACAGTCTGAATTGGGGCCTTTTCGTATCCAGACGCTATCAGCGTTCCAGATCTGCAATCTTGCCAGGCTTGCCATCCCACTCTTCAGCGTCAGGCAGGGCATCCTTACGCTCGGTGATGTTCGGCCAGATCTCCGCCAGTTCGGCGTTGAGCTCGATGAAGTTCTCCATGCCGGCAGGCACTTCGTCTTCCGAGAAAATGGCTTGGGCTGGGCATTCCGGTTCGCACAGGGCGCAGTCGATGCACTCGTCCGGGTGGATGACCAGGAAGTTCGGGCCTTCGTAGAAGCAGTCCACCGGACAGACTTCCACGCAGTCGGTGTACTTGCATTTGATGCAGTTGTCGGTGACGACGAAGGTCATTTCTAATTTTCTCCTCAGGCGACGGCGGCGGCCCTTCCTCATCAGGGCCGCGCGGTTTACAGGCGTTGGCTGCAGGCCAGGCTAATAACCTGCAGCACCAGCAAACCGCGGCGGATTCTACCAGTTTGTAATGGACGCCGTTATAACAGGTTTTTCAGTTGATATAGCGTTTCGATAGCTTGGCGCGGCGTCATGTTGTCCAGGTCCAGCTTGCCCAGCTTCTCGATGGCCGGATGTGGCAGGCTGGCGAACAGATCGCTCTGGTGCGGCACCTGCGGCTCGCCCTTGGCAGCCTGGATTGGCTGTTCATGGGGCAGGCTGGTGGTTTCCAGGCGGCCCAGGTGTTCGCGGGCTCGCTGGATCACCGGCGAGGGCACGCCGGCCAATTGCGCTACGGCCAGGCCATAGCTCTGACTGGCAGGGCCCGGCAGGACGTGGTGCAGGAAGACGATCCGCTCGTTGTGCTCGGTGGCGTTCAGGTGCACGTTGGCCACCAGCGGCTCGCTCTCCGGCAGTACGGTCAGCTCGAAGTAGTGCGTGGCGAACAGGGTGTAGGCGCGCAACTGGGCCAGGCGTTCGGCCGCCGCCCAGGCCAGGGACAGGCCGTCGAAGGTGCTGGTGCCACGGCCTACCTCGTCCATCAGCACCAGGCTGCGGTCGGTGGCGTTGTGCAGGATGTTCGCGGTTTCGCTCATCTCGACCATGAAGGTCGAGCGGCCACCGGCCAAATCGTCGCTGGAGCCGATACGGGTGAAGATGCGGTCCACCAGCGACAGTTCACAACGCGCCGCCGGCACGAAGCTGCCGATGTGCGCCATCAGTACGATCAAGGCGGTTTGGCGCATATAGGTGGATTTACCACCCATGTTCGGGCCGGTGATGATCAGCATGCGCGTGCTGTTGTCCAGCGCCAGGTCGTTGGCCACGAACGGCGTGGTCAGTACCTGCTCGACGACGGGGTGGCGACCTTGATCGATGCGCAGGCAAGGCTCGTCGACAAAGCTTGGGCAGTTCAGGTCCAGGTTCAGGGCGCGTTCAGCCAGGTTGCTGAGCACGTCCAGTTCGGCCAGGGCCGCGGCGCTGTCCTGCAGTGGTGCCAGATGACCGATCAGGGTTTCGAGCAAGGCGTCATAGAGCATCTTTTCCCGAGCCAGGGCGCGGCTCTTGGCCGACAGCGCCTTGTCCTCGAAAGCCTTGAGCTCGGGGGTGATGAAGCGCTCGGCGCCCTTGAGGGTCTGGCGCCGGATGTAGTCGGCTGGCGCTTGCTCGGCTTGCTTGGTCGGCAACTCGATGAAATAACCGTGCACGCGGTTGTAGCCGACCTTGAGGTTGGCCAGGCCTGTGCGGGCTTTTTCGCGGGCTTCCAGATCGATGAGGAACTGGCCGGCGTTCTCGCTCATGGCCAGCAGCTCGTCCAGCTCAGCGTCATAGCCGGTCTTGAGCACACCGCCGTCGCGGATGACCGCTGGCGGGTTGTCGAGGATCGCACGCTCCAGCAGGCTGGCCAGCTCCGGGTAGGTGCCGGTGATGGCGGCCAGGCGTGCCAAGTGCGGCGCTTCGAGCTCGGCCATGGCGTTCTGCAGCTCGGGCAGGGCGCCAAGGGCATCGCGCAGGCGCGCGAGGTCTCGCGGGCGGGCGTTGCGCAGGCCAATACGCGCGAGGATCCGCTCGATGTCGCCGATTTCCTTGAGTTGCGGTTGCAGCTTCTCGAAGCGGTAGCTGTCCAGCAGGCAGCGGATCGAGTCCTGGCGGGCCTTGAGTACCTTGAGGTCGCGCAGCGGGCGGTTCAGCCAGCGGGTCAGCAGGCGGCTGGCCATGGCGGTCTGGCAACGGTCGATGACCGATTGCAGGGTGTTGTCGCGACCACCGGCCAGGTTGATGTCCAGCTCCAGGTTGCGCCGGCTGGCGCCATCGAGGATCACGGTGTCATCCATGCGCTCATGGCGCAGGCTGCGCAGGTGAGGCAGGGTGGTGCGCTGGGTTTCCTTGGCGTAGGTCAGCAGGCAGCCGGCGGCGCCGATGGCCAGGGTCAGCTTGTCGCAGCCAAAGCCCTTGAGGTCCTGGGTCGCGAACTGCTGGCACAGGCTCTTGCGCGCCGAGTCACGGTCGAAGTCCCAGGGCGCGCGGCGGCGGCAGCCTGGGCGTTTCTCGGCCGGCAGGCCCTGGGGCCAGTCGTCGGGGATCAACAGCTCGACCGGGTTGATGCGTTCGAGTTCGGCCAAGAGGTTTTCCCAGCCTTTGATCTCCTGCACGGTGAAGTTGCCGCTGGTGATGTCCAGCACGGCCAGGCCAAACAGACGCTCGTCACCGAGCAGCGCGGCGATGAGGTTGTCGCGACGCTCGTCGAGCAGCGCTTCATCGCTGACTGTGCCGGGGGTGATGATCCGCACTACTTGGCGTTCCACCGGGCCCTTGCTGGTGGCCGGGTCGCCGATCTGCTCGCAGATCACCACCGACTCGCCCAGCTTGACCAGCTTGGCCAGGTAGCCCTCCAGCGAGTGGAAGGGGATCCCGCACATGGGGATCGACTGGCCGGCGGACTGGCCACGAGCGGTCAGGGTGATATCCAGCAGTTTGGCGGCTTTCTTCGCATCTTCGTAGAAGATCTCGTAGAAATCGCCCATGCGGTAGAACATCAGCTGGTCTGGGTGCTGGTTTTTCAGCTTCCAGTACTGCTGCATCATTGGGGTGTGTGCGGAAAGGTCAGACATTCAAGGCCTTGAAGCTGTCTCAGACAAAATGCGAAACGCCCAAGTCTACAGGTTCTTGCCAGCCGGGCACAGGCCGCCTTGGCCCTTCGACCTTGATGGAAACGGCCACGCCCCGCGCATCAAGGGGCGGGGCGTGGCCATGTCTGGAGTGGATCAACGGCGCTGCCAGACCACCGGGAACCAGTCCTCGCGCATGCGCTCGCCATCGCTCAGGTTGATACCCGGGAAGGGCGGCGAGGTGCGCCCCGGGCGCTGCACATAGCGTACGTCGTCTCCCAGGAAGCGCGTGGAAAAGGCGCGGCGTCGGTTCGTACCGGTGTTGCCGGCGGCGCCATGCACGGTGCGGAAATCGAAGACGATGGCATCGCCAGGTTCCATTTCCGGGGAGAGGATCTGGTACTCGCCGTTCTCCACGTCCGGCATGTCCATGAACAGGTTCTGGCCGTCGGCGTCGGTAGCGCCATAGAAGTCCTGGTTGCTGGCCCAGCGCTTGGGACGCACAGGCTTGGGCCAGAGGTGCGAGCCGAGCACCACGCTCAAGGTGTTGTGGCGAGTGACCGGGTCCAGGGGGATCCAGTAGCTGGCGGTCTGCAGGCCCTGGACGCAGTAGTAAGGCAGGTCCTGGTGCCAGGGGGTGGGCTTGGCGGTGCCGGGCTCCTTCACCAGGATGTGGTCGTGGAACACCTGCACCTGCTGCGAGCCCATCAGCTCGCCGGCAAGCCCTGCGGCGGGCGAGTTCAGCACGAAGTCGGTGAACGCGGGGATGCGCTGCCAGTTGCAGTAGTCCTCGAAGAACCGTCCGCCCTCGCCGGAGCCAACGTTCTCGATGGCAAAGGTACTGGGTTCGGCCAGGTTCTGCTCGAAGCCTTCGCGCAGACGTTCGATCCAGTCCTTGAACACGCCGCGCAGGATCACCGCGCCGTCTCGCTGGAATTCTTCGATATGGGGATTCATCGGAGCAGCCCTCTCGTTGTTGTTGTAGTGGCACCAGCATCGGGGGCCAGCGAGGGCGAGGTAAATCACAGAATTCCTATTCGTCACTATAGCTATTCTGTATGCCCCACCTTGTTGTCTTGCCCTGCGATTGGCCGGTTAATAGCCCTGCGCCCTGCGGTTTCCGGGCCTTGCGAGAACCCTTCAACGGCAGCGTGACTGCCGGCCAAGAACAAGAACAATGAGGAGTCCCTGGGATGAACGATCACAACAACCTGCGACGGGGCCTAAGTACCCGGCATATCCGCTTCATGGCATTGGGGTCGGCGATCGGCACCGGGCTGTTCTACGGCTCGGCGTCGGCGATCAAGCTGGCCGGGCCGTCGGTGCTGCTGGCCTACCTGATCGGTGGCGCGGCGATCTACATGATGATGCGCGCCCTCGGTGAAATGGCGGTACGCAATCCGGTGTCCGGCTCCTTCGGGCAGTACACCAGTCAATACCTGGGGCGTTACCTGGGCTTTCTGACCGGCTGGAGCTATGCGTTTTCCATGTTGGTGGTATGCCTGGCGGACGTCACGGCGTTCGGGGTGTACATGGGCTTGTGGTTCCCCGATACACCGCGTTGGATCTGGGTATTGGGCATCGTCTGCTTCATCGGTGCGTTGAACCTGTGCAGCGTGAAGGTGTTCGGCGAGATGGAGTTCTGGCTCTCGTTGCTCAAGGTCACCGCCATCGTGGCGATGATCGCGGCCGGGGGCGCGGTGCTGCTGTTCGGCATCCAGCTGGGTAATGGGGCCGAGACGGTGACGGGGTTGTCCAACCTGTGGAGCCATGGTGGGTTCTTCCCCAACGGCATCGGCGGGATGATCGCTTCCTTCACCGTGGTGATGTTCGCCTTCGGTGGCGTCGAAATGATCGGTATCACTGCCGGCGAAGCCAAGGATCCCAAGCGCGTGCTGCCCAAGGCGATCAACTCGGTGCCGCTGCGTATCCTGCTGTTTTACGTGCTCACCCTGGTGGTGCTGATGGCCATCTACCCCTGGACCAACATCGGCAGCCAAGGCAGTCCGTTCGTGCAGATCTTCAGTGGCCTGGGCATCAGTTCGGCGGCAACCCTGCTCAACATTGTCGTGATTTCGGCGGCAATATCGGCCATCAACAGCGACATCTTCAGCGCCGGGCGCATGATGTATGGCATGGCCCAGAACGGCCAGGCGCCGGTCGGCTTCTCCCGGCTGTCGCGTTTCGGCGTGCCATGGATGACGGTGCTGGTGATGGGCGTCGCGCTGTTGCTGGGTGTGGTCCTGAACTACCTGGCGCCGGAGAACCTGTTCCTGATTCTCGCCGCCGTGGTGACCTTCTCGATTGTCTGGGTGTGGCTGATGATCCTGCTGTCCCAGGTGGCCATGCGCCGTGGCATGAGCCGCGAGGAAGTCGCCGCGCTGGACTTCCCGGTGCCGCTGTGGCCCGTCGGTCCGGCCCTGGCCATCGTGTTCATGCTGTTCATCTTCGGAGTGCTGGGCTGGTTCCCCGATACTCGCACCGCGATGTACGTCGGCCTTGGCTGGTTGGCGCTACTGTCGGTCGGCTACTGGCTGTGGGTGGCGCGCCAGCCACGCCAGGCGCCGGTCAACGCCTGAGCTAGACGGAAAACAGCTCGCTGGCCCAGCGCAGGAATGCCTGGGCCGCAGGGGAGGGACGCATGGCGCTGGACTGTGCCAGCACCACCGACTGCGGGCTGACCGCCTCACGTAATGGCCGGCACGCCAAGGGCCGGCCGTCGTAGCTCTGATCACCCGCCGGGCGAGTGCAGGACAGCGCCACGCCGTAGCCATGGGCGACCAGCCCGCGCTGCATCTCGAAGGTCTGGGTCAGTTGCTGGGAACGTGGTTGCAGGTCGTGGGCCCAGAACAGCGAGAGGAAGTACTCGCGGGTTCGGGTGATGTCTTCGAGAATCAAACACTCTTCGGCCAGGTCGGCCAGTGACACCTGCTCCTGACGGGCCAAGGGATGGTCCGCCGGCAGCAGGGCATAAGGCGCCACCTGCGCCAGTACCCGCCGCTCGATCTGCGGGTCCAGGCCCACGTCATAGGTCAGCGCCAATTCTGCCTTGCCCTCGTTCAACCTTCGGTTGACTCCGGCAAGGTCCGTCTCGAACAAGGTGATGGCGACTTCCGGGTGACGCTCACGAAATCCACTGAGCAGGCGCGGTGCATACCACGGGCCCAGGTCCTGAAAGCAGATCAGGCTCAGGTTGCCCCGCAGCACTTCCGGCTCATCCCCCGCGCTGCGAATGCCGGCCGCCATGGCCAGGATCTCGCGCGCCTGCTCCAGCAACTGCCGTCCCGCCGGGCTCAGTTCCAGGCCACGGCTGGCCTGACGCAGGAACAGTTTCTCACCCAGAATGGCCTCAAGCTGCGAGATCGCCAGCGACACCGAGGGTTGGGAGATGTGCTTGGCCCGCGCCGCGGCACTGACGCTGCCCTGTTCGGCGGTGGCCACGAAGTACTCGAGCTGGCGGAAGGTAAAGCCGATCATTGTTGTTTTGACCTCGCTATCGTGGGGAGTCTTCCCACGGTGTAGGGCCCATGAGAGTACAGGGAATTACCGTTGGAGGGTGATGGGTGACAGAAAGCGCATGCATGGATTGCATTTGCGCTGCAGCACATCCATCATGCACGGTATGCAAAAACGCAACGTAGCTTCCGTACTCAAAGCACTGCTCGACCGCCATGGCCTGTCCCCGACGGAGCTGCACCGGCGCACGGGCGTTCCTCAATCCACGTTGTCGCGCATCCTCAGCGAGAAGATCATCGACCCGTCCGACAAGCACGTGTCGAAGATCGCCGAGTACTTCGGCGTCAGCACCGACCAACTGCGCGGTCGCGTCGAGCTGGGCGAGTCCCGCGAGGCGGCGCAGCCGGCCCATGGCCATGCGGACCTGAGCGATATCAGCCTATGGGACGACGAAACCCCTGTCGAGGATGACGAGGTTTCCGTTCCTTTTCTTCGAGAGGTCGAATTGGCAGCAGGATCAGGAAGATTCGTCATCGAAGAAAGCGAAAAGGCCCGCCTGCGCTTCGGCAAGCGCAGCCTGCGCCACAACGGCGTGCAGTTCGACCAGGCCAAGTGCGTGACGGTGCGCGGCAACAGCATGCTGCCGGTGCTGCGCGATGGTGCGACGGTCGGGGTCAACACCGGTAAATGCGCGATCGGCGACATCATCGATGGCGACCTCTACGCCATCAACCACAACGGCCAGCTGCGCGTGAAACAGGTCTACCGCCTGCCCACCGGCATTCGTCTGCGCAGCTTCAACCGCGATGAACACCCTGACGAGGACTACAGCTTCCAGCAGATGCAGGAAGAGCAGATCAGCCTGCTGGGCCATGTGTTCTGGTGGGGCATGTACGCGCGCTAAGGCCATTCCCTTTTCAAGAAAACCCGCTTCGGCGGGTTTTTTTTCGTCTGCAGAAAATCCCTACAAGCCACGTCGCGCATAGCTCTCATGCATTTGCGCAAAATTTCTTCGCTAGAAATATGAATAAACGCATTGACTGCATATGCATCAATGCATAATCTGTGTCTCAAGCCGGTCGACACCGGTTGTTACACAGGCAGCGATGAACAGGCCTCGACTGTTCAGAGGGTTGGCAACTGGCCCGGGTGTGCAGCGTAAAGCACCACGATCAGTTTTCCGGCGGGCAGGTGGCCGCGGTCGGAGACACCAATTTGAAGCGCAGCCGCCAGGCGTCACCAGTCGTGGCCGGCGGTTCGACAACGCATTACTGAAAAGCCTGGCAGCCCGGGCTTTTTGGAATGCCGAGTTCATACACAACCGACCCGCCAGTGGCACTGGCGGGCATTCATACAGGAGACAGGACAATGACGAACGAGCAGCAAACGTTGCTGGAGATACCGCTCTGGCTGGTGATCGTCCTGGCATTGCTGGGCGGTCTGAGCGGCGAGATGTGGCGTGCCGACAAGGCAGGCGCGCGTGGATGGTCGCTGGTGCGCCGGCTGGCGTTGCGATCCGGGGCCTGCATGGTCTGCGGGGTCTCGACAGTGATGCTGCTGTACGCCAGCGGCATGTCGATCTGGAGCGCCAGCGCCTTTGGTTGCATGACCGCCATGGCAGGTGCCGACGTGGCCATCGGGCTCTACGAGCGCTGGGCGGCCAAACGCCTGGGGTTGCGTGATGTTTCCCAGGCTGACGAGCGATAGGAGGCGTTGAAATGAGCGAGCTGGCCACTTTACATGCGGCACTGACGGCAATGATTCGTGAGGCGATTCCTGAACTTGCGTCAGTCGACATCGCTTCGGATGTCGGCAGCAGCAGCGTCTTGCCGTCGCTACGCCACGGCATCGTGCGCATGACCGCGGACGCCGCGCCCCGGGATGGGCGCTCGGTGCTGGTCACCACCTTCGAGGCGGACATCATCCCCGACCTCGGCAACCCCGACGCGCGCCTGCAAGGGAGCCTGCTGGCCGCGCAAATGATGGACCTGCTGCGCCAACAAATGTGGGGCCTGGACTTCGTCGAGGCGAGCCGCAACGTGCTGGCGCAGTTCGAGGGCGGGCACTGGATCGTCCGCTGGGAGCAGCCGGTGCTGCTGGGCGAGCCCCAGTGGCACTGGCCCGACGAGCCGCCGGGCTCTCTGCTGTTCGGTACCGATCCCGATACCGGACCTGGCAACGAAGCGGACTACATCGCCCCGGAGGACCTTGCATGAGCTACGCCAGCGCGATGCATGACCGAATGCTGGCGAGCCTGGTCATCCCTTGCCGCGTGGTGGCGGTAGACCTGGCCGCCGCTCGTGTGCGGGTATCCGATGGCACCTGGACCAGCGCCTGGCTGCGCTGGCATGCCCTGGCCGCGGGCCAGGCGCGTCACTGGCGGGCCCCGAGCCTGGGCGAGCAGGGCGTGCTGGTCAGCCCCAGTGGCGAGCCGGCCCAGGGCACTTTCGTGCCAGGCCTGTACGGCAATGCCGGCAGTGCGCCGGACAACCGCGACCATGTGGAGGTGTGGCGGTTCGAGGATGGCGGCTCGCTGGCCTACGACTGGCAGGCCAAGCGCTACGACATTCACCTGCCTGCCGGCAACGCCAGCATCAAGGTCGGTGCCAGCACCCTGCACATCAGTGAAGGTGCCATCGAACTCGACGCCACGGCCATCACCTTGACCGGCCAGGTCGCCATCAACGGGCCGCTGACTGTCAGCGGCGACATCAACGGCGGCGGCCGGATCATCGACACCGCTGGCAACACCGCCAACCACAAGCACTGATCAAGGCCCACCGCATCGGTAACGCTGGGGCTGGAAAGCGGATTTTTTCTGCTCCTTGGCGCCGGCTTCGCGGGTTTACCCGCAAACAGGCGCCCCACGCAGGTGTTGCCGTCTTGGGCTCTTTGCTACCAGGAGACTCTTATGCGATCCCACCCACGGATCTCGCTCCCCTCGACAGGAGGCGCACCATGATCGGCATGGACCGCCGCACCGGCCAACCCTTGGCCGGCATCGCCCACCTTCGCCAGTCCATCGAGGACATCCTTTCCACCCCGCTCGGCAGCCGGCGCATGCGCCCCGAGTACGGCAGCCAGTTACGTCGCTACGTCGATCTGCCCGTCAACGAAGGCTGGAAGAGCGCCGTACAGGCCGAAGTCGCCCGCGCCCTGGGGCGTTGGGAACCGCGCCTGCAGCTTGAGCGGGTGAGGGTGCTGTCGGTGCTCGACGGCCAGGTCAACCTTGCCCTCAGCGGCCGCTACCTGGGCGATGAGGCTCTGGTGGAGGTGAGCGTATGAGCCAGGTCGACCTGTCGAAATTGCCCGCGCCCCAGTTGCTCGAAGACCTTGACTACGAGGCGCTGTACCAGGCCGACCTGGAGACCTTCCGCACCCAGATGGGCGATGGCTGGACGGCCCAACTGGAAAGCGACCCGGTGACCAAGCTGCTGGAGGTCGGGGCCTACCGCAAGCTGCTCAACCGCGCCCGCATCAACGACGCGGCCAAGGCGCTGCTGCTGGCCTATGCCCAAGGGAGCGACCTCGACCAACTGGCGGCCAACGTCAATCTCCAGCGCCTGGTGATCCAGGCCGAGGACCTGCAGGCGGTGCCGCCGTTGGTGCAGGTGCTCGAATCCGACGATGCCCTGCGCGAGCGGGTGCAATTGGTCTACGAGGGCCTGACCACCGCGGGCCCGCGCAACAGTTACATCCTGCATGCCCGCAACGCTTCGGGGCTGGTCGCTGACGCGACCGCCGAGAGCCCGGCGCCGGCAGAGGTGGTGGTGACGGTGCTGGCGTTGGACGGCAATGGCGAAGCCACGCCGGCACTGCTGGAGGGGGTGCGCCAGTACCTCAACGATGACGACATACGCCCCGTGGCGGATCGGCTAACTGTGCAGTCGGCGCAAATCCTGCCGTACCGCATCGACGCGGTGGTGCACATGGCCGGCACGGGGCCGGAGAACGAGGCGTTGCTGGTCGAGTGCGAGCGTCGCCTGGCCGCCTGGATCAACCCGCGGCGCAGGCTCGGGATGGAAGTATCCCGTTCGGGCATCGACGCCCAGTTGCACATCAACGGCGTGAGCCGTGTGGAACTGGCCGATTGGACCGACATTCGCCCCAACAAAGCCCAGGCGGCCTGGTGCGAAGGGTTCACCGTGGTGCGGGGGGACTGACATGACAGGCCTTCTGCCGATCAACAGCACAGCGTTGGAGCGCGCGCTCGACGGCACCAGCGCCGAGGACCTCAAGCCTGCCCTGCGTACGCTCTACAACCCCGACACCTGCCCGCCGCACCTGCTGTACCAACTGGCCTGGGCTTGGTCGGTCGACCGCTGGGACGACAGCTGGAGCGAAGCGGTCAAGCGCTCGGTAATCCGCGCGGCGTTTTCCGTGCATGCCCACAAAGGCACCGTCGGCGCGTTGCGCCGGGTGGTCGAGCCGTTCGGCTACCTGATCGAGATTACCGAGTGGTGGCAGGCTGAACCACCTGGAGTCCCCGGTACCTTCGCGCTCAAGGTTGGCGTCTCGGAGCAGGGCATCAGCGAGGAAACCTACCGGGAATTGTCCTGGCTGATCGACGATGCAAAGCCGGTGAGTCGGCACATGACAGGCTTCGCCATCAGTTTGGAAACCATTGGCCGGATGCATCTGGCCTCGTCGTTCTACGACGGCGAAGAAATCGACGTGTACCCGCCCCAGGCCACCGCGCTGGAAGTCATCGGTGAGATTGGCCGTGGTGGTCGTGAGCACATTATTGACTATCTGGACGTTTACTATGGTTGACCAGAATTCACAGTTCTACGCGATCCTGACCAACATCGGTGCCGCGAAGCAGGCCAATGCGGATGCCCTGGGCATTCCTTGGAAAATCACTCAAATGGCCATCGGAGATGGCAATCCTGGCGGCGTCGAGAACCCGCCGTTGCCCATGCCAAGCGCGAGCGCCACGGCGCTGCTCAATGAGTGGCGTCGGGCGCCGCTCAATCAGCTTAAAGTTGATGAGGTAAACGGTGCTGTCATCGTGGCCGAGCAGATTATTCCCGCCGATGTAGGGGGGCGTTGGATTCGCGAAATTGCCTTATACGATGCCGACGGCGATATGGTCGCGGTAGCCAACTGCCCAGCGACCTACAAACCGTTACTTAGCCAGGGCTCAGGGCGCACCCAGGTGGTGCGCATGAATCTGATAGTCAGCAGCTCCAGTAACGTGGAACTCAAAATTGACCCGAGCGTGGTCCTGGCCACGCGTGAGTGGGTGACCAGCGAACTGGCCAAGCAGGACTTCAAGCATTCGGTGCTGGTGGCCACCACGGCGGCCATTGCCTTGAGCGGCCTGCAGACAGTCGACGGCGTGCCTCTGACGGCGGGGGTGCGGGTGCTGGTGAAGAATCAGGCCGTCGCCAAGGACAACGGCTTGTATCAGGTAGTGGCCGGTGGCCCCTGGGTGCGCAGTGCTGATGCTGACAACAGTGTCAAGGTTACGCCCGGCTTGTTGGTCATGGTCGAGCGCGGCACGATCAATGGCGACAGCGCTTGGCAGTTGGTCACCGATGCACCGATTACCGTGGGCGTCACCGCGCTGGCGTTTGAAATGGCATTTGGGCGCACGGGCGTGGCCGAAGGCACCTTCCGCAGCGTGACCGTAGACAAATACGGTCGTGTCGTCGCCGCGTCTAGCCCCACAACCGTCGCGGGTTACGGGCTGACGGATGTCTACACCAAGACTGAGATCGATACCGCCTTGGCGCTCAAGGCGCCTTTGGCAAGCCCGATTTTCACCGTAGATCCCAAGGCGCCGACGCCGGCCCAGTTTGATGCCTCTAAGTCGATTGCAACCGCTGAATTCGTGCAGCGAGCATTGGGTAGTCTGAGAGGCGTCATGAACATTAGCGGCACCATCACCCTGACGGCGGCTCATGTCGGTGTCCAGCTGGTTGGAAGTGTTGAGTTGGCTGGCAAGACTATTACGCTGCCCCCGGTTGGGAGTGTTCCTCCAGGTGCTCAGATTCACTTTTCTGCGGGGGCCAACCTTGCTCCTTTAACTATCAAAGGGTACGGGGCCGAACTCATCGCGCCTGGGCCAGGTGGTGGCTACACCGTCAATTCCTTTGAAATGGTTGCTCTGGATTCAGTAGTGCTGGCTAACCTGGGCAATGTCTGGCGCATGGTCGGCGGCTCCCAGATGAACAAGCAAACTGGGCAGTTTTCCGCAGTTTTGGCGGGTAACGGCTACCAGAAACTACCAAGTGGGCTGATTATCCAATGGGGAGCTGCCAGCAACACTAATGGTTTTGGCACATGGACTTTCCCGATTGCATTTCCCAACGCGTGCTTAAGGGTGTTTGCATCCCAAGATGCGTCTGGATCTGGTTCGGCGATGTATGCGGTAGGTGCTAACCCGGTCGACTTGACCACCGCGAAGGTTGCCAGCGCTCTAGCAAGTGGCGGTGATGCAATTTTTGTTCTAGCGATCGGCTATTAAACGGGGGTATCTATGCCAATTTTCAGTTCTCAATCGGCACGCGGATTCTACGACGACGCCATCAATACGGTTATCCCAGCAGACGCTGTGGAGATTTCTCGGGAACTTCATGCAGAGATTATTGCCGGCCCTGGAAATGGCAAGCTCATTGAGTGGGGCGATGACAGTATTCCTTTTCTGATTGATCGTCCGATGCCATCCACCGCTGAGATGGCGGCTATCGAGCGCCTGTGGCGCGATGGCGAGTTAGACGCTACCGAGTGGTTGCGTAATCGCCACCGCGATCAGTTGGATCTCGGCGTGACCACCACGCTCAGCGGTGAGCAATTCACTGAGTTGCTGCAATACCTGCAAGCCCTGCGCGACTGGCCAGCGGCCGAGGTCTTCCCCGACAGCGCCCAGCGACCCGTGGCGCCGCCCTGGATTGCTGAACAAACCCAATGACGCCCCGCACCGACGGGGCGTTTTCTTTTTTGCTGTATCCCTCTTGGCCCCGCACCGCGGGGCCTTTGCATATCTGGAGAACTAAATGACTGGATTCTTCCACGGCGTTACCGTGACCAACGTCGACACCGGCGCACGCAGCATCGCGCTGCCGTCGTCCTCGATCATCGGCCTGGTCGACACCTTCATCGAAGGCCCGGGCGTCACCGCCAAGGCCAATGACCTGGTGCTGATCACCAGCGAGCGCGAAGCGGTCGCGGCGTTCGGCAAGGACGCGGCGATCACCAAGGCCTGCCGCGCCATCTACACCCGTGCCAAGGCGGTCATCGTCGCCTGCGGCGTGGCCAAGGTGGCAGCGCCAGCCGAGCAGACGGCGGCCATCATCGGCGCGGTCGAGGCCGACGGCAAACGCACGGGCCTGCAGGCATTGCTCGATGGCAAGAGCCGCTTCAACGCCCAGCCACGCCTGCTGGTGGCGCCCAAGCACAGCGCCACCGACGCAGTCGGTACGGCCCTGGTGGCACTGGCCGACAAGCTGCGCGGCATCGCCATCATCGACGGCCCCAACAGCACCGACGAGGCCGCCATCGCCTATGCCGGCAACTTCGGCGCCAAGCGCGCCTACATGGTCGACCCGGGCGTGCGTTACTGGGACAACGACAGCGAAGCCACCGTCGATGCACCGGGCTCGGCCTGGGTCGCCGGTCTGTTCGCTTGGACCGACAACGAATATGGCTTCTGGGCCTCGCCCTCGAACAAGGAATTCGTCGGCATCACCGGCACCGGTCGCCCGGTGGAGTTCCTCGACGGTGACGACAGCTGCCGCGCCAACCTGCTGAACAACGCCAACGTCGCCACCATCATCCGCGACGACGGCTTCCGCCTGTGGGGCAACCGTACCTTGTCGAGCGACCCGAAATGGGCCTTCGTCACCCGCGTGCGGACCCTGGACATCGTCATGGACGCGATCCTCTACGGTCACAAATGGGCCGTCGATCGCTCCATCACCGCCACCTACGTCAAGGACGTCACCGAAGGCCTGCAGGCCTTCATGCGCGACCTGAAGAACCAGGGCGCGATCATCAACTTCGAGGTCTATGCCGACCCCGAGCTGAACACCGCCAGCCAGCTGGAGCAGGGCAAGGTGTATTGGAACATCCGCTTCACCGACGTCCCGCCTGCCGAAAACCCCAACTTCCGCGTCGAAGTCACCAACCAGTGGCTGACCGAAGTCCTCGATTCCGCTGCTTAAGGAGCGCATTACATGGCAATGATTCCCGAAACCCTGGCCAACCTGAACCTGTTCGTCGATGGCGTCAGCTTCCAGGGCGATGTGCCCAGCCTGACCCTGCCCAAACTCACCCTGAAAATGGAGGAGCACCGCCCTGGTGGCATGGACATGCCGGTCGAGATGGACCTGGGCATGGAAAAACTCGAAGCGGCCTTCAGCACCACCGGCGTGCGCCGCGAGTCGCTGAAGTTCTTCGGCCTGGCCGATGCCAGCGCCTTCAACGGTACTTTCCGCGGGGCCTTCAAGGGCCTGAAGGGCAAGATCACGCCCGTGGTCGTCACCCTGCGTGGCGCCCTCAAAGAGGTCGAGATGGGCGACTGGAAGTCCGCTGAAAAAGCCGAGATCAAGCACAGCGTCGCCGTGACCTTCTACAAGCTCGAAGTCGATGGCCGCCCGGTCTATGAAATCGACGCCCTGGGCATGAAGCGCGTGATCAACGGTGTCGATCAACTGGCCGCCCAGCGCGCGGCCCTTGGCTTGTAAGGAGGCCTGGCGATGGCTCAAGCGAAAAAGCTTCCGCAATGGCTGACCCTCAGCGCCGAACGCGTGACCGTGCGCCTGTCGCGCCCCAGCGAGGCCAACGGCGTGCAGGTCGACAGCCTATCGCTGCGCGCCCCGACGGTGCGCGACATCCGCAACGCCCAGGCTGGCGGCGCCAATGACGACGAGCAGCGCGAACTGAACCTGTTCGCCTCCCTCGCCGAAGTCGGCGTCAAGGACCTCGAAGGCCTGGCCCTGAAGGACTATAGCCGCCTGCAGACGGGCTATTTTCGCCTGGTGCAGGACGACGAGCTTTGACCCTGCCCGGCAGAAGGCCGCCGCCCGGCGGCTGGCCAAGGAGCTGAACTTTTCCGCGAGCGAAATCATGACCATGTCGTACAGCGACATGGTCTGGTGGCTGGCGGAGTGATCAGGAGGAACCTATGGAGAACACATCGGTGCTCACCGTTGGTGTCACCAGCGATCGCGCACTGGGCAGTACCTTCAGTACGTTGCGTGCTCAATTCGAACGCTTGCGCATGCCGCTTGAGGGCATGCAAGTCGAGCCGTATATCAGCGAGATCAGCCGTCTGGGGTTGGAGGTCGACAAGACGGCACAGGCCCAAAGACGGCTGGCCAGCAATCAGACATGGGCCTTGAAGGCGCAGGTCGACCAGGTGCGGCGCCTGACCGATGAGATCGAGCGCTTGCGCAAACTTTGCCTGTCTGCAAGCGAGATTGGCTCCTCGCAGGCGCCGCGCCAGACCGTCGTGATGAGGCCTTTACAGGGGCCTAGGGGCAGCGATCCGCCTGAGCCGCGTAGCTCGGAACAGGGATTCATCCCTCTGGAGTCGGCGAACAGTGGTCTGACGGTAGTCAGGGCCGGCGTGATCGGCACGGCCGCCGTCGGTGCAGGCGTTGCCGCTGCTGCGCTTGGGCGTGCTGCGCACAGGATGTATAAGCGCCAATCACTTAAAAGGCGCCGTGAGATCACCCGTGGCGTTCGGCAGAGCGCTGGCAAGGCGGGCGCCAAGCTGGTCAGCAAACTGGGGTTGGCGACGTTGGAGGACAGTGGTCAGGACCAAGCCGAGGCGGTGGGTGCTGCCCTGGGCGGTGCGCTCGGAAACATGGGCGCGCAACTGCTGGGTGGCCTGACCAAGAACAAGCAGATCCAAATGCATGGCGGTGAGATCGGTGAGCTGATAGGCGAGGGTGTCGGCGGCTTTATCGGCAAGACATTCCATGGCTGGTTTTCCGACACGGCGGCCGCCAACGAGGTGTCTGACGACAGCGCAGTGCAGGCGTCACCGGCCTTATCGCAGCAACCCGCGGAACAAGGGGCGTTTTCTCAGGGGCCGCAGACAAGCAGCCGGGAAGGCATCAACAGGGGATTGGTCATAGGCGGTGCCCTCGTTGGTACCGCAGCGGTCGCGATGGCCGGACGCAAGGCCCATAAAGCTTACTTGCGTCTGCCACGTAAGCGGCGCAATAGACTCACTGGCGCTCTGCGGGAGAGCGCTGGCAAAGCTGGCGCCAAGCTGATCGGTAATTTGGGCTTGGCCCTGCTTGAGGACAGCGGCGAAGACCAAGCTGAAGCAGTCGGATCCGCGCTTGGCGGTGCGATGGGGAACCTCGGCACGCAGCTGTTGGGAGGCCTGACCAAGAACAAGCGGATCCAGCAGTACGGCGGTGAGATCGGCGAATTGATCGGCGAAGGTGTCGGCGGCTTCATCGGCAAGACGGTCCATGGGGTGTTCTCCGGCACGCCGGCTGCCAACGATCCGTCCGCCACAACAGCCCCCGGTAGTGCCATAAGCCGTTCAGCCTCGGGCCATGCACACCAAGTCGTTGATGAATGGGCGTCGGATGAAAGCGGTGAGCAAGTGGAGGAGGAAGAGGAAGAAGAGGAGGTGGATGAAGCAGCGCACGAGCCTGCGTTTTCCGAGGCGCAGGAGCCTGCTTCTACAGCCCTCCTGCAAAGGGCTGCCCAGAAGCCTGCTTTCGCCCTAGCCAGCACCGCATTCACCGGCCTTGCAGGCAAGGCCAGGCCTGGCAGTGCCGGCGCTTCCTTGGCCCGACGGGCGTTCAGACGAGTGCCGGGCGTTGCGTTGCTCGACACCGGCCTGCAACTTGCCGAAACCTTCAACAGCGACGCCACCCAGGAGCAGAAGCTCGAAGGCTATGGCAGCGCTGTTGGTGGTCTGGGTGGTGGCCTTGCCGGTGCAGCCGCCGGTGCGGCTATCGGTTCGGTAGTACCGGTGATCGGGACCGCGATCGGCGGCTTGATCGGAGGCGTGTTGGGCAGCATGGGTGGAGAGGGTATCGGTGGCTGGCTGGGTAGGACGCTGGCCTCGAACAAGGACGAAGCGGCTGGCAAACCTGCCGTGAGCGAGGCGGCGCGGGTACTGGATACTTCCTCTGCGCCGCCAACGTTGCCTGCATCACCCGCTGCGTCACCGACGCAACCGACTCCTCCTACCACCATCAACCAGCAATTCACCTTCACATCCAACATGCCGGTCACCTTCAACAATAGCCTGGACGATCCCTCGGTCCTCCAGCAACTGGAGATGATCGCCCGGCGTCAGCTGGAAGAGCTGATGCGCCAAGCCCGCTCGGCGCAATTGGCGGACCCCCCACACATCGTACTTTGAGGACTATCCATGACCTATCTGGAGCAGCTGCAAGTTACGCTGCACGCCCTGGTCAAGGCGGGAGAGGCAGGGCGTCGGCGTGCCGATGCCATGCTCGATCCGATGGACGAGGCGATCGACCATATCAAGGCCGCCGTTACCGATCTGGAGGGGTTGCCGATGGTCGGCCCGATCATTGGGGCCAAACTCCAGCGCACCCTGGGCGCGATCAACCGGGCCCAGGACCGTGTGGCCAAAGTGGTGGCCAAGTATGACCAGACAGTGGCGGTGGTGCGGCAGGTGCGAGATCGCATCGACAGCTTTGCCGGCCATGCGGCCAAAGCCGGCGCGGCAATCCGTCGTGTCGTCGGGGCGGTGAGCTCGACGGTGGAGGGCGTGCTGTCGACTCTGGGCTTCGCGCCCGAGGTAACGCCCGCCGCCGAAGCTGTCAAGCCGTTCCCCCACCTGTTGGTTCTGCAACCATTGAAGCCAGGCGCTGCGCCCTATTACTTCAACCTCGATACCGCTGCCTTCGATCAATTGCGTCGTCAGACGCGCTATCGCTGGGTCGGGCAGGAGCGCCTGAGCCGCGACAACGCCCAGCAGGCCGTCAGCCTGGGCGAGGAGCACATCTCCATCCGCGGGGCCATCTACCCGGGCTTCAAGGGGGGGATCGGCCAGTTGCAGGCGCTGCGCAGCATCGGCCGTCAGCTGTTGCCCCTGTCTTTGACCACCGGCTACGGCGAGGTGCTCGGCACCTGGTGCCTGACCAGCATCGAAGAGGAACAGAGTCAACTGCTGGCTGGCGGCATTCCGCGCAAACAAGGTTTTTCACTGGAGTTCGTGAGCTATGGCCAGGACCTGCACAACCTCTGAGGGCGACCTGCTCGACACCCTCTGCCAACACTACTACGGGCAACTCGTGGGCACCGTCGAGGCGGTGCTGGATGCCAATCAAGGGCTGGCGGATGAGCCTCAGCCGTTTCGCGCAGGCGTGAGGATTCGTCTGCCGGATCTGCCCGTGGTGGCGAGCGACACCCTGCAACTGTGGGACTGATGCGCGGCCGGTTTCGACCGGCCCGTGCAGCGGTTCTTCCCAAAGGAGCCTGAGACCATGCAACCGCAATTTCGCATTACTGCCGACGGGCGCGACGTAACCCTCCTGATCAACGACCGCCTGCTATCGCTGCGCACCACGGACAAGCCCGGTCTGGAGTCGGACGAGTTCGAACTGCGCATCGATGCCCGTGACGGCGCGGTCGCACTGCCGTCACGGGGCGCCGTGCTCGAAGTGCACCTGGGCTATGCGGGGCAAACACTGAACCTGCTGGGGCGCTACACCGTCGATGAGGTCGAGCTGTCCGGCCCACCGGACACCTTGGTGATCCGGGGCAAGGCGAGCGACCTGCGTGGCAGCGGCAAGACCATACGCAGCGGCAGTTGGGAGCAGGTCACCCTGCAGCGCATCGTTGCCGACATCGGCGCGCGCAATGGCTGGCAGGCCGTGTGCCCGGTGACGGTTCAGGTGCCGCGCGTCGACTAGTACAGCGAGTCCGATTTCAATTTCGTCACCCGCCTGGCACGACTGCACGACTGCACCGCCAAGCTTGCCAATGGCCAGCTGTTGGTGTTACCGCGTCAGGGAGGTCACAGCGCCAGCGGCAAGGCCCTCGGGACGGTGAGCGTTGCTCGTACCGATATCAGCCAATGGCAGTTCCGTCTGGGCGATAAAACCACGCACAAAGCGGTACGCGCCCGTCATCACGACCCCGCCAGCGGTGAACTCAAGACGGTCGAGCTCGCCAACGGCGACGCGCCGGACGGTTTGCAACCGGTGTACACCGACCGCCATCTCTACCCCAACCGTGCCGCAGCCGAACAAGCGGCCAAGGCCCGCCTGGCCAGCTTCAATCGCGACACCGCTAGCGTACGCCTGGACATGCCAGGGCGTACCGACCTCTTCGCCGAGCGACGTATCAATCTGCAAGGGTTTCTTTCTGGCCTGGACGGGGACTATCTGGTCGAATCGGTCGAGCAGGTGTTCACCACGTCGGGCTGGCGTACCACCGTGCAATGCAATGGCGGTAATGGGGGGAAGGCAAAAGCGAAAGGGAATGCCCCCAAGCGTAGCGGCCTGATGAAGCAGTAATGGAGAGGGTAGCTGTGCAGATTTCCGGGTGCCTGTGGCGTTCAGCGCTCCCTAAAGTCGTCCTTCAACCCTGAGGACGACAGAGGAGTGTCGAGCGATGTCTGGAGCAATCACCTGCCGAGATATATGTGTCATAGACAATGGAATCACCGCCCAAGAGCACTCGAAAACAACAGTGATAAGCAGGGCTTCGCCTTGGTGAACCAGAGCGCGCAGACGGGAGCGGCTGTGGCCAATGTAACGTCGATTGTAAAGTTGACAGCTGGGCTCACACCATTCTTGAATCTTCAAACCAATACGTTTGCCGCCACTACCGTATTGTTGAAGATCACAGCCAAATATCGTGAGGATAAAGGCTTTGATACAGGGGATGTCATTAGTTTGGTTGGTAATTTAGTGGGGGTGGTCGGTAGTTTGATTTTATTAGGGGGCGTAGTAGGGGCGGGAGGCTTTGTCGCTGTGGGTGTGCTTACGGCCGGAGTGGTGACGTCGGATGTTGCGAAGAAAATATACTCATCCTATGTGAAACCAATCTGGGAAAGGAGCTTTCGCTCTAGGCCTAACGCTTCATATCAAAATTATTGGGTTGCGCCTGATTTGAAGCTAGTAACGCTTGCACAGATCAGAGCGGCGTATACAAATCGTATTGCCGTGATTCAGTGGGATCCAAAGCGGGGCGTCGTTACAATTACCGGGAAAGACTACCACCTTCATGAAAATTCCGCCGGGTCGGGTGGAGGATATATCGAGAATGGGTTTTCGAGGCCGCTGACTTTCCCGGTTTCGCAGTCTCTCGGTTGGCGAGTTGACATTGGGCCGATTGAAATAGTAAGCCCTTAGAATAACTTCATTGGTATCGGCCGCTACCACTGAGTATAAAGTTATTGGTTAAGAGGTCAATTAAAGGTTTTAGTGTGTTTTCCATAACTTCGTTCGCTCGAATGCTAAAAACACTGCCTCCAAGGCAGCAAATTTTCAATTTGTTGATTGTTGCGGTAGGACTTTGGGTTTTTGCTGCGCTCTACTACTCGCAGCTGCGAGTGTATGCACCGATTGATGTAACTAGGCTTGTGAACTTAGAGGGGCGTGTTAACGGCCATGCCTCATCTTGGGAGCATGATCCGGCTATCGTAACACTGGGGATCACTTTCAGGTTGAACGGAGCAAGACACGTCAAGGCGGTGTATGTCAACCAGGCGATCTACGAGCAGGCAGGCTTACGGATTGGTTCTAAGGTACTTCTGACCGTGGAAGACGGCGAGCTAGATACTGTACTGCGTGAACTGGCGACTCAGGAAGGGCGGGTTGTTTTCGATGATGATTTCAATCGACAAATAATCGAGTGGAACAATGAGTCGATCTGGCGAAATGTCGTGCTTTTAGCGTTTGTATCTTTTGCGCCATTTTTCGTGGCGCTTAGAGTCGCCTGGAAACACCGTCGGACACTTTTTCAATAATGTCGATCGGCTCGATGCAGCCCGGGTTCGCGCCGGGCTTTTTTATGTCCGAACCCGGCGTGATCAAGGAGATATTTCATGCTTACGGAAGACCAACTACTCGCAATCTTCCCCAATGCCCACCCTGTCGCGGACGTGTTTTTGCCAGCCTTGAACACCACCCTGCCGCGCTGGGAAATCGACAATCCCAAACGCGTCGCAGCGTTCCTCGCCCAGGTCGGCCATGAGTCCGGTCAACTGCGCTACCTCAAGGAGCTGGGCAATGATCGTTACCTCTCGCGTTATGACACGGGGAGCCTGGCTCTGCGGCTGGGCAACACCCCTGAGGCCGACGGTGATGGCCAGCGCTATCGCGGCCGTGGCCTGATCCAGGTGACCGGTCGCAACAACTATCAGGCCTGCAGTCGGGCGCTATTCGGTGACGAACGCCTGCTGGCGCAGCCGCAGATGCTTGAGCAGCCCCGTTGGGCCTGTGAGTCGGCCGCCTGGTTCTGGCATTCGCGTGGGCTCAATGCACTGGCGGATCGGGGTGAGTTCAATCGCATCACCCGTCACATCAATGGTGGGCTCAACGGTCTGGATGATCGCCTGGCCCTCTGGGCAAGGGCGCGGGAGGTGCTGTGTTGAGCCGCCTGTGGCTGGCACTTTGTCTGGTGCTCGTGCTGGTTTCCTCGGCATTGACCTGGCAGGTCCAGGCCTGGCGCTACGGCCGGCTGCTCGCGCAGCAGGCCGAAGCTCAAGCCCATGAGGCTCAGATGCGTGCGGAACAGGCGGCGCGAGCGCTGCTGGTCGAGCGCGAGGGGCGTCAGCAACTTGAACAACGCCTGCAAGGCAGTGAAACACGACATTTTCAGGAGCTCGCCAATGCCCAACAGACTCAAGCTCGCCTGCGTGACCGTCTGGCTACTGCTGACCTGCGGTTGTCAGTCCTGGTCGAGCGTGACGCCAACTGCCCCGCAGTGCCTGCCCCCTCCGCCGCCAGCGGCGTGGATCATGGTGCCGTACGCGCCCGACTTGACCCAGCGGATGCTCGACGCATTATCGCCATCACCGACACCGGAGACCGCGGACTGATCGCCCTGCGAGCCTGCCAGGACTACATTCGGGCATTGGCGCGCTGAGCGCTTGCCTGGGCAGGCGAGGGTGGTAGGGTAGTGCGCAGTTTTCAAGGAGCCCTGCCATGGACCCGATCACCGTTCTTTCCACCCGCCTGGGGGAGCACCTGCGGCGACTCAATGCCCAGGTGAGCACCGCCGAATCCTGCACCGGTGGCGGCATCGCCGAGGCCATCACCCGGATTCCCGGCAGCTCGGCCTGGTTCGAGGCCGGTTACGTGACCTACTCCAACCGTCAGAAAACCCATCAGTTGCAGGTGCCCGAGGCGTTGTTCGGCCAAGTGGGCGCGGTGAGCCAGGAAGTGGTCGAGGCCATGGTCCGTGGCGCCCAGGCTGCCAGCAGGGCGCGCTTTGCCGTGGCAGTCAGTGGCGTAGCCGGGCCCGATGGAGGCTCGCCGGCCAAGCCGGTGGGCACGGTATGGCTGGCATGGGCCGATGGCGACCATGTGATTAGCGAGCGCCGACACTTCGACGGTGACCGTGAAGCGGTGCGCCGACAGACGGTGATCGCCGCGTTAGACGGCTTGTTACAGCTTGGTGGGGAGTAAATCACCCGACGGGGGTTTGCCAAAGCGAATCCCTGTGGAATAATACTGGCTACTTATACAGTTATTCCCGGCCGCAGGGCCGCCCGTCGAACACGTGAGGATTTCAATGGACGACAACAAAAAGCGCGCCTTGGCTGCGGCCCTGGGTCAGATCGAACGCCAATTCGGCAAGGGCGCGGTCATGCGCATGGGCGACCACGAGCGTCAGGCCATCCCAGCCATCTCCACCGGCTCCCTGGGCCTGGACATCGCCCTTGGCATCGGCGGCCTGCCGAAAGGCCGTATTGTTGAAATCTACGGTCCGGAATCCTCGGGTAAGACTACGCTGACGCTGTCGGTCATCGCCGAAGCCCAGAAGAACGGCGCCACCTGTGCCTTCGTCGACGCCGAGCACGCCCTCGATCCCGAGTATGCCGGCAAGCTGGGCGTCAACGTCGACGACCTGCTGGTTTCCCAGCCGGACACCGGCGAGCAAGCCCTGGAAATCACCGACATGCTGGTGCGTTCCAACGCAGTTGACGTGATCATCGTCGACTCCGTGGCCGCGCTGGTACCGAAGGCCGAAATCGAAGGTGAAATGGGCGACATGCACGTGGGTCTGCAGGCTCGCCTGATGTCCCAGGCGCTGCGCAAGATCACCGGTAACATCAAGAACGCCAACTGCCTGGTCATCTTCATCAACCAGATTCGTATGAAGATCGGCGTGATGTTCGGCAGCCCGGAAACCACCACCGGTGGTAACGCCCTGAAGTTCTACGCCTCCGTGCGTCTGGATATCCGTCGCACCGGCGCGGTCAAGGAAGGCGACGAGGTGGTCGGTAGCGAAACCCGCGTCAAGATCGTCAAGAACAAGGTCTCGCCGCCGTTCCGCCAGGCCGAGTTCCAGATCCTCTATGGCAAAGGCATCTACCGCAACGGTGAGATCATCGACCTGGGTGTATCCCAAGGCCTGGTGGAAAAATCCGGCGCCTGGTACAGCTACCAGGGCAATAAGATCGGTCAGGGCAAGGCCAACGCTGCCAAGTTCCTGCAAGATAACCCTGCCGTGGGCACTGAGATCGAAAAACAGATCCGCGAAAAACTGCTTAACGCAGGTGCCGTTGCCGCTGCTGGCAAGGCCGCTGCTGCTGAAGCCGATGCCGACGATATGGCTGACGCCGACGCCGGTTATTGAGTGGCCTCATGTCCGTCGTACTCGACAACCCCGTCGCCGTTCGGCGGACAGCCATGGACCTGCTCGCACGCCGCGAGCATGGTCGTGTCGAGCTGACGCGCAAGCTGCGTCAGCGCGGCGCACCGGATGAGCTGATCGAGCCTGCGCTCGATCGGCTTGCCGAAGAAGGGCTGCTCAGTGAAGCCCGCTATCTCGAAAGCTTCATTTCCTATCGTTCCAATGCCGGCTACGGCCCTGCGCGTATTCGCGAAGAGCTGGGGCAACGCGGCCTGAACCGTGGCGATATCGACCAGGCTCTGCGTGAAAGCGGGGTGGACTGGGCGGCTCGGTTGCAGGATGTCTGGCAACGCAAGTTCGCCGGGCAACGCCCCCATGATCCTCGAAGCCGTGCCCAGCAGACCCGATTCCTTGCCTACCGTGGATTCCCCATGGAGCTGATCGGCCGCCTGCTCAGCGGCCGCACTCTCGACGACTGATCTTGCCGTCTCTCTCGGTACCTGTTTTCAATCGACTTTCAAGGCTTCCCTTGCTCGTTGTGTCGTGTGCATAGGCTGGGGCTTGGCCCAGTTTTCCGGCAGATTGATGAAGTCCACCAGCTCACGCAGGCGGCCCTGATCACGGCCATTGAAAGCAAAGGTCAACCGGGTCAGGTGGTTGAAGTTGCCGATCTCATGCTCAAGGCCGCTGTCTGGCTGTTGATGGTATTTACCACTCAGGCGCAGATCGGCGAACCCTTCCTGGATGTCATAGAGCGCTGCATCACTCAAGGGGTGATGCATGCGGATCACGAACTGGTTCTTTAACCAGCGGCTGGAGTGGTAGTTGCTGTAGAACTGATTGATCTCCTCCACGGCTTCGTCGGCACTGTGGACCAGGCGCAGCAGCTTCATGTCGCTGGGCAGAATGTATCGGTTTTCCTCCAACTGCTTACTGATGAACGCCAGCGCGTCGCGCCAGAAGCTCCCGCCTGGCGAGTCCAGCAGTACCACGGGCACCAGCGGGCTTTTACCTGTCTGGATCAAGGTGAGCACTTCGAGGGCTTCGTCGAGAGTACCGAATCCGCCTGGGCAGAGCACCAGGGCGTCGGCTTCCTTGACGAAGAACAGCTTGCGAATGAAGAAGAAGTGGAAGGGCAGCAATTGGTCGGTGCCGTCCACTGTGGCGTTGGCATGTTGCTCGAAAGGCAGGGTGATGTTGAATCCCAGGCTGTGTCCGGTGCCGGCGCCTTCATGGGCTGCGGCCATGATGCCACCGCCGGCTCCTGTGATGACCATCAGGTCGGAGCGTGCCAGGGTAGCCCCCAGTTCCCGGGCGAGCGCATACATCGGGTGCTCCAGCGGCGTACGCGCCGAGCCGAATACGGTGACCTTGCGCCGCCCCTTGTAGCGTTCCAGGGTGCGGAAGGAGTGATCGAGTTCGCGCAGGGCCTGCAGGGTGATCTTGGCGTTCCAGCGGTTGGAATCGTCGTGCGCCATGCGCAGGATGGTCAGCATCATGTCGCGATAGAGCGGCAGGTTGGGGCTGTTGGGCGCAACCAGTTGCAGCTGTTGGTCAATCTTGCTCAGGTCGATGCCGTTGTCTCTGAAATGATTGAACAAGAGTTCGTTCGGTTGGTAAGGCATTCAACGTCTCCTTCTGCAGCAAAACCTCTGACCGGGTCGATGGGGTATCCCGGCCGCGACACTGCGTGTGTCGCTGGCTGCTGTTGCTCGAGTATGTCTCCCGAGCATTGCAGTGGGCCTTCAAGGCCATGATGCAGTGGCAAATGTCCATCACGCTGTTGTTGTCACGGATCAGGAACGCCACGCCTGGGCACTCTCCTTGGGTTGCTGGGAACACGTGGGGTGTTTGCTATCAATCTAGACCCAAGCGTTAGATCGCGCCGGTTGAAGTCAGTGCAATGGCAGGCAATAGAGCAGTTTTTTTCCACTCGTCGGGCGGGGACCAGCTGTAACGCAGCTCTGGTTAACTGGAAACGCAACGTCTCGATGCAGGAGGTTGCGGTATGCATCGGTTAATCATCGAAGTGGACAGGCAGCTTTATGTGCTGCTGGAGCGGGCGGCCCAGGCCCATCACGTGAGCCTTGAAGCCGAATGCCTGCGCAGGCTGGAGGTCGGAGAGCGGCATTCGCGCTATCTCCAGGCCCTGCTGGCGGAGTTGCGCGCCGATGAAGAACAGCGGCGCGCCAGCGACAACGACAGGGTTGCCTGAGTTACTTCTTCTTGTTGCCTGCCACGCAGCTGGAGGCGTCGAAGGCTTGGTCCATGATCGGCTGGTTGGTCTTGTAGACCGAGAAGCGATAGACCAAGACCGCGCCCTTGGACATCAACTGACGGTAGCCGTTGTTGCGGCAGACGCTGTCGCCCAGCTGGCTACGAACCTGTTCCGGGTTGGCGCGCATCCGCTCGGCATGGCTTTCGCGCACACTCAGGTGGTTGACCAATGCCCGGCCTTTCTCGACGGTGTAGCCTTGGTCGAGGATATCTTCGTTGATGGCACGTGGGGTGCCGACGCTGCTTTCCTTGGCGACCTTCTGCAGCATCTGGTTCAGCTCGTATTCCTGCTTGGAGGCCGCCTGGGCCGCCAGTGGCAGGGCGAGCAACAGGCTCAAGGTCGGGATGGTAAGACGCAGCATGAATCTCTCCTGGTTCGATGACTGGCACTTTGACCTGCGCCAGCGAGTGGCGTTCCATGAAACCACCCGCCTGTGGGATATCCCAGGTCGCCAAAAGCGCGATTATAAAGGACCCGTCCGCCCAGCTGCACGGCAAATGACGAAGCCTCTGGTAGACTGGCGGTTTTTTCCCGCCGAGTCGCAACAGTGCCTGTTTCCTTCCTCCTGCGAGGTGTGCAGCCATGAGCCACGCCGTAGCACGCCTGCGCACCGAACGCCTGGCCCGCAGCAACAAACCTTTCATCGCCCGTGGCTCGCGCGCGGTGCGTTGCCCGCAATGCCGCGTGATCGCCAGTCACTGCCTGTGTGCCTTGAAGCCCAAGGTCACCGCCGATGCCGGTGTGTGCCTGGTGATGCATGACACCGAGCCACTCAAACCGACCAATACCGGCTGGCTGATCGCTGATGTGGTCGAGGACACTTCAGCTTTTGGCTGGCTTCGCACCGACGTCGACCCGCGCCTGCTCGCATTGCTCGACGACCCACAATGGCAGCCCTACATCGTCTTCCCCGGCGAGTTCGTGGCGCCAGAGCGCGTCGTCAGCGAAGTGGTGCGCGAGTCCGGCAAGCGTCCGCTGTTCATCCTGCTCGACGCCACCTGGACCGAAGCACGCAAAATGTTCCGCAAGAGCCCTTACCTGGATCGTTTCCCGGTCCTGAGCCTGCAGGCTGAGCAGATGTCGCGCTATAAACTGCGTCGTTCCAAGCGTGACGATCATTTCTGCACCGCGGAGGTTGCGGCCATGTGTCTGGACCTGGCCGGTGATCAACGTGCCAGCGAAGCGTTGGATGCCTACCTGGATGTGTTCAGCCTGCATTACTTGAGTGCCAAGCGGCACTTGCCGCTGGATCTGGAAGACGACGCACATCGGCGCTTGCATACCTTCCTATAGTCCAAGGGGCAGGCGCAGCGGATTGGTTCATAATGATCAGGCTGGCAGCCAGGGAGGCGGGGACGACCGGGCAATTGGCTTGACCACCCGGACCGTGCTCGGCATTCTTGGCGCCGATTCGGGCACGACGAAGATGCTGTTATCCCGGACTTCGCCGTGCCATTGCGGCCGGCGGCCTTGCCGTTTGCGCCTTGAGTTGCCTGCCAGGCGTTCCTCCACCCCCTAGCGCCTGGCACAGAACAGGATCCTTAGATCGATGGCCACATACGAAATCCTGATTGCCGACGACCACCCTCTGTTTCGTAGCGCGCTGCGCCAGGCCGTTACCCTCGGCCTGGGGCCGGACGTGCGTCTGGTCGAGGTGGCGAGCATCGCCGAACTGGAAACCCGCCTGTCCGAGAAGGCCGACTGGGACCTGGTCCTGCTGGACCTGAACATGCCCGGTGCCTATGGTTTCTCAGGCTTGGTCCTGCTGCGTGGGCAGTACCCGCAGATTCCGGTGGTGATGGTCTCGGCCCAGGAAGAGGCGGCCGTGGTGGTCAAGTCCCGAGAGTTCGGCGCCAGTGGGTTCATACCCAAATCGAGCAATCTGGATGTCATCCAGGATGCGGTGCAGAAGGTACTCGATGGGGATGTATGGTGGCCGCCACAGGCGTTCGAGAAGGTCGATGTATCGGCCGAGGCCAAGGCCGCGAGCGAAGGCCTGGCCAGCCTGACACCGCAGCAGTTCAGGGTGCTGACCATGGTCTGCGAGGGGTTGCTGAACAAGCAGATCGCCTATGAACTGAGCGTTTCGGAGGCGACGATCAAGGCCCACGTGACGGCGATCTTCCGCAAGCTGGGGGTCCGTACTCGGACTCAGGCGGCGTTGCTGCTGCAACAGCTCGAATCGGTTTCGGGTAACTAAGTTCCCGTATATTCACGCTTTTTTGACCTGGGTTGGACTAATCTCTGGCCCTTTAATCGGTGAAGTAACCGCTTATGTCGCCATTCAAGGGCCAGACCGGCCTGAAACGTATCTTCAATGCCGCCGGCTACTCGCTGGACGGCCTGCGTACCGCTTTCAAAGGCGAGGCGGCGTTCCGCCAACTGGTGTTGGCCAACGTCGTGCTGATTCCGTTGGCCTTCTGGCTGCCGGTGACCCGTGTGGAGCGCGCGATCCTCATTGCCGTGTGTCTGCTGGGGCTGATCGTCGAGTTGCTCAACTCCGCGGTGGAGGCGGCCATCGACCGTATCTCCCTGGAGCGCCACCCTTTGTCCAAGAACGCCAAGGACATGGGCAGCGCCGCGCAACTGGTCGCGATGACCATGGTGGCGCTGGTCTGGGGCGTGATCCTGCTCTGATCAGGCAATCGGCGGCAGGACGATTTCGTCACTGCGGCTGACGCCAGCGGTGAAGTTGCGGCACAGTTCGAGGAATTCGCGCATGGCTGACGTCTGATACTTCTGTTTGTGCCATATGAAGTAGAACTGCCGCGACAGGTCCAGTTCGGGCGTTTCCACCGCCACCAGGCTGCCGCGGCGGAACGCGTCGCGCAGGGCCAGGCGCGAGATGCAGCCGATACCCAGGCCTGATTCCACGGCGCGTTTGATCGCCTCTGTGTGCTCCAGCTCCAGGCGGATGTTCAGGTTGGCACGGTGATGACGCATGGCTTGGTCGAATGTCAGTCGCGTGCCTGAGCCTTGCTCGCGAAGAATCCAGGCCTCGTGGGACAGTGTGTCTACATCTGCCCGGCCGACCTTGGCCAAGGGGTGTTGGGGCGCGCAGAAAACCACCAGTTCATCTTCTACCCAGGGCTGCACTTCCAGATCGGGATGGTTGCAGTCGCCTTCGATTAGACCCAGGTCAATTTCGTAGTGCGCGACCTGCTGCACGATATGTACGGTGTTCTGCACATGGAGTTTGACTTGGCTTTCCGGGTGACCCTGCATGAAGCTGCCGATCAGTAGGGTGGCCAGGTAGTTGCCGATGGTCAGGGTGGCACCCACCGAGAGCGATCCGAAACCGGACTTGCCGTTGAGCAGGTCCTCGATCTCTTTGGCCTGGTCGAGCAGGGCGACGGCCTGGGGCAGCAATTGATGGCCCAGGGCATTGAGGCTCAGCCGTTTGCCCGCGCGGTCGAACAGCTGGCAGCTCGATTGACGCTCGAGTTCAGTGATCGAGGTGCTGGCGGCCGACTGCGACAGAGCCAGTAGGCTTGCAGCCCGCGAGACGCTTTGATGCTGGGCGACGGCGACGAAGACTTGCAGTTGACGAAGCGTGAATCGCATATCTATATAACCGATAAGACATATCTTGATAATCCATTTAACAGATATTGTCGCTGCCCCTAAAATATCGCGCAATAGTGCGCTAGGTCCGCGCCGCGTCTTTCTTCAGGAGCCCCATCGATGAGCAACATGAACCACGAACGTGTCCTCAGTGTGCACCACTGGAACGACACCCTGTTCAGCTTCAAGTGCACCCGTGATCCGGGTCTGCGCTTCGAGAACGGTCAGTTCGTGATGATCGGGCTGCAACAGGACAACGGCCGTCCGCTCATGCGCGCCTATTCCATTGCTTCGCCTAACTGGGAAGAGCATTTGGAGTTCTTCAGCATCAAGGTGCCGGATGGCCCGCTGACCTCTCAGTTGCAGCACCTGAAGGAAGGTGACGAGATCATCATCAGCAAGAAGCCCACCGGTACTCTGGTGCTCGACGACCTGAATCCGGGCAAGCACCTGTACCTGTTGAGCACTGGCACTGGCCTGGCGCCGTTCATGAGCGTCATCCAGGACCCGGAAACCTACGAGCGCTTCGAAAAAGTGATCCTGGTTCACGGCGTGCGCTACGTCAACGAAGTGGCCTACCGCGAATTCATCACCGAGCACCTGCCGCAGAACGAATTCTTCGGCGAGGCGGTGCGCGACAAGCTGATCTACTACCCGACCGTGACTCGCGAGCCGTTCGAGAACCAGGGCCGTCTGACTGACCTGATGCGCAGCGGGAAGCTGTTTAGCGACATCGGTCTGCCACCGATCAACCCGCAGGACGACCGCGCCATGATCTGCGGTAGCCCGAGCATGCTCGACGAAACCGCCGAGGTCCTCGACAGCTTCGGTCTGAAGATCTCCCCACGCATGCGTGAGCCGGGTGACTATCTGATCGAGCGTGCGTTCGTCGAGAAGTAAGGCGAGCCGCACAACGCAAAAACGCAGGCCAAGGCCTGCGTTTTTTTATGCCTGAAAAGCGGCACTGCACATTGTAGAAACTGGTGAAGTCAGTCATTGGCTCGTACCAGCGCCAGGAGCTGAAGATCTAAGCGTCCGGCACGACTTCCAGTACACGGATCTGGTCTGGCTGCGGGTAGTGCCAGCGCACCTGGACATCCCAGAACCTCACCCCATACACCCGCTCGGCTGGCGGTATCTGGTAGGCCGGACGTGGGTCCTGCGCCAGGCACTGCTCGATCAGTTCGACCAAGGGCTCCCCCAGGCGCAGGGCATGGGCGTGGGCCTGGGGCAGGGCGGTCTCGCTCCAGGTTACGGCAATAGGTTCAGGGGCATCGCTGGCCATCTGGTTGGACGCATCACCGATGCTGTCGGCGTAGGGCACATAAGGCTTGATGTCCAGCACCGGTGTCCCGTCGAGTAGATCGATACCTGACAGCAACAGACGACCTGCCTCAACGCCCTCAAGGCGCACCACCGACTGGCCGATGCCATTGGGGCGGTGAGTGGCGCGGGTGGCGAACACGCCGATGCTCTTGTTGCCTCCCAGGCGCGGTGGGCGCACCTTCAGGCGGGGCTTGTCCTCCAGTGCCTGGTGGAACAGGAACAACAGCCAGACATGGCTGACCTGTTCGAGCCCGGCGACGGCATCACCCTGGTCGAACGGCGGCAGCAGCTCCAGCACGCCACGTGCGGCGGGTGCCAGCTGCGGTTGACGAGGGATGGCGAACTTCTCCTTGAAGCAGGAGCGCACGATACCGACCGGCGAAACCGTATGTTGCATCGTGTTTAGCCACGCACGCGCAGGGTCAGGCCCTTCAGGAAGTTGCGCAGCAGTTGGTCGCCACAAGGTCGGTAGTTGTCATGACCGACTTTGCGGAACAGCGCACTGAGCTCGGGCTTGGACACCGGGAAATTGACCGACTTCAGGATCACATGCAGGTCTTCTTCCTTGAGCTCGAAGGCCACCCGCAGCTTCTTGAGGATGGTGTTGTTGCTCACGGGTACTTCGATCGGTTGCGCTGGGCGGCTGTCGTCGCGGCCTCGACGATGAATCACCAGGCCATCGAGAAAATGCGCCATGACCCGTTCCGGGCAACGCACATAGTCGGCTTCATCCTCTTTCTTCAAGTAGGTGGCTACCGCTTCGGCGGAAACTTCGAGGCCGGTCAGCCCAATGATCTCGGCCATTTGGGCGTCGCTGACCTTGAGCATGTAGCGCAGGCTGCGCAGGACATCGTTGTGGTTCATGGTGAAAAATCCTGTTCAGGCGCCACGCCAGCAGCGGCGTGGCGATAATGCGGGGGGCAGTGTGGCCGAGTGCGGATACATTGCGCCCAGATCTTAGAAGCGTTCGTTGGTGGCCAGGTAGCGCCATTGCCCGGCGGGCAGCTTGCCCATGGACACTCCGCCCAGGCGGATACGGCGCATGCCCAGTACCTTCAGCCCAAGGCTGGCGCACAGGGCAGCGATCTGTCCGGGCCGCGGGTTCTTCAGGGCTAGGCGCAAGTGGCTTTCGTTCTGCCAGCTGGCCTTGGCCTTGGGCAGTTCCTGGCCGCTGCGGGTAATGCCGCGAGCCAGGCGCTGCAGGGCCTCTGCCGATGCTTGGCCTTCGACCTGGACGATGTATTCCTGCTCCATCCGATGCAGATCGGCCTCGAGCTTGCGGGTGACTCGCCAGTCCTGGGTGTAGAGCTGCAAACCGCTTGCGCCGGGTTCCAGAGGCACGACACAGGACAGCCTGGCGAAGTGACCATGCAGCGGGCGCACCGAGGGGGGATGGGCTTCGCTGAGGGTGGCCATGGTCATGCTGCAGCGACCTGCCTCGGCATCCTGACCGGCCGTTTGGTTGAGCAGGAGCGTGACCGGTGGTAATTGCTCGGCGCGTGCGCCCGGTAGCAGGGCGACCTGCTCGGACCCTACCTTGTATTGAGGTTGCTCGACCACGACACCATCCACCGTGACCCAGCCGCCCTCGATGTACAGTTCGGCCTCGCGGCGGGAGCAACCGAGTTGCTCGGTGAGGCGTTTGGACAGGCGCACGGGTTCTGACATGAAGGCAATTCGCAAAATAAGGCAGGGAAGACCGCCATTGTACCTGTCTGAGCGGTCTTGGGGCTGGGAATCTATGTCATTTGCGCCATTTCAGGGGCGGCGTACGGCATCCTGCCCATAAAGCTCAAGAGCCTGTGCGAATCAGCCTCATGTGCAGTAAGGGGTAGGGTTGACCCAGCCCATCGGTTTCCGAACGCCCAGTGATTTCGAACCCTTCGTGCAGGTAGAACCCCAGCGCCTGGGGGTTCTGCTCGTTGACATCCAGGCGCTCGGCATTGAGCTCGTCAATCGCATAGCGCAGGAGGCGTTTGCCGATACCCTGGCCACGGTATTCGGGAGCGACGAAGAGCATGTCCACCCGGCCATTGGCGACGCCGGCAAAGCCACGGATGTGCCTGGCGCTGTCCTTGCAGCAGACCAGCATCACGGCGTCCAGATAGCGGCGCAGCACATGTTCTCGCAGCAGCACGATATAGGCATCGGGCATGAAGTCGTGGGTGGCACGCACCGAGGCCTCCCAGATTCGCACCAGTTCCAGGTAATCGCTTACGTGAGGCGTTTGAAGCGTCAAGGCCGGTTGCATCGCGTTACTCCTGCGGGGTCTTGAGGAAAACATAGATGCAAAAAAAAGCCCCGCCAGTGGCGGGGCTTGATCGGGGCTTGAGCTGAGGGTGCTCAGATCGGTTCTGCCCACATGTCGTACTCGTCGGCATCGACGATGCGGCAACGAACCTTGTCGCCTGGCTTGAAGCCGTGGTCACCATCGATGAACACGCTGCCATCGATTTCCGGGGCATCGAAGAAGCTGCGGCCCACCGATCCCTGCTCCTCGACTTCGTCGATCAGCACGTCGATTTCCTTGCCGATGCGCAGTTGCAGGCGCGCGGCGCTGATCGCCTGCTGGTGCGCCATGAAGCGGTCCCAGCGCTGCTGCTTGATCTCGTCCGGTACTTCCTCCAGGCCCAGGTCGTTGGCCGGGGCACCTTCGACCGGCGAGTACTGGAAGCAACCCACGCGATCGAGCTGGGCCTCGGTCAGCCAGTCGAGCAGGTATTGGAAGTCTTCTTCGGTCTCGCCGGGGAAGCCGACGATGAAGGTCGAGCGGATCACCAGCTCGGGGCACTGCTCGCGCCAGCTCTTGATGCGGGCCAGGGTACGGTCCTCGAAGGCCGGACGCTTCATGGCCTTGAGTACCTTGGGGCTGGCGTGCTGGAAGGGGATGTCCAGGTACGGCAGGATCTTGCCCGCCGCCATCAGTGGGATCACGTCGTCGACGTTCGGGTATGGGTAGACATAGTGCAGCCGCACCCAGGCGCCGAGGCTGCTCAGGGCCTCGCACAGCTCGAGCATGCGGGTCTTGACCGGGCGCCCATTCCAGAAATCGGTCTTGTACTTGACGTCCACACCGTAGGCGCTGGTGTCCTGGGAGATCACCAGGATCTCCTTGACGCCGGCCTTGACCAGGCGCTCAGCCTCACTCAGCACCTCGCCGACCGGGCGGCTGACCAGCTTGCCGCGCATCGACGGGATGATGCAGAAGCTGCAGCTGTGGTTACAGCCTTCGGAAATCTTCAGGTAGGCGTAGTGACGTGGAGTCAGCTTGACGCCCTGGGGCGGGACCAGATCAATCAGCGGGTTGTGGTCCTGGCGCGGCGGTACCACTTCGTGCACGGCGTTGACCACCTGCTCGTACTGCTGCGGGCCACTGACCGAGAGCACGCTCGGATGCACGTCGCGGATGTTGCCTTCCTCGACACCCATGCAGCCGGTGACGATGACCTTGCCGTTCTCCTTGATCGCCTCGCCAATCACTTCCAGGGACTCGGCCTTGGCGCTGTCGATGAAGCCGCAGGTGTTGACCACCACCACGTCGGCGTCCTCATAGGTAGGCACGACTTCATAGCCCTCCATGCGCAGCTGGGTCAGGATGCGCTCGGAGTCAACGAGAGCCTTGGGGCAACCCAGGCTTACGAAACCGACCTTAGGGGTGGCGGGAGTGGTGGACATGGCTAACCTCGGTATTGAAGACAGATCACCCTGCCGTTGACGGGGGCGATGCTGATGGGCGCTTTTGGCGCCTCTGATCAAAAAGTGCGCAATTCTAGCGAGCGCAAGGTCGCTTTACCAGCAGAAATACGACGAACGCTACGCTATGCTTCGCGCCGTTGCGCGGGGGCATCCGGGATGGCTCGGCGTGGGTGCAATTCACATGGGTCTAACAGGCCTTCTGCGGGAGTGGTGGATGGTTCAGGCAAGCAGTCACGCCGAAGGCGGGCAGGGGGCGACACGTTCGCTGGGCCTGCTCGTCGCAGCGGTTGGGGTGGTGTATGGCGATATCGGTACCAGTCCGTTGTATACCCTCAAAGAGGTCTTCACCGGCGGGTATGGCGTACAGGTCAACCATGATGGTGTGCTGGGTATCCTGTCGCTGATCCTGTGGTCGCTGTTGTGGGTGGTCTCGTTCAAGTACGTGATGTTCATCCTGCGGGCCGACAACCAGGGCGAAGGCGGCACCATGGCGTTGACTGCGCTGGCGCGCCGGGCCACGGCCAGCTATCCGAGGCTCAGGGCGCTGATGGTCGGATGCGGCCTGGTCGGTGCCTCGTTGTTCTACGGCGACAGCATGATCACCCCGGCAGTGTCGGTGCTCTCGGCGGTGGAAGGCATGGGCCTTGCTTTTGACGGGATCGATCATTGGGTGGTGCCGGTCTCCCTGGTGGTGCTGGTGGCATTGTTCCTGGTGCAAAAGCATGGCACCGAGAAGATCGGCAAGCTGTTCGGGCCGATCATGGTCACCTGGTTCGTAGTGCTGGGGGCGCTCGGGGTGCACGGCATTGCGCAGAGCCCGGAAGTGCTCAAGGCGTTCAACCCGGGCTGGGCGCTGAACTTCTTCATCGTTCACCCGGGCATAGGTGTGGCGATCCTCGGTGCTGTGGTGCTGGCGCTGACCGGTGCCGAGGCGCTGTACGCCGACATGGGGCACTTCGGCCGCAAACCGATCGCCCGGGCCTGGTTCGCGCTGGTGCTGCCGGCCTTGGTGCTCAATTATTTCGGACAGGGCGCGATACTGCTGCAGAACCCGGAGGCTGCGCGCAACCCCTTCTACCTGCTGGCGCCGAGCTGGGCGCTGTTGCCGCTGGTGGGGCTGGCCACCCTGGCCACGGTGATCGCGTCCCAGGCGGTGATTTCCGGTGCCTTTTCCCTGACTCGCCAGGCCATCCAGCTCGGTTACATCCCGCGTATGCAGATCCAGCACACCTCCAGCGACGAGCAGGGGCAGATCTACATCAGTGCGGTGAACTGGACCCTGATGGTCGGTGTCGTGCTACTGGTGATCGGCTTCGAGTCGTCCGGTGCGCTGGCCGCAGCCTATGGCGTAGCGGTGACCGGGACCATGCTGATGACCACCATCCTGGTATCGGCGGTGATGCTGCTGCTGTGGAAATGGCCGCCGATGCTGACGGTGCCGATTCTGCTGGGCTTTTTGTTGGTCGATGGACTGTTCTTCGCCGCCAACGTGCCGAAAATCGTGCAGGGCGGTGCGTTCCCGGTGTTGGCGGGGATCGTGCTGTTCGTCCTGATGAGTACCTGGAAGCGTGGCAAGCAGATTCTGGTCGACCGTATCGATGAGGGGGCCCTGCCGCTGCCGGTCTTCATCAGCAGCATACGCGTACAGCCGCCGCATCGGGTCGAGGGCACGGCAGTGTTCCTCACTGCGCGTGCGGACGCTGTGCCTCATGCGCTGTTGCACAACATGTTGCATAACCAGGTGCTGCACAGCCAGGTGGTGCTGTTGACAGTGGTCAGCGAAGACCGGCCGCGGGTGCCGGAACACGAGCGGTTCGAAGTGGAGGCCTATGGCGACGGGTTCTTCCGCGTGCTACTGCACTTTGGCTTCATGGATGAACCGGACGTACCGGCGGCACTGAAATTGTGCCATCTGGACGAACTCGATTTCAGTCCGATGCGCACCACCTACTTCCTCAGCCGCGAGACGGTGATCGCCTCGCGGTTGGAGGGAATGGCGCGGTGGCGGGGCAACCTCTTCGCATTCCTGCTCAAGAACGCCAACGGTAACCTGCGGTTCTTCAACCTGCCGCTCAATCGCGTGATCGAACTGGGAACACAGGTCGAGATCTGAGCGTGCGATGGGCTGCCCTGTTCGCGGGGCAAGCCCGCTACAAGATTGGGCTGTCTTGCGCTATCGCGCAATGCAGGGCCGTAAAGGCCCTGCCGTCAATTTTGCTCGGCCACGTTGGATTTGCCCTGACGTGTCTCGATCTCGCTGATCAGGCGCTTGGCCAGGGCCGGATAGTTTTCGTCGAAGTGATGCCCGCCAGGCAGTTTCAGGCGTTCACCGACTGCGGTCTTGTCGGTACATCCGCTTTCGTCCGTCTCTTCAACGCCATAGACGCATACGACCTTGGGCGCCGGCAGCCTGGCCATTTCCGGGCCGGTCGGTGCTTCCTGGCCCTCCTTGCCCAACCAGCCCTCGACCTGGATTTCGAAGCTACCGCTGCGCGCAAATGCCAGCAGGATCACGGCGTCGATCCGTTGTTTGTCTTCATCCGGCAGGCGGTTGTAGATCGCGGGGAGCACATCGGCGCCGAAGGAGTAGCCCGTGAGCACGAAACGCTTGGTGCCCCATTTTTGGCGATAGTGCTGCATCAGCTCGGAAAGATCGGCGGCGCTTTGCTCCGGCGTCTTGTGTTGCCAGTAGTAGCGCAAGGTATCGATGCCTACCACCGGGTAGCCGAGCTTGGCCATTTCGCCAGCAACGTCGCGATCCAGGTCACGCCAGCCGCCGTCCCCGGAGAGGAACAGGGTGACGGTGTCGGTGGTCTGCCCGGCAGGTACCTCCACCACCGGAATGCTCAGGGCATTGCCGTCTTTGCCGACCAGGGCTTGGGCCAATTGAGCCTTGAGGACCTGGGGCAGATGGATGTCGTAGTCCGCGATACTGGTCTCGGCGTTCGCCTGGTCGCGTACGAATGCGGCGCTGGCATCGTCGGGGTTGTCGTTCCAGGCCACGTTCCAATGGCCGTGGGCAGCGGATTTGGGCAGGGGCTGGCACCCAGGCTGGTCGAGGGTGAAGTCCACGGAGATGGCGCGGGCTTTGTCATCGCTCTGGGTGGCCAGCCAACGCCAGGCCTGGGCAGCGCCTGGGCCGATACCGGCCACCAGGTTGGGCGGCGAGGCCAGCTCGCCAATGGCCTGGTCCAGGGCCTGCTGCTGCTTGGCACAGTCACTGGGCGGCAGGATCACCTGGACCAGTTGGGCCTCGCCGGCCTGGCTCAGGTCCAGCAGTTGCTTGTCGCTCAATGCCTGATCCTGGGGTACGGCAATGGCCACGTGGGTTTTGGCGTGTACACCCGGTACGGCGCGCACCAGGCTGCTGCCATCGGTCAGGGTCAGGTGTTCCAGCCGGGCCTCGGGCGCAGGGCGGGTCCACAGCCAGAAAGCCGCGGCACCGGCCATCAAGGCCAGGAGCAAGGGGCCAGTCAGGTAAAGCCAATAGCGTCGGATCATCAACGTTTCACCAATCCAGTCAGGCCGCCTGCGATCAGGGCGGCGGTATCGGCCAGTGCCACCAACGGGTCGAGCCCGGCTGGCACAGCCATGTAGCGGGGTTCCCAATCCGGTTGGAATTTGTCCTTGAAGCGGCGTAGCCCCTGGAAGTTGTACAACTGCTCGCCGCGCTGGAACACCATCGAGCCCAGGCGCTGTGTCAGAGGGGCGCCGCGTCGTGGCTGCAAACCGGAAAGCGGCACCATGCCGAGGCTGAAGCGGGCGTAGTCGTGGGTTTTGTAGTGCAGGATCAAGCCGATCATCATGAATTCCATGGTCAGCTTGGGCGCTTGTGGGTGGGCGCGCATCAGGTCCAGGCTCGCCAGCTCATTGCTCTGGGTTTCCAGGAGATTGGCAAACGCCACCGGGCGGCCCTGGAAGCGGATCAGCGCAATACGGAAGTGCTGCAGGTACTCGGGGCTGAAACGACCGAGGGAGAAGCCTTTTTCACGTACGTTCTTGCCGCCGAGCCAGGCGTCGGAAATTTCCTTGAGCGCCTCCAGTGGCGCATGGCCAGGCTCATGGATCTCCAGTGCCAGCCCATCACGGCCGCTGCGGTTCCAGGTGTAGCGCAGGTCTTTCATCTCCTTGCCCTTGGCGTCCAGGTCGAAACGACGCAGGTCGACCCGCGCTTCTTCGCCGAGTTTGAGCGCGGTCAGGCCGATGTCCATATAGAACGGCAGGTTTTCCGCGCGCACCTGGTAGAACACCGGGCGCGCGTGGTGCAGATCGCACAGGTCGCGGAACTGCCAGATCATCTCTGCGCGCTCCTGTGCGGGGCCGATCGGGTCGTACAGAGCGACCAGGCTGCGCCCGCGACGGGCGTACATCAGAAAGGCTTTGTGGTTGGGATGGAACAGCAAGGCTTTATCGCCCGTGAGCGCCAGGCCGCCGTCGGGCTGGTCGGAGGTCATCAGGATGTCCTTGGCCCGTTGCAGCTCCTCATCGTTGGGCAGGTGGATCACGGGCGGAGCGGTGCGCAGCAGCCAGGTCAGCGCGACGATCACCAACAGGACCGCGCTGCCCATGGCGGCGCGCAGGCCGCGCGGCGCGTCGGCATCGAGAGTGAACTGCCACCACAGTTCGTGGCTGTAAGGCACGTCCTGATAGGCGAACAACAGCAGCCAGACCGAGGCACCGACCACGCAGATACTCGCCACCAAGTACACCGGCGAGAAGGGCAACTCCAGCAACCGGCTGGGGCGATAGAACGAGCGGCGGAACAGGGTCAGCAGCGCCACCGTGAAGATCAGCACACTGGCCTCTTCCCAGTCGAAGCCCTTGAGCAGCGACAGCAGGGCGCCAACCAGCAGCAGGACGGTGGTCAGCAGCCACGCGGCCGACAGGCGTCGACGTAGGCCTTGAGCCAGCAGCAGGCACAGCACACCGATAAGGCTGGCGCCGAAGTGCGAAGCGTCGATCAGGCGATGAGGCACCAGAAAGCCCATGTGCTCGAGGCGCGTGTCGATCTCGGGCGTGGCGCCAGAGAACAGCAGCACGACACCTGATAGAAACACCAGGATGGCCAGTACGGGGGCCGCAAACCCAGCTGCTGCATTGATCGCCTGCCGGGCGAACAGCAAGCGGCGGGCTTCGCTTGCCAGCAACAGGACACAGGCCACCAGCAAGGGCAGAACCACGTAGATCAGGCGATACAGCAGCAAGGCTGCTGCCAGTGGCGCGGCGCCCAGCTGGTTGGCGAAGGCTGCCAAGAGAATGGCTTCGAATACCCCCACGCCACCTGGCACATGGCTGAGCACGCCAGCGGCCAGGGCCAGCAGGTAGACCAGAACGAAGGCACCGAAAGGTGGGGCCTCGGGCAGCAGCAAATAGAGCACGGTCGCGGCAGCGGCGACGTCCAGGGCGGTGATCAGCAACTGAAGGGCTGCCAGGCGGGCGCCCGGTAGTCGCAGGGTGCGCCGTCCGAATTGCACCAACAGGTTGTCGGCCAGGGGTTGCTCGTCGAGGCGGCGTCGATAAAGGCCGATCACCAGCACTGCTGTCAATGCCAGCACCGCCACAGCAATGCTGGCCAGCAAAGGTGCGGGCAGGCGCAAGGCAGTCGCGGTTCCCGATAGATTGCTCAATGTTGCCAGGGCCGCCAGAGGAGGGAGGGCGCAACCCAGAGACAGGCTGGCGAACACCGTCATGCGTGCGATTTCAGCAGCGCCCAGCCCGTGGCGTGCATAAAGACGATAGCGCACCGAGCCACCGGACAGGATCGAAAGGCCGACCGCGTTACCAATGGCAAAGGCACTGAATCCACCCAATGCCAGCGTGCGGGCCGGTAGCTTCACAGCAGCGTAGCGGCTGGCGGACCATTCATAGCCGAGCAAGGTCACAAAGCCCACGACAGTGGCCAGCAAGGCGCCTGCCAAAGACTGTATCGGCACACTGAGCATGGCGTCGTGTAGGGCATAGATATCCAGCTCGCTCAGCAGGTGCCGGCAGGCGATCAAGGCCATGCTGAACAGCAGCAGCGTCAAGGCCAGCCCTAAGGGTTGGCGATACCGGCTCAGACGTTCCAGCCAAGGCAGGCGGCGGGCGGCAGTGGGGAGCGAGGTGGCGAGTGACACCTGGGGTTCGGAATCGTGTGAAGTCATGGATAACCTCGGGCCGGAAGCGCGAGGTGGGGCAGAGGTGCGGCCAAGTGAAAGTCCCTTCGGAAAACGTATCCAGATATTACTCCTGCCCGGTCCGCTTTCAGCGGTTTGGCAGGGTTAAAGATAGTTCATCCGGCGGGTCTCGTCAGACAAGGTGTAGCGGAGGGGTATCACGGAGCCAAATGCAACAAACCCCGCACTGCGTTAGCAGTGCGGGGTTTGTTCTGACGAATATGGTTGCGGGAGCCGGATTTGAACCGACGACCTTCGGGTTATGAGCCCGACGAGCTACCAGGCTGCTCCATCCCGCGTCAGTGGATGCGCATTCTACGGAATTCCGAGTTACTGTCAAGCATTACTCTATGATTTCTCGCAGGTTTTTTTGAAGACAAGAAAAAAGGCCACTGTATCAACAGTGGCCTTTTTCTGAATCTGGTTGCGGGAGCCGGATTTGAACCGACGACCTTCGGGTTATGAGCCCGACGAGCTACCAGGCTGCTCCATCCCGCGCCTGTGAGATCGAATTCTACGGAAATCCTCTGGTATGTCAAGCGCTATTTTTGGAAAACCCTTTTTTGTTCAATCTCTTAGCGTTTCAATAAAGCTTGCAGCTCAGCAAGTACGGGGCTTGCATTGGATTGGACGGCTTTCCGACTGTCCGGCGCTGGAACACACGTCGAGTCGTCGGTAGTATCTGTATGAATTTACAGTGCCGACGGTCATCCATGCCCTTACGCAAGATCATCCACATCGACTGCGATTGTTTCTACGCCGCGATCGAAATGCGTGACGACCCGCGATTGGCGGGGCGCCCGATGGCTGTGGGCGGGTCGCCGGAGCAGCGCGGGGTGATCGCGACCTGCAATTATGAGGCACGAGCCTATGGCGTGCGTTCGGCCATGTCGTCGCGTCATGCGCTCAAGCTTTGCCCAGACTTATTGATCGTCAAGCCCCGCTTCGAGGCTTACCGCGAGGCCTCGCGGGAAATACACGCCATCTTCCGCGATTACACCGACCTGATCGAACCGCTGTCACTGGACGAAGCCTACCTTGATGTCAGCGACAGCCAATGGTTCGCTGGCAGCGCCACGCGTATTGCCGAAGATATTCGCAAGCGAGTCGCCCGAACGCTGCATATCACCGTCTCGGCTGGCGTGGCGCCTAACAAATTCCTGGCCAAGATTGCCAGCGACTGGCGCAAACCCAATGGTTTGTTCGTGATCACCCCCGATCAGGTGGAGGCGTTCGTCGAAGCGTTGCCGGTCGCGAGGCTGCACGGCGTGGGCAAGGTCACTGCGGATAAGCTGACGCGCCTGGGTATCGAAACGTGTCTGGAGTTGCGTGAATGGTCGCGTTTGGCGCTGGTGAAAGAGTTCGGCAGCTTCGGTGAGCGCTTATGGGGGCTTGCACGGGGTATAGATGAACGGATCGTACAGAATGACAGCCGGCGTCAGTCAGTGAGCGTGGAAAACACCTATGATACTGACCTGCCGGATCTGGAGAGCTGCCTGCAGAAACTGCCCGAGCTGCTCGAGAGCCTGAACGTACGTATTGCCCGCATGGATAGCAGTTACCGGCCAGACAAACCGTTCGTGAAAGTAAAGTTCCATGATTTCAGCCAGACCACCCTGGAGCAGGCGGGTGCTGGTCGTGATCTGGAAAGCTATCGCCAATTACTCAGCCAGGCATTTGCCAGGGGCGGCAAGCCAGTGCGGTTGTTGGGTGTGGGGGTGCGATTGCGTGATCTGCGTGGGGCGCATGAGCAGTTGGAACTCTTCCCGCCGCAGTGAGCGAGGGGGAGGGGCCGCAAGGCAGCCCCACCAGGTTTACTGCACGCCTGGATCGGCCACCAGTCGCCCGGTGTCCTTGGTCAGTGCTTGCAGGAAGTCCCGCTGCAGCTCCGGATCGTTGCGGGTCAGCTCGATCAGGCTCTGCTCCAGCTCGCTGGCTTCCTCTTCCAGGCCCAGCTCTGACAGGCGTTTGACGCGATGCACCCATTGGCCAACGTCGTCGCCCTCGAGGTCATCGAAGATCAGCTCGTGGGCTTCGAGCAGTTTGCCGCGCAGGTTGCTGCTGACGAGCAGGCTGGCATCTCCACGCACGCCATTGTCCTCGTCAGCCACATGCAGGTGCAGGGTGCCGATGTGGTTGAGGTTCTGCTCGGAGAACGGGCTGTCGAGCAGGTTCAGGCGTAGCACACCGTTATGATCGGTGGTCAGCTCGTGGGTCAGCTTGCCGGCCTTGACCTCGACCAAGCGCTCGCTCCAGGGCAGGCTGGTGTACTCCTCGCGCTTGTCCTTTTGCACTTCGCTGATCCCGGCCAGGTTCTGCTGCGCGCGACCATTGGACGGCGCGTTCATGAACGGGTTGATCCCGGCCAGGCCGTAGCTGAGCCAATCATGGGTAACGCTTTCCGGCAGGGTGCCCAGGGCGAACACGTTGACCACGTTGGCGCCGACACCAGCCACTACGGCTACCGCGCCCAGGGGGATCTCATAGATCTCCCGCCAGGGCTGGTAGGGCGTGTAGCGGTCGTAACGGCGAGTGACTTCGAACTCGGTGACTTCGAAGCGCTTCTGTTCGTGGATGCGCACGCGCCGCTGGGGAAGCTCCATCACCTTGGGCTCGCCCACGTCGATTTGCAGGGTATGTTCGAGCAGCTTGCGCTCGGCGCGCTCCTCATGCTCGCTGCGCTGGGACATCTGGTTGGCGCAGCCGCTGACGAGCAGGGCGCCGCACAGTGCGGCACCCCCCAGGGTAAAGGTACTTCTGGACATGATCACTCGTGCATTGGGCTATCAGCGACGGATGCGGGCTTGCAGGAAAGTCAGCACTTCGTTGACCGCCAGAGGCTGGGCCTCTTGCTCGGTGCGGTGCTTGTATTCCAGGTTGCCCTCGGCCAGGCCGCGGTCGCTGACCACGATGCGGTGAGGGATGCCGATCAGCTCCATGTCGGCGAACTTGATGCCAGGGCTGGTCTTCTTGTCGCGATCGTCCAGCAGGACTTCGAAACCGGCGGCGGTCAGCTCGGCGTACAGCTTGTCGGTGGCCTCGCGGACGGCGTCGGTTTCGTAGCGCAGCGGCACCAAGGCGATCTGGAAAGGCGCCAGGGCGTCGTTCCAGATGATGCCTTTGTCGTCATAGCTCTGCTCGATGGCAGCGGCGACCACGCGGGACACGCCGATGCCGTAGCAGCCCATGGACAGGGTCACCGGCTTGCCGCTCTCGCCCAGTACCTGGCACTTGAGCGCCTCGCTGTACTTGGTGCCGAGCTGGAAGATGTGACCGACTTCGATGCCGCGCTTGATGACCAGAGTACCCTGGCCGTCCGGGCTCGGGTCGCCTTCGACCACGTTGCGCAGGTCGGCGACCTGAGGGACTGGCAGGTCACGTTCCCAGTTGACGCCGAAGTAGTGCTTGTCGTCGATGTTGGCGCCGATACCGAAGTCGCTCATCAGGGCGACCGAGCGGTCGATGATGCATTCGAGTGGCAGGTTCAGTGGGCCCAGGGAGCCTGCGCCGGCGCCGATGGCGGCGCGCAGGTCGGCGTCGGTGGCCATGACCAGCGGGTCGGCGACCTGTTCGAGCTTGGCGGCCTTGATTTCGTTCAGCTCATGGTCGCCACGGACCACCAGGGCGACCAGCTTGCCTTCCTCGGCGCCACGCACGATCAGGGTCTTGACGGTCTTTTCGATCGGCAGGCCGTAGTTCTCGACCAGTTGAGCGATGGTCTTGGCATCCGGGGTGTCGACCAGGCGCAGCTCCTCGGTCGGTGCTGGGCGAACGGTTTCGCGCGGGATGGCTTCGGCCTTCTCGATGTTGGCGGCGTAGTCGGAGCTGTCGCTGAAGATCACGTCGTCTTCGCCGGACTCGGCCAGAACGTGGAATTCATGGGAATAGCTACCACCGATGGAGCCGGTGTCTGCCTGCACCGGACGGAAGTCCAGGCCCAGGCGGGTGAAGATGTTGGTGTACGCCTGGTGCATGCGGTCGTAGGTTTCCTGCAGGGAAGCCTGGTCGGCATGGAAGGAATAGGCGTCCTTCATGATGAACTCGCGGCCACGCATCAGACCGAAGCGCGGACGGATCTCGTCACGGAACTTGGTCTGGATCTGGTACATGTTCAGCGGCAGCTGTTTATAGCTGGACAGCTCGTTGCGTGCCAGGTCGGTGATGACCTCTTCGTGGGTCGGGCCAACGCAGAAGTCGCGGTCATGGCGGTCCTTCAGGCGCAGCAGTTCAGGGCCGTACTGTTCCCAGCGACCGGACTCCTGCCACAGCTCGGCGGGCTGGATGCTGGGCATCAGCACTTCCAGGGCACCGGCGGCGTTCATTTCCTCGCGGACCACGGCTTCGACCTTGCGCATCACCCGCAGGCCCATCGGCAGCCAGGTGTACAGGCCGGAGGCCAGCTTGCGGATCATGCCGGCGCGCAGCATGAGCTGGTGGCTGATGACCACTGCATCGGCAGGGGTTTCTTTCTGGGTGGCGAGCAAATATTGACTGGTACGCATGGTGGGCCGTGTCGATTGCCTAAGACGTTGAAATGACCCCGCATTGTACGGGGGCGGAGCGAAGGCGTACAGGATGCCCCAGGGCGGGGCGCTTGTCAGCCAAGAAAAAGCCCGGCGAGATCGCCGGGCTTTTTCGGTGCGGGGCAAATGCAAGCCGGGGCTTACAGGATGCTCAGCGGGTACTCGACGATCAGGCGCAGTTCGTCCAGCGAGCCGGAGTAAACCTTGTCGGAAGAGCGGTAGGTGGCTTGGCGGACGCGGAAGCTCAGGTCCTTGGCAGGGCCTTCCTGCAGCACGTACTTGACGGATACGTCGCGTTCCCACTCTTTGCCGTTGTTGGTCTCGCCGGTGTTCGCGTCGGTACCGCGGACATAGTTGGCCATGAAGGTCAGGCCTGGGATGCCGTATTCGGCGAAGTTCAGGTCGTAGCGAACTTGCCAGGACTTCTCGTCTTCGGCGTTGAAGTCGGAACGGGCAACGGAGTTGGCCAGGAAGATGGAGCCGCCGCCGTCGATGCCGTAGGCGTATTCACCGTCGCCGGTGATCTTCTGGTAGGCCAGGGTGAAGGTGTGTGCGCCAATGTTGTAGGCGCCGGAGAGGCTGTAAGCGCGGTTGTCGAGCTTGTCGCCGTCCGCTGTAGCACGATACAGGTCGTCGCCTTCGCTCTTGGTGTCATAGATGTTGAAGTCGAACACCAGACCTTGCGAATCGGAGATCGGCAGTGCCCAGTTGAGGTTGCCGTAGTACTTGCGCCAGTAGTCCTCGACCTTGGAGTAGTAGAGAGTGGTGCTCAGGTTGTCGGTAAAGGCGTAAGTGCCACCAAAGACATCGGCGCTCTTCAAGCCGCGGCGGCCGACACCATCGCTGATGCTGTCGCGGTCGCTCTGGTCCTGTGCGGTGATGCTGGTGAAGCGACCGGCTTGCAGGGTCAGACCTTTGATTTCGTTGCTGGTGACGAGCGCGCCTTGTGCAATTTCAGGCAGCAGGCGGCTGTCGTCGGTCGCGAAGACCGGCATGGCGGTGAACTGGTCACCCACTTTCAGCACGGTGTCGGAAATACGGAACTTAACCGCGCCGCCCGCTTTGGAATAATCGTCCTGGGAGCGATTATCGGAACCGGTTGGGAACAGGCCCGAACCCGAATAGCCGCGGCCGCTGTCGAGCTTGATGCCCAGCATGCCGATGGCGTCGAAGCCCACGCCGACGGTCCCTTGGGTGAAGCCCGACTCGAAGGTGCCGACGAAGCCTTGGCCCCATTCGCGCACGTCGTGGCGCAGACCTGCAGCTTTGTTCGCAGGCGACTCGCTGTCGCGGCGGTCACGGCTGAAGTACAGGTTACGCATCTTGACGGTCAGTTTGCTGTCATCGACAAAGCCCTTGGCTTCATCCTGCGAAGAAGCTACTGCCAACTGCGAGGTCCCTGCCGCAACGGCCAGGGCGATCATGCTCCACTTCATCACGCGCATCGTGATTTGCTCCTTTGGTTTTTAGGAAGTACCGCTTCGCCCTGGTTTTTTAGTTATAGGGCGAGCTCTTTCTTGTTATGTCGGCGAAAATTTATATCACGCTGACTCTTCTTGGCGACACTGAAAAAACAACCTTTAGGGAACTTTTTCAATATGTCGCGTTTGGCTATTTCCATGTCGCAAATTACGCCCAGTTTCGGGGCGTCTAAACGCCAGCGCTGTAACAATTCTGTAAACACACCTGGCTGGTGGAACAACCTGGGTATCCTTGCCGCTTTTTTATCTGTCCCGTGCACAGGGTGCCTTGAGACTTGGTCGGATTGGAATGCAACAAGCGTGCTCAAAATCACGATTTGTTCATGAATTTTTCACAGTCGTTCAGGCAGGCGCGTAGAAAGTCCGAAAACACGGGGTGGAAACTGTCTGATGGTGTGCCAAGGGGAACGTTTGCGTTGGCCAAAAAAGCTACCTTAAAAGTCAAGGTGTTACCGGGGAGTGTTAATCCGGGTACAAAGCTGTGGGGTGTGTCGTGTGTCGCGGCCCCTTTTTGGTGCGAAAAGTAGCGCTGTGTTACCGGTAGGTGCGTGGAGCGAGAAAAACACGGCGGGTAGGCAGCGGCATTTCATGCTGGCAGGGGGCAAGCAGGGTATCCTTGACGCATTTCGTCGCTTGCAGTTGGGCGGTTCGTCTTTTGAGGAGGTATGCCGTGTTCGTTCTGGATTCGCGTTTGCAGCAGGATTCCCTGGTGCTGGGAGATTTTCCGTTGTGCCGCTTGCTGCTGAGCAAGGATGCCAACTACCCCTGGTTTATCCTGGTGCCGCGCCGCGCCGATATCAGCGAGCTGTTCCAGTTGAGTGAGGCCGACCAGCAGCAGCTCTGGAAGGAAACCACGTACCTGGCCGAGGCACTCAAGGACAGTTTCGCCGCCGACAAGCTCAACGTCGCGACCTTGGGCAATGTGGTCAGCCAGTTGCACATGCACGTGATCGTGCGTCGACGCGACGATGCAGCCTGGCCTGCGCCAGTGTGGGGGCGGGTACCTGCCATCGAGTATACGGCCGAACAGGTCGAGGCGATCCGTCAGCGTTTGCGGGCGGTGTTGAGCGATGACTTCCGGGAGGTTTGAGGTTATGTCGCTGGAATTACGCGTCATCGAACTGGAAAGCCGTCAGGCGTTTCAGGACGACACCATTCAGGCGCTGAACGATGTGCTGGTCGAGCAGGGGCGGGTGATCGAACGCCTGCAGTTGCAGATGGCGGAGCTGATCAAGCGATACGAGGAAGTGGTGGGGCAGTACGGTGGCGAGGGGGAGCAGGCGCCGCCGCCTCATTATTAAGGAAGGCGCCCCTGGTGCGGCGAGACCCGCTGCACCAGGGGCCTCCTGGGATCAGCGGCGAGAAACCGCGACCACGTCTTCGGCCTGCAGGCCCTTGTCGCGGTGCATCACCGAGAACTCAACGCGCTGCCCTTCTACCAGCACGCGATGGCCCTCGCCGCGTATCGCGCGAAAGTGCACGAAGATATCGTCGCCGGAGTCACGGGAAATAAAGCCGAAGCCCTTGGAGGTGTTGAACCACTTCACCGTGCCGGTATCTCGTTTGCCCGCATCTTGAGGGATGCCTTGGCTGGTGCGCGGTTTCGTGATGCTGCGGGCGAAGCCTGTGCCAAGGTGCAAGGCGACGGCCAGCGTTGCGCAGAGCAGGGCCGGCAGGTCGCCCAGCTCCGGGCGCGCCAGCACGGCGATGGTCTGCAGGATCACGGCCAGCACCAGCAACGCGCACGCCAGCGATTGCAGTTGTTGGCGGGCGCCTTTGTAGTAGAGCGGCAGCGCAGGTGCCAGCAGCAGGTTGAGCAGGCCGAGCAAAGCCAGGTAGACGGCTTCAGGTTGCTCCAGGAACGGGGTTGCATCGGTTTTCAGGCTGGGTATGAGCGACAGCAGCAAAGCTGCCACGCCCGTCACCAGATGGACGATCTTGAACATTTGAGTTGGCTCACATTGATAAGGCCGATCACAGGAAGAGCTGGACGTGCGGTGCGCAGATACAAGGCGCGATCACGCAACTGGCCAGCCTATGCACCCGGCAATGACAGTCCGCACGGGTGGCACGGTGCCTATTTAACAGCAAAGGCAGGGGGTTCTCAAACCGCGGGGCGACGGCTTGTCCTGTGTCACGGGCAGGTGTGGGCGGGTCTGATACAGTTTCTGATGCCCGCTTGATGACCAAGCCTTATGGAAAGGGGAACTTCATGGCAATCGATATCGGTATCAGTGAAGAAGATCGCAAGTCCATCGTCGATGGGCTTTCCCGTCTGTTGTCGGATACCTATGTGCTGTATCTGAAAACCCATAACTTTCACTGGAACGTCACCGGTCCTTCGTTCCGCACCCTGCACTTGATGTTCGAAGAGCAATACAACGAACTGGCCCTGGCGGTCGACTTGATCGCCGAGCGTATTCGTGCGCTGGGTTTCCCTGCGCCGGGGTCCTATGCCTTCTATGCACGTCATTCGTCTATCAAGGAAGAAGAGGGCGTGCCGCCCGCTGAAGAAATGATCCGCCAACTGGTCCAGGGGCAGGAGGCGGTGGTGCGCACGGCGCGCAGCATCTTCCCGGTTGTCGACAAGGTCAGCGATGAGCCGACTGCCGATCTGCTGACCCAGCGCATGCAGGTCCATGAAAAAACCGCCTGGATGCTGCGAGTATTACTCGAAGAAAAGTGATCGCATGGTTGTAGGTTGTGTCGGCCCGACCCCGTCCAGGTGTCGGGCCTTTTGTTTGCGCACGGAAAGCTTTGCCACTGCTTTGAAGGGCCCGACAGCGCTTTATTGATCTGCCCGGTAGCGCATGGGCGCTCGGGATTTTCCAGGCAATGGAGTGGTGTGGTGGAAGTGATGCAACAAGGTAGGCAAGGTGCTTGCCAGGGGAAATGGCCGGGCAAACAGTGCATTGACCCGTTCCGAACAGATTTCGACATGATGCAGGTCCAGCCGGTTTCCCGGTCGGTCCGGCTCAATGGCTTTGCCACCTGCCTGCGGCTGGAAGTGGTCTACTGGCGCATCCTCGAGCGTATCGCCCAGGCCAACCAGTGCACGGTAAGTGCTGTGCTGTCCTATGTGGATCGGGAGGTCCACTTGCGTCATGGCGGGGTTCGTAACTTCAGTGGGTTGGTTCGGGTGATCTGCGTTACCTGGTTGCTCGATCCGCCTTGAATACGCTGATCGCCGGGCGGGCTGCGCAGCTCTTCTTAACCATATATAATCCCGCTTTTTACTGCCCCGGCAGTCAGCGTTGTGGTTGACGAGAGACACCCCCATGCCCCTTTATGACTATCAATGTGCATCCTGCGATCACCGGATGGAGGTGTTGCAGAAGATCAGCGCCGCGCCACTGACCGACTGCCCGGCGTGCCAGGCCCCCGCGCTGAAGAAGCTATTGTCCGTGCCTGGTTTCCGCCTGAGCGGCAACGGCTGGTACGAGACCGATTTCAAGACCGGGGCGAAGAAGAATCTGGCAGGCGGCGACAAGGCCGACTGAGTTGAATAGCAGTGACCGGGTCTTGCAGTATTAGCCCCTTGGGTGACCAAGACCTCCACCGAATACACGAATCACGAGAAGCGAAACCACCATCATGATGCGCAGCCATTATTGCGGCCAACTGAACGAGAGCCTGGACGGCCAGGAAGTCACCCTTTGCGGCTGGGTCCATCGTCGCCGCGACCACGGCGGGGTGATCTTCCTCGACATCCGTGACCGCGAAGGCATGGCCCAGGTCGTCTTCGACCCGGATCGTGCCGAGACTTTCGCCGCTGCCGACCGTGTGCGCAGCGAGTACGTCGTGCAGATCACCGGCAAGGTGCGCTTGCGCCCGGCTGGCGCGGTCAACCCGAACATGGCGTCCGGCGGTATCGAGGTGCTGGGCTATGAGCTCCAGGTGCTCAACGAGGCGGAAACCCCGCCCTTCCCGCTGAACGAATTCTCTGATGTGGGCGAGGAAACCCGCCTGCGCTACCGCTTCATCGACCTGCGTCGCCCGGAAATGGCCGACAAGCTGCGTCTGCGTTCGCGCATCACCAGCAGCATCCGCCGCTACCTGGACGAGCACGGCTTCCTCGACGTCGAGACGCCGATCCTGACCCGCGCCACGCCGGAAGGCGCGCGCGACTACCTGGTCCCGAGCCGCACCCACGCTGGCAGCTTCTTCGCTCTGCCGCAGTCGCCCCAGCTGTTCAAGCAACTGCTGATGGTCGCCGGCTTCGATCGCTACTATCAGATCGCCAAGTGCTTCCGTGACGAGGACCTGCGTGCCGACCGTCAGCCGGAATTCACCCAGATCGACATCGAGACCAGCTTCCTCGACGAAGCCGAGATCATGGGCCTGACCGAAGGCATGATCCGCAAGCTGTTCAAGGAAGTCCTGGACCTGGAGTTCGGCGAATTCCCGCACATGACCTACGAAGAGGCCATGCGTCGCTACGGCTCCGACAAACCAGACCTGCGTATTCCGCTGGAGCTGGTCGATGTTGCCGACCAACTCAAGGACGTGGACTTCAAGGTCTTCGCAGGTCCGGCCAACGATCCGAAGTGCCGCGTCACCGCGCTGCGCCTGCCTGGCGGTGCCAGCATGCCGCGCAGCCGCATCGACGAATACACCAAGTTCGTCGGCATCTATGGCGCCAAGGGCCTGGCCTACATCAAGGTCAACGAGCGCGCCAAGGGCGTCGAGGGCCTGCAGTCGCCGATCGTCAAGAACATCCCTGAGGCCAACCTGAACGTGATCCTCGATCGCGTTGGCGCCGTTGACGGTGACATCGTGTTCTTCGGTGCCGACAAGGCCAAGATCGTCAGCGAAGCCCTGGGCGCGCTGCGTATCCGTCTGGGTCACGACTTCGAGCTGCTGACTTGCGAGTGGGCGCCGATGTGGGTCGTCGACTTCCCGATGTTCGAAGAAAATGACGATGGCAGTTTCAGCGCGCTGCACCACCCGTTCACGGCGCCCAAATGCTCGCCTGAACAGCTCGAGGCCAACCCGGGCGTCGCGCTGTCGCGCGCCTACGACATGGTCCTCAATGGCACCGAACTCGGTGGCGGCTCGATCCGTATCCACCGCAAGGAAATGCAACAGGCGGTCTTCCGTCTGCTGGGCATCGGTGCCGAAGAGCAGCAGGAGAAGTTCGGCTTCCTGCTCGACGCCCTGAAGTTCGGTGCACCGCCTCACGGTGGCCTGGCCTTCGGTCTGGACCGTCTGGTCATGCTGATGACCGGCGCCCAGTCGATCCGCGAAGTGATCGCGTTCCCGAAAACCCAGAGCGCCGCGTGCGTCATGACCCAGGCCCCAGGCCTGGTGGATGCCAAGGCCCTGCGCGAGCTGCACATCCGTCTGCGTGAGCAGACCAAGGTCGAGTAACCGATCAGGGCGCGTCCCTGACGGGGGCGCCCACGCGCTTCGGCGCAGTTTTCTCGCGTTCCGCCCTTCGGGGCGGAACCTGTTTCTGTTTCAAGGATTCGGAGTCGTTATGGCTGGTCATTCCAAGTGGGCAAACATCAAGCACCGCAAAGAGCGCCAGGATGCCAAGAGAGGCAAGGTCTTCACCAAGTGGATCCGCGAACTGACCGTCGCTGCCAAGCAGGGTGGGCCTGACCCGGCTTCCAACCCGCGTCTGCGTCTGGCCCTGGACAAGGCCCTGGGTGCCAACATGAGCCGCGACATCATCGATCGCGCCGTGGCACGTGGTGCGGGCACCAACGAAAGCGACAACGTCGAGGAGCTCAGCTACGAAGGTTACGGCCCCGGTGGCGTGGCGATCATGGTCGAGGCCATGACCGACAACCGCAATCGCACCGCAGCCGCTGTACGCCATGCGTTCACCAAGTGCGGCGGCAATCTCGGCACCGATGGCTCCGTTGCCTATCTGTTCGAGCGCAAGGGGCAGATCAGCTTTGCCCCGGGTCTGGATGAAGAAGCCCTGATGGAAGCCGCCATGGAGGCCGACGCCGACGATGTGGTCGCCAACGATGATGGCTCCTTCGATGTCTTCACCTCGTTCAACAGCTTCTATGCCGTGCGTAACGCCCTGGAAGAAGCCGGCTTCAAGGCTGCCGATGCCGAGATCGTGATGCAGCCGACCACCAGTGCCGAGCTGGATCAGGAGGGGGCGGAGAAAGTCCTCAAGCTGATCGACATGCTCGAAGACCTGGACGATGTGCAGAACGTCTACTCCAACGCCGAGATTTCCGACGAGATCATGGAGAAGCTCGGCTAAGGTGTTCTGGCAACCGCTGCCAGCTCTGTAAGCTTGTCGGCGCCCACGTCGGCCTTTCGCGGATGAGTCCGCTCTCACTGGTATGGCACCGCAATCGAAACCGGTGCGGTACCTGGGGGAGCGGATTTGTCCTCGAAAGGAGCGATGCAGTCGCAAACATGCCTCCTTTCAACGACAGGCCTTATGACTCTGATTCTTGGTATCGACCCCGGTTCGCGCATCACAGGTTTCGGTGTGGTGCGTCAGACGGCTCGCGGCTGCGAGTACGTGGCGTCTGGCTGTATCCGCACAGGCAGCGGGGAGTTGCACGAGCGGCTGCAGGTCGTGTTCCGTGGGGTGAGTGAGATCATTCGCCAGCACGGGCCGGTGACCATGGGCATCGAGCGGGTGTTCATGGCGCGTAATGCCGATTCGGCCCTCAAGCTCGGGCAGGCGCGTGGCGCAGCGATCGTCGCGGCTGCCGAGGCGGGTCTCGAGATAGCCGAATACAGCGCCAGTCAGGTCAAGCAGGCGGTGGCTGGGACCGGTGGCGCCAACAAGGAGCAGGTGATGTTGATGGTCATGCACCTGTTGAAGCTGACGCAAAAGCCGCAGGTGGATGCCTCCGACGCCCTGGCCATTGCCCTGTGTCATGCCCACACCCGCTCCAGCCTCATCCCCCACGGATTGACCACGGCCCGGCGACGCGGTGGACGCTTGCGTCTGTAGCCGCTTCATGCGCTGATACATATTTTGTGCGGGGGGAACAGCCTCCCTTTGCATTTGCTGATAGGGTGGGCCGGTTTCTGACCGGCACCCGAAGGAAAGGATCGGAACGTGATTGGACGTTTGCGCGGCACCCTGGCGGAAAAGCAGCCGCCGCACCTGATAGTCGATGTCAATGGCCTGGGCTATGAGCTGGAGGTGCCAATGACTACCTTGTACCGGTTGCCGAAAGTCGGTGAGCCGGTCACGTTGCACACCCACTTGGTGGTGCGCGAGGACGCTCATCTACTCTATGGCTTTGCTGAAAAGCGCGAGCGCGAACTGTTCCGCGAGCTCATTCGCCTCAATGGCGTCGGGCCGAAGCTGGCCCTGGCGCTGATGTCGGGCCTTGAGGTCGATGAGCTGGTGCGCTGTGTGCAGGCTCAGGACGCTTCGGCGCTGGTGCGTGTGCCAGGGGTTGGCAAGAAGACCGCCGAACGCTTGCTGGTGGAACTCAAGGATCGCTTCAAGGCGTGGGAAACGTCCCCCGCAATGTTCACCCTTGTCTCTGATGGCCCCATGCCTGTGAGCAGTGCCTCCAATGCCGAAGCCGATGCGGTCAGCGCTTTGATTTCCCTGGGCTACAAGCCCCAGGAGGCGAGCAAGGCAGTGGCTGCCATCGAGGGCAAGAGCGGCCTGAGCAGCGAGGAGCTGATTCGCCGCAGCCTTAAAGGAATGATCGCCAAGTGATCGAGACCGACCGACTGATCGCCGCCAGTGGCCGCGATCGCGAAGAAATCCAGGACCGTGCGATCCGCCCCCTGAGCCTGGACGAGTATATCGGCCAGCCAGTGGTGCGCGAGCAGATGGCGTTGTTCATCCAGGCGGCGCGCGGTCGCAACGAATCGCTTGACCACACCTTGATCTTCGGCCCGCCGGGCCTGGGCAAGACCACGCTGGCCAACATCATCGCCCAGGAAATGGGCGTGTCAGTCAAGAGCACCTCGGGGCCAATTCTGGAGCGCCCGGGCGATCTGGCTGCAATGCTGACCAATCTGGAGCCCCATGACGTGCTGTTCATCGACGAGATCCATCGGCTGTCGCCGGTCGTCGAGGAGGTGCTCTATCCGGCGATGGAGGACTTCCAGCTGGACATCATGATCGGCGAGGGACCGGCTGCGCGTTCGATCAAACTCGACCTACCACCGTTCACCTTGGTGGGTGCCACCACCCGTGCCGGCATGCTGACCAACCCGCTGCGTGATCGCTTCGGCATCGTTCAGCGCCTGGAGTTCTACAGCAACAAGGACCTGGCGACCATCGTCAGCCGCTCGGCCAACATCCTCGGGTTGTCCATCGAGGACCAGGGGGCCTATGAGATCGCCCGTCGTGCTCGTGGCACCCCGCGTATCGCCAACCGCCTGTTGCGTCGCGTGCGCGATTATGCCGAGGTGCGCGGCAAGGGTCAGATCACCAAGGCGGTGGCGGACATGGCGCTGAACCTGCTGGATGTCGATGAGCGTGGCTTCGACCACTCCGACCGTCGCCTGCTGTTGACCATGATCGAGAAGTTCGATGGCGGCCCGGTGGGGGTCGACAACCTGGCCGCGGCCATCAGTGAGGAGCGACACACCATCGAGGACGTGCTCGAGCCGTACCTGATCCAGCAGGGCTACATCATGCGCACGCCACGCGGGCGCGTGGTCACTCGTCATGCCTACTTGCACTTCGGCCTGAACATTCCGGGGCGCTTCGCCGAGGGCGGAGAATTTTCCGATCCCGATGAATGACAGATCGAATCGGGGTTTTCGTGGTCCTACCGCTGGCACGCTCTCGGCGCGCTGGCAATAAGACATTATCGATGCAAAAACAGTTGCCTGGGCGGATTGGCAAGCTGAGGAGTAAGCACTAGAGTATGCGCGCGCAAAATGGCCTGGAACCGTTCGCTCACCGCTGTCGCGTCTATTACGAGGACACCGACGCCGGTGGCGTGGTGTATTACGTCAACTATCTGAAGTTCATGGAGCGGGCGCGTACCGAGCGGCTGCGGCACCTGGGGTTTTCCCAGTCGGAGCTTGTCGGCCAGAACCTGTTGTTCGTGGTTCATTCCAGCGAAGCGCGTTACCACGCGCCGGCGCGGTTGGACGACGAGTTGCGGGTGACCGCGCAAGTGCTTGAATTGAACCGCGCCAGCCTGCGCTTCGTGCAGCAGGTCTGGCGGGAAAAGGATGAAACACTGCTCTGCGAAGGGCAGTTCCTGGTGGCCGCCGTGCGCGCCGACACTTTCAAACCCCGGGCCATTCCCCCAGAACTGCGCGACGCCTTCCTGGCGGACGGCACGGGTACTCAATCGAACGCAGGAGAATAAGCGTGGAAGCTAACGTCGTCGACCATACCTCCATGTGGAGTCTGGTCAGCAATGCCAGTGTGGTGGTACAGCTGGTCATGCTGACCCTAGTGGCCGCTTCGGTCACTTCATGGATCATGATCTTCCAGCGCAGCACCATGCTGCGCGCCGGTCGTCGTGCGCTGGATGCCTTCGAGGAGCGCTTCTGGTCGGGCATCGACCTGTCCAAGCTGTATCGTCAGGCAGGCAGCAATCCTGATCCGGATTCGGGCGTGGAGCAGGTGTTCCGTGCCGGCTTCAAGGAGTTTTCGCGTCTGCGCCAGCAGCCGGGTGTCGACCCGGATGCCGTCATGGAAGGGGTGGGGCGTGCCATGCGCGTGGCCATCTCCCGTGAGGAAGAAAAGCTCGAGCAGAGCCTGCCGTTCCTTGCCACCGTCGGCTCCACCAGCCCGTACATCGGCCTGTTCGGTACCGTCTGGGGCATCATGAACTCCTTCCGCGGCCTGGCCTCGGCCCAGCAGGCGACCCTGGCCACCGTGGCCCCTGGCATCGCCGAGGCCCTGATCGCTACCGCGATCGGCCTGTTCGCCGCGATCCCGGCGGTCATTGCCTACAACCGTTTCTCTGCCCGCAGCGAAGTGCTGATCGGCCGTTACTACACGTTCGCCGACGAGTTCCAGGCAATCCTGCACCGCAAAGTGCACACCAGCGAAGAGTAATCAGGTAGAAGCCCATGGCCCGAGTTCGCCACAAACGCAAGCCGGTCGCCGAGATGAACGTGGTGCCCTACATCGACGTGATGCTGGTGCTGCTGGTCATCTTCATGGTGACCGCCCCCATGCTCAACCAGGGCGTGAAGGTCGACCTGCCCAAGGTTTCCAGTGAAGCCTTGCCTCAGGACAACAACGTTCAGATCCTGACCATCTCGATCAAGGCCGACAAGACCTACTACTGGAACCTCGGCAGCGAAGTCGACACCGACAAGCAGATGGACAAGGCCATGACCTTGCCGGAAATGACCAGTGCGGTGACGAAGATCATCGCCGCCGGTCGCGACCAGGGCAAGCAGACCCAGGTCTTCATTCGTGGCGACAAGGCCGTCGACTACGGCGCGGTCATGGGAGCCATGGGCGGGTTGCAGAAGGCCGGTGTCGGTAACGTTGGCCTGATTACCGAGGCGCCCTGATGCAACAGCGAGAGCCATCCGCCTCGGAAAGCTACTTCTGGCCCACTGTCTGGGCCATTGGCCTGCACGTTCTGGTGTTCGCGATGCTGTTCGTCAGTTTCGCAATGACCCCTGAGCTGCCGCCGTCCAAGCCGATCGTCCAGGCTACGCTCTATCAGCTCAAGTCCAAGAGTCAGGCGACCACCCAGACCAATCAGAAGATTGCCGGGGAAGCGAAGAAAACCGCATCGCGTCAGACCGAAGTCGAGCAGTTGGAGCAGAAGAAGGTCGAGCAGGAAGCTGTGAAGGCTGCGGAACAAAAGAAAGCCGACGCCGCTCAAAAGGCCGAGGAGGCCCGCGAAGCTGCCGAAGCGAAGAAGGCTGAGGAAGCCGCCAAGGCCGCTGAAGCGAAGAAGGCTGCCGAGTCCAAGAAAGCCGAGGAGGCGAAGAAAGCCGCGGAGAAGCAGCAGGCCGATATCGCCAAGAAGAAGGCTGAGGAAGAGGCCAAGAAGAAAGCCGAGGAAGAAGCCAAGAAGCAGGCCACCGAGGAGGCTAAGAAGAAAGCCGCCGAAGAGGCCAAGAAGAAAGCTGCCGAGGACGCCAAGAAGAAAGCGGCTGCCGAGGAAGCGAAGAAGAAGGCAGCCGAAGACGCCAAGAAGAAGGCGGCGGCGGATGCACAGAAGAAAAAGGCGCAGGAAGCGGCCCGCAAGGCGGCAGAAGACAAGAAAGCCCAGGCCCTGGCCGAGCTGTTGTCCGACACCACCGAGCGGCAGCAAGCCCTGGCCGATGAACGTGGCGATGAAGTGGCCGGCGATTTCGACGACCTGATTCGCATGCGAGCAGCCGAAGGGTGGGCGCGTCCGCCGTCCGCACGCAGGGGCATGACGGTAGTCCTGCAGATCAACATGCTGCCCGATGGCACCATCACCAACGTCAGCGTCGCGCGCTCCAGTGGTGACGGTCCGTTCGACAGTTCGGCGGTGGCAGCGGTGAAGAACATTGGTCGTTTGACCGAAATGCAGGGCTTGAAGCCGAACGAGTTCAATCCGTACCGTTCATTCAAGATGACATTTACACCTGAGGATCTAGCGTTGTGATTAAACGTCTGAGAGGACTGCTGGTCATGCTCTGCTGCGTGGCAGGTATGGCTGTGGCAGAGGAAAAGAACATCCTGGTCACCAGCGGCAGCGATCGGGCGACTCCGATCGCGGTAGTGCCGTTCGGTCTGCAGGGTGGCAGCGTGTTGCCCGAGGACATGGCCGAGATCATCGGCAATGACCTGCGCAACTCCGGCTACTACTCGCCCATTCCGCGGCAGAACATGATCAGCCAGCCGACCCAGGCTAGCGAAGTCATCTTCCGCGACTGGAAAGCCCTGGGGGCCCAGTACGTGATGGTTGGCAGCATCGTGCCGTCCGGCGGTCGTCTGCAGGTGCAATACGCCCTGTTCAACGTGGCCACCGAACAGCAGGTGCTGACTGGTAGTGTTGCCGGTGGCGTCGACCAGCTGCGCGACATGTCGCACTACATCGCCGACCAGTCGTTCGAGAAGCTCACCGGCATCAAGGGGGCATTCTCCACGCGCATGCTGTACGTGACCGCCGAGCGCTTCTCCGCCAACAACACCCGTTACACCCTGCAGCGTTCGGACTATGACGGCGCCCGCGCCGTTACCCTGCTGCAATCACGCGAGCCGATTCTGTCGCCGCGTTTCGCACCGGACGGCAAGCGCATTGCCTATGTCTCGTTCGAACAGAAACGTCCACGTATCTTCGTTCAGCACATCGATACCGGTCGCCGTGAGCAGATCACCAACTTCGAAGGCCTCAACGGTGCTCCGGCCTGGTCGCCGGATGGTTCGCGCCTGGCCTTCGTGCTGTCCAAGGACGGCAACCCGGACATCTATGTGATGAACATGGGGTCGCGCCAGATCAGCCGTGTGACTGCGGGCCCTGGTATCAACACCGAGCCGTTCTGGGGCAAGGATGGCAATACCCTGTACTTCACCTCCGACCGTGGCGGCAAGCCGCAGGTCTACAAGACTTCGGTCAGTGGCGGTGGTGCCGAGCGTGTAACGTTCGTGGGTAACTACAATGCCAACCCGAAACTGTCGGCAGATGAAAAGACCCTGGTGATGATCCATCGCCAACAGGGCTTCACCAACTTCAAAGTGGCTGCCCAAGACCTGCAGCGCGGAAGTGTAAAGATTCTGTCGGACACCAGTCTTGATGAGTCTCCCACTGTCGCGCCCAACGGCACCATGCTAATCTACGCCACCCGCCAGCAGGGCCGGGGAGTCTTGATGCTCGTCTCTCTCAACGGACGCGTGAGGCTCCCGCTTCCTACCGCTCAAGGCGAAGTCAGAGAACCGTCCTGGTCCCCTTACCTGAACTGATGCGGCGTAATACTTTTGCTTAACACACTGGGGTTTCATTAGGAGTTTCACGATGGAAATGCTGAAGTTTGGTAAATTCGCTGCGCTGGCTCTGGCCATGGCCGTAGCTGTAGGTTGCTCCTCCAAGGGCGGTGACAACGCTGGCGAAGGCGCCGCTGTTGATCCTAACGCTGGCTACGGTGCCAACACTGGCGCTGTCGACGGCAGCCTGAGCGAAGAAGCCGCCCTGCGCGCAATCACCACCTTCTACTTCGAATACGACAGCTCGGACCTGAAGCCAGAAGCCATGCGCGCTCTGGATGTTCACGCCAAGGACCTGAAAGCCAACGGCAACCGTGTTGTTCTGGAAGGCCACACCGACGAGCGTGGTACTCGCGAGTACAACATGGCTCTGGGCGAGCGTCGTGCTAAGGCCGTTCAGCGCTACCTGGTTCTGCAGGGCGTTTCCCCTGCTCAACTGGAACTGGTTTCCTACGGCGAAGAGCGTCCAGTTGCCACCGGCAACGACGAGCAGTCCTGGGCTCAGAACCGTCGCGTAGAACTGCGTAAGTAAGTTCTTATGCGTATGTGCCGTCGTGCTGTAACCGTCCTCGCGCTCAGCCTGCCGCTCGCGGCGTGGGCTGAGATTCCTGTAGTAGATGACAACGCAGGTGGCTATCCGCCTGCGGGTTATGGCACGAGCGGCGCCTATGCCGGAGCAGGGGCTTCGGCCCCTGCTTCTGCACAGGGCCAGCTGTTCATGCAGCTGCAACAGATGCAGGATCAGATTTCCCGCCAGCAAGGCATCATCGAAGAGTTGCAAAACGATGTCGCCCGCATGAAGCAGGAGAACCTGGAGCGTTACCAGGATCTGGACCGTCGCATCAACAGTGGTGTCGCACCTGCCGCGACCCCCGAGAATTCTTCCACCGGCGGTGCATCCAATGCCGCCGCCGGTGCCGCTGCTGGCGCTGCGGCTCAACAACCGGCCGCCAGCAGCGAACCTGGTGATCCGGCGAAAGAGAAGCTCTATTACGACGCAGCTTTCGACCTGATCAAGCAGAAGGATTTCGACAAGGCCAGCCAGGCCTTCGGCGCCTTCTTGCGCAAGTACCCCAACAGCCAGTACGCCGGCAATGCCCAGTACTGGCTGGGTGAAGTGAACCTGGCCAAGGGCGATCTGCAAGGCGCCAGCCAGGCTTTCGCCAAGGTCGGCCAGCTGTACCCCAAGCACAGCAAGGTACCTGACTCGCTGTACAAGCTGGCAGATGTCGAGCGCCGCATGGGTCACACCGACAAGGTCAAGGGCATTCTTCAGCAGGTCATTACTCAGTACCCCGGCACTTCCGCCGCGCAACTGGCCCAGCGTGACCTGCAAAAGCTCTGAGTGTTGCCATTCGAAATAAACCCGCGCTTGTCGCGGGTTTTTTCGTTAGAGGGATGGTGCACAAACTCCTTGCCGGATTACGGCGCAGGCCGCATTCTGCGGGCCTTGCAGCCCTGGGTTGACCGGGGCACAACAGCCGTTTAGAGGGCCATTTCACCGGGGCGCATGACCGGTGCACGTGACCCACTGCCAGGAGTTGCGCCATGTCGGATCATCTGATGAAGCGAGACGGGCGGTTCATCTACCGCCGCCGCTTCCCTGTCGAAGTTGCCAGCATTGTGGGCCGTACCGAGTTCCGAAAGGCGCTTGGCACCAGCGACCGTAAGGAAGCGCTACAGCTTGCCCGTGTGGTGTCGGTTGACTTCGACCGTACCTGCGCCGAAGCCCTGGCTGGGAGCGCCTGCGGTGGCGGTACAGGGGCGATGCAGGCCCTTGGCGGGGATGTCCCAGCGGTAACGGCAGAGCGCATCCTAGAGCGTCTGCGGGCCGTTGTAGACGATGCTACCCGGTCGGCTGTCGAAGCCCTTGAACCGAGCCAGCGGCAGGCCCCGACCTGGGCGGCAGAGCTTGAATGGCGCAAGGCCGCACTACAGGCGATTGCCGACGGGAAGCATCCCGGCGCGGCTGACTACAGCCCGATGGAGGCATTGGCCGCCCTGCGCGCCCTGGAGGCCCTGGAGAGGGGCGAGGTGCCCACGCTAGGGCAGCCCTCAACGCCTGAGCCAGCTAACGCTGTGCCTTCTATTGCGCCTGTTCCAGAGCACTCTGTACCTGCAATCCCTGCTCAACGGGCGCGGCATGGGCAGACCACCGCCGCCGAGTTTCAGCGGACCTTGGATAAGTACCTGGCCCAGGCTACACCCCGACGTGGACAGCAGGTGCAGACGCTGTGCCGGGACGCCCTACGTTGGCCAGCCACCCCAGCGGAGCAGGTCCAAAGCATTCTCGACTATGGCCAACGGCGCCTTGAGCAGGGCATGAAAGCGTCGTCACTCAATACCAGCACCAATGCCATTCTGGCCGTACTTCGCTGCATGCCTGGGTGGGAGGGGATCAAGCTGCCGAAGCTTGATGCCACCGCCAAGACGATTCGTTCCGGTGCCGGTGCCAGGAAGGAAGCCCGCCAGCCGATCCCCGTTGCAATGCTCAAGGCTTGTATCCAGAACATGCAGGACACGGCCCCCGAGGCTGACTGTGCTGCGTTGCTCATCCTGGCTCGTTATGGCTTGCGCCCGTCTGAGCTATTGCGGGAGGGGCCGGAGGCATTGACGGTGCGCGAGGACATCATGGGCGGTAAGGAACTGGTGTTCCAGGCTGGGCTATCCGGTAGGAAGACCGATGCCAGCCGCCGTGACCTCCCAGTGCATGACGATGACGCCCGGCTGTTCCGGCTGGTGCTGGCCGAAAGGGGAGAGCACGCCGACCTAGGCCGTAGGACGGAGCAGCGGGTGCGCCGGTTGCATGACCTGCTCGGTCGTCGTCTGCCTGCCGGTTATACGTTGTATGGCGTTCGGCACACAGTGGCTGACCTGATGCGACATGCCGGTGCTACTGAGCATGAGGCCGGGGCGATCCTGGGCCATGTTGGTAAGCAGAACATGACCAGCATCTACGGTGGCAAGTCTGCACTCAAGGCACAGCGGGGGCTGCTGGACAAGGTGCGCCAGTTGCTCGAAAGCCCTCCGGCCTAAATTTACTGTAGCCGTGCGAGGGGAGGGTCTGACCCGATCATGTGCAGAATCCCCCATAGGGGCCTAGTGCGCTGCTGGCCAGGCGACTGCCGGGGTCGATTGCGCCCACCGCTGCCTGGGCTACCTTGAAAGGGTCGCCATGTGGCGATGAGCTATCAAGGAGCTGATATGCCTACGAGATATCGTGATGCGGTAACTGGTGAATACATCACCGAGGACAAAGCTAAACGCAATCCTCGGGAGTCGGTGAAGGAAACTGACAAGCCTAAGCCGAAGTCTCCGCCTAAGAAGAAGTAAAGCCGCATGGCGCAGCTAGATGTTTTGGCTGCGCCTTTTGTGTAGCGTTATCGGTATGCCTCAAGCGCTACCGTTCATCAATAAAG